>JBFHQA010000142.1:0-6425 GCA_041592455.1 Thiobacillus sp. | reverse complement strand
GTAGGAGCCATCGGTGCCGATTTCTCGCATGAGATACATGCCGAAGGCATAGCCGCCAAGGGCGAAAAAAAAGCCATGGCCGAGCGACAGGATGCCGGCGTAGCCCCAGATCAGGTCCATCGCCACCGCCACGATGGCGTAGCACATGAGCTTGCCGCCCAGGGTGATGACGAAACTGGAGACGTGCAGAGGATGGCCTGCGGGCACAAGCAGATGGAGCGCCGGCATGAGCAGCAGGGTGATGGCGGCGAACAGCGTCATCGCGATCCATCCGGTGCGCGTCAGCGAGCCGAGAAAACGCAGGGTGAAGGATGTAGGCATATCAGTTCTCGACAAATCGTCCCTTGAGCGCGAACAGGCCCTGTGGACGCTTCTGGATGATGACGATGATGATCACCAGAACCACGATCTTGGCGATCACGGCGCCGGCCCATCCCTCCAGGAATTTGGTCACGATTCCAAGCCCGAGGGCGGCCCAGACTGCGCCAGCCAGTTGGCCGACACCGCCGAGCACCACCACCATGAAGGAATCGACGATGTAGCCTTGTCCCATATCCGGCCCGACGTTGGCGATCTGAGACAAGGCCACGCCTCCGAGACCGGCAATGCCTGCGCCGAGGCCAAAGGCGAGCGTGTCGATGCGTGCCGTCGGTACGCCGACGCACCCTGCCATGGAACGGTTTTGCGTCACCGCACGAACGAACATGCCGAGTCGGGTTTTCTGCATCAGCAGCCACACCAAAGCCAGCACGAACAGCGTGAAGCCGATGATGGCGATGCGGTTCCACGGCAGCGTGAGACCTGCCATGATTTCGACGCCGCCAGACATCCACGACGGGTTCGACAGTTCGACGTTCTGCGCGCCGAACAGCACGCGCGCCGCCTGGATCAGGATCAGGCTCAGGCCCCAGGTTGCCAATAGTGTTTCGAGCGGGCGGCCGTAGAGGTGGCGGATGACGGTGCGTTCGAGCAGCATGCCGACCAGCGCAGCCGACAGGAATGCAGCGGGAATCGCGGCCAGCACGTACCAGTCGGCATGTTCCGGCAGGTAGGTGCGGAACAGCCCCTGCATGAAATAGGTGGTGTACGCACCCACCATCAGCAATTCGCCGTGTGCCATGTTGATGACGCCCATCACGCCGTAGGTGATGGCGAGTCCCAGGGCAGCAAGCAGCAGGATGCTGCCGAGCGAGATGCCGGAAAAAACCTGCCCGACATATTCGCCGAAGGCCAGTTTGGTCTCGATCGATTTAAGTGCGGTGGCGGCGGCCTCGCGTACCTTGGGATCGGATTCGATCGCGGGTTTGGTCAGCGGCAGCAAAAGGTTCTTGGTTGCGGGACTGGCGCTTTCGGCCAGAGTCTGCACAGCGGATAGCCGCGCGGCAGCATCAGGGCTGCCGAGATTGGCCTGGGCCTGAGCCAGTCGCAGCAGTGACTTGATTTCGGCGTCCGTTTCTCGCGACAGCGCCCTTGCCAGGATCGGCACCATTTCCATGCCGGTATGGGTCTGCAGTTCCTGCGCGGCGACAAGCCTCACTTCGCGATCGGGATTCAGCAGCCGCAGCGATGCGATGGCATTGGAGAGTTCAGCGCGGATCCGGTTGTTGATGATGATCGAGTCGTAGCTTTCGGGCGCGGGAAGGATCTCGGCTCCCGTCACGACATCGATGACCTTGTCGTCGACCATCAGGTAAATCTTGTCGCCCTCGACGAACAGTTCGTCGTTGGCCAGTGCCTTCAGAACCGGCAGCGCTTCGCGGCTGTCGCCGGCGCCCAGTTGCTGTATGGCGGCAATCTTGTCGTCGGAATCTTCAGCAGCCAATTGCCTGACCACGGCGGCATCGAGTGCCGCCCAGGCCTGCACGCTGCAGATCCAGAGCATGAAAGTAAAAAGAATGGATTTCATCGGTGTCTCGTATGTGGCCCGCCCGGCCAGGGCCGGACGGGGGACTCTACGGATTTGACGACCCGTCGGCCGGGCCGGTTTACTTGCTGTCCGGCTCGTCCTTCTTCTTGTCGTTGCCCGGGATGTAGGGGCTCCACGGCTGGGCCTTGACTGGGCCCTTGGTTTTCCACACCACGTTGAACTGGCCGTCAGCCTTCACTTCACCGATGAAGACCGGCTTGTGCAGATGGTGGTTCTTCTCGTCCATCTTCACGGTAAACCCGGACGGCGCCTTGAAGGTCTGGCCTGCCATGGCGGCGATCACCTTGTCGACATCGGTGGACTTGGCTTTTTCCACAGCCTGCTTCCACATGTGGATGCCGATGTAGGTCGCTTCCATCGGGTCGTTGGTCACCACGGTGTTGGCGTTGGGCAGCTTGTTCTTCTTGGCCCAGTCCTTGTACATCTTGTTGAACTTGGCATTGGTCGGGTTCTTGATCGACTCGAAGTAGTTCCAGGCTGCCAGGTGTCCCACCAGCGGCTTGGTATCGACGCCGCGCAGTTCTTCCTCGCCTACGGAGAACGCCACTACCGGTACGTCGGTCGCCTTCAGGCCGGCGTTGCCCAGTTCCTTGTAGAAGGGCACATTGGAGTCGCCGTTGATCGTCGAGACCACGGCGGTCTTCTTGCCTTCCGAAGCGAACTTCTTGATCTTGGCGATGATGGTCTGGTAATCGCTGTGGCCGAAGGGGGTGTACTCCTCCATGATGTCCGCATCCTTGATGCCCTTGCTGTGCAGGAAGGCGCGCAGGATCTTGTTGGTGGTGCGCGGGTAGACGTAGTCGGTGCCGAGCAGCACGAAGCGCTTGGCCGAACCGCCGTCCTTGCTCATCAGGTACTCCACTGCGGGGATCGCCTGCTGGTTCGGTGCGGCGCCGGTGTAAAACACGTTCTTCTCAAGTTCCTCGCCCTCGTACTGAACCGGGTAGAACAGGAGGCCGTTCAGCTCCTTGAAGACGGGCAGAACCGATTTTCGGGACACTGACGTCCAGCAGCCGAACACCACGTCGACCTTGTCCTTGGTCAGCAGTTGGCGCGATTTCTCGGCGAACAGCGGCCAGTTGGAAGCGGGGTCGACCACCACCGGTACCAGCTTCTTGCCCATGACGCCGCCGGACTTGTTGATCTGGTCGATGGTCATGAGCGCGGTTTCCTTCAGCGCCGTCTCGGAGATGGCCATCGTTCCCGACAGGGAGTGAAGGATGCCGACCTTGATGGTGTCGGCGGCCATGGCGGGCAGACTCGCGAGGCCGGACAACGTCATCAGTCCCGAGAGCATGGTCAGTTTCAGAAAGTTGCGACGAGTTTGCATGGTGAACTCCTGTTGTTGGTTGCGAGGGATGCGTTACGCGGGGCGGCGAATTCTTGAGGCGCCGCCCTGGCTGATCAGAACTGGAACTGCATGGCGATGTTGACAGCGCTGATGTCGCTCTTGCCGGTTTCTTTCGTGTTCGAGTAGACCGCGCCGACCTGGGCGTTGTAGCCATCGATGATGTAGTTCACGCCCAGTTCGTGCTTCTTGATGTCGACGTTGTTGTCCGGCGTAAACTTCTGGTAGCGCACGAACGGCTGGAGCTGGCCCCAGCCCATCTTCTGGTCGAAGATGTAGCCGGCAGCGGCCGAGTAGGCGCGGCCCTGTTCCATCATCCAGACGTTATCCGTGTCGTAGTCGTATCCTGCGGCCTCGAACGAAAGTGCGCCGGGCCCCACGCCCTTTTTCTCCATCAGGAAATCGATGCTGTAGGAGCCATAGTCGCCTGTCGAGCCAGCCTTGTATGCGCCGTTCTTCTGAGAACGACCGGCGATGCCGATCGCCAGGATGTCTTTTTTGCCCAGGTAGTTTCCGGTGCCGTAATAGCCCGGTTCTGCGTCCCAGAAGTCGATCTGCAGCCTGCCTGCATACATCAGTCCGTCCGATCCGGTTCTGTGGGTAGTGTTGGACGTTGCGGTGGGCGCGATCTTGAACGTGGTATTGCCCTCGAAGGCACCGACGGCGTAGGAAACCTTGCCGTCCATCAGGCTGCCCACGACGGCCACACCGTCGTCACGACCGATGTAGCCGCCGTTGAAGCCGTAGCGGGAAGCGATGCCTGACCAGTAGCCGCCGCCCAGGGAATAGTAGGGGCCGGCCATGTTGGCGCGATCGCTCGGCGAGAGAAAGCGACCGGCCCAGATGGTCAGCTCAGGCGTGACCGAGATCTGGACATTGGCGTCAATGGCCTGGAATCCCTGTCCCGCGATATCCTTCTCGGTGTTCAGCATGCCCTTGATGGACTTGTTCAGCGAGCCAGCGAGATAGATGCGGGCGCTGTCCAGGCTGAAGTTGTGCGAATACGACGTGCCATTGGGCGCGGCATTCTCGACGCTGCTGTAGCTGCCGCGCATGCCCAGGCCGACGCTGACCCATTTGTCCTCGCCGAACGTGATCGTGCCGCCTGCAATGGCACTGCCCGTTGGCAGGGTGACGACGGCGACCAGCGCCGCAGCCAATTGTGTTTTCCTGAACTCGAACTGCATTTCAACCTCCCGTTGATGAATGAGAAAACGTCATGGCGTCGTGGGTGGCGACAGCACGATGCGCACCGACAACATCCGATAAGGCATGGAGGCAGGTTAGTCAGAGCGGTCTCGAACCGGAATAAGTCATCTGACGTAGACGCTGAAGTGCGAGGCCGAAGCATTGGGTGCTACCTTTCATGGGCAGACAGCAACCGCGATGAACAGGAAAGGACAGGGCGAATGATTGATCTCACTGCGACGCAGATCCTGCGTGCATCAGGCATCCTGGTGCTCACCACGTGGCTGCTCGGCGGCTGCGGCGAGCTTGCTTTCAAGCGCGGCGGAAGCGCGAGCGATTTTGAAGCAGCGCAAAAAGCCTGCCGTGAGGCGAACCCTGAACCCGAGGCCACCAGACAATGCCTTGCGGAAGGCGGATGGTTCGTGACGGGCCTGAAGCACATGGACTCACTGGGCGCCGAACCCGTGATCGAGGCGGCCGTCATTCCGGGCGACCGGAGGATCGAGAACATCCCCGCACCTGAGCCGGCCAGAGGACAGGCGCGCAGCGGCATTCAGCGCACGCCTGACCCCATGGATACATTCAAGGTGGGATCGTGGTGGAAAGCCGGCGGAAGCGCCGGGAGCCTGGGACTCGATACGGACGCCTGTGTTGCCAGGCTAGGGGAGGCACATCGGCCCGATAACCGGACCCAGCAAGCCACCCGCGGGCTGTTGTTGTGCTTGAAGGAAAAGGGCTGGAGCGGGCTGCGGGCGCAATAACACGCAGCCCGCTTGTTGACGTTCTGGGTCGGGCGAGCAGAACGCGAGGCGTGCCTCGGCGAGGGTCTAGACGGGCAACTGCAGGCAACGCATCGCCACGGCTGCGGCAGCGGTTCGCGTTTCCACGCCCAGCTTGTCGAACAGGTTCTCCATGTGCTTGTTGATGGTGCGGTGGCTGATTCCGAGAATATCGCCGATGTCGCGATTGGTCTTGCCGGCGATGACCCAGTACAGCACCTCGGCTTCGCGCGTGGTGAGGTTCAGGCGGCTCGTGAGGGTGTTCACGAGGGCGTCGTCATTGTCTTCCTTGAGCACGACGAGGCATTCACCTTCCTCGGTGTGTCCGTGCAGCGTGAGCACGAGCCTGCCCTTGCTGCCTTTTATCTGCAGGGGTTGGGAGGCGGCCGCATGGCTTGTTGCACATGCAATCCAGGTTGCGATGCGAGCTGACGACTCGGCGCTGTCGCCGCAGTAGTTGCCGATCAGGTCACGGGCCAGAGGGGTTTGCCACACGATCCGGCTGTCTGCGGGGCGGATCGCCATGCAGGCCTGGCCGTAGGCGTCGAGCACGCTGCGTGCCTGCTGGGTCTGCCGGGCTCGACGCACGTGGCTTGCGATGCGCGCCAGCACTTCGGAGGGGCGTATCGGCTTCGTGACATAGTCGGCACTGCCGGCGGCGAAGGCCTCAACGACGTGCTCGGGTTCTGTCAGCCCGGTCATGAAAATGATGGGGATGGGTTCTGTCGCCGGATCGAGCTTGAGTCGACGGGCGACTTCGAAGCCATCCATTCCGGGCATCACGGCATCCAGCAGGATGACGTCCGGCAGGGTCTGGCGGGCTCGTTGCAGTGCACTCTCGCCACCGGTTGCGACCAGCACCGCGTAACCTGCATCGTCCAGTGCGTCGTTCAGCAGCGAGAGATTTTCCGGCACGTCGTCGACGATCAGGACGACATCCTCGTTCAAGCGGTCAATGTCTGGCATGGGTGTGCTTTCTCAGAATTTCCTTCATGGCCTCGAACTGGAACTGTCCGGCCAGAATCTGCATGACGCGGACGAATTCGGCATATTCCGGGGAAAGTGAATTGATTTCGTCGAGCTTCTTCCGGACACCCCGGATATACCCGAGCTCGATCGATTCCATGAGCGTATCCAGATGTTCCTGGCCCGGAGGCGTGATCGCCTGGACCGAGGCCGATGG
>JBFHQA010000141.1:0-6675 GCA_041592455.1 Thiobacillus sp. | reverse complement strand
CCGGACTGCACGACCGTATCGCCCTCCAGCACGATGCGTCCGCCCCGGGTGCTCATGCCCCGGGCCTCGATGACGCCGCTGTTGTTGACCACCGACGAGAGCAGGTCGCGCGCTGCGCCCGCGGAGAGGATCACCGCCCCGCCGTCGGCCCGGATCAGGCCCTGGTTCTCGGCGAGCGCATCCAGCGTCGACTGGCTGACCGTCACCGACACCAGGCCGTCGCCGACGAAATCCAGCGTCACCTGCTCGCCGGCGGCCAACGCCGTCGTGCCGCCGGGCGTGCTGATCGTGCCCTCGTTGCGCACCACCGGCGCCACCAGCGCCACCACCCCGCCGTTGGCCGTGATCTGGCCCTGGTTGATCACCGAACCCGAGCCGCCGCTGAAGCGATACTGCCCGGCGAGGAAATCCGCATCCGACAGATTCAGCGTCGTCGCCGTGATCCCGCCCACGTTCACCTGGCTGCCGGCGCCGAAAACCACCCCGGCCGGATTGACCAGCATCACCTGGCCGTTGGCCGTCAGCGCACCGAGAATCTGGCTCGGGTCCTGCCCGATCACGCGGTTGAGCGCGATGCTGGCGGCGCCGGGCTGGTTGAAGGTCACGCTGGCGCCGGAGCCGATATTGAAGCTCTGCCAGTTGGCGATCATCCGGTCGCTGGCCTGGTTGACCGTCATGGCGCTGCCGGCCTGGCTGATGGAGGCGGAGCCGGAGACGACCTGTCCGCCGGTCGGCAGGGCGTCGGGTGCGAGCGAGGAGGCGAGGGCGGGAGGCAGCAGCGCGAACAGGCCGACGGCGGCCAGGGCGGCCGGCTGGGTCAGCGTGGTGGACGCCTTGCCGGCCGTGCGGGCGGTCTCGCATGCCACCATCCAGGTGCTGCGGGCGCGGTTCCAGACGATGCGGTAGATCTTGTTCATGTTCGTGTCAGGGCCGATCATCGGCCGGTTGCAACGGCTGAGGCGAATCTTTCAATGGCTAATGGAAGCTAACGGCAAACGGAGCCGAAACTGAAGGGGAAACAGGCTGTTACACCCGGCGCCGAGGCCGGGTGCAAAGGGGTCAGCGCCACTCGGCAGGCAGGTAGCCGGCTTCGGGATCGACGTCGATCTGGATTTCCTGGACGCTGCTGGCGTCGGGCGGGGCGTCGCGCAGCACGATCTGCGGAAAGCCCAGCACGATGGCCACCATGGCCAACTGGATCAGCAGGAAGGGGATGGCGCCCCAGTAGATGTCGGCGGTGCGGATGGCCTTGGGGGCGACGCTGCGCAGGTAGAACAGCGCGAAGCCGAACGGTGGGTGCATGAAGGCCGTCTGCATGTTGACAGCCAGCATGACACCGAACCAGATCGGGTCGATGCCAAGCTTGTAGGCGATGGGACCGATCAGCGGCACCACGATGAAGGCGATCTCGAAGAAATCGAGGAAGAAGGCCAGCGTGAACACCAGCAGGTTGACCGCGATCAGGAAGCCGAGCACGCCGCCCGGCAGCTGGCTGAACAGGTGCTCCACCCACAGGTCGCCGTTGAGGCCGCGGAAGATCAGGGTGAAGATGGTCGAGCCGATCAGGATGAATATGACGAACGTGGTGAGGCGCGTGGTGCTGTCCATCGCCTGCGTGAGCTGCAGGCGCGAGAGCCGGCCGCGCATCATCGCCAGCAGCAGCGCGCCGGCGGCACCCATCGCGCCGCCTTCAGTCGGCGTGGCCACGCCGATGAAGATGGTGCCGAGCACCAGGAAGATCAGCACCAGCGGCGGAATCAGGGTGGTCAGCACGCGCAGCATCAGGGCCGAACCGTGCAGGGTGCGCGCACTGGCCGGCATCGCGGGCGCGGCCTGCGGCCTGAACAGGGTCACGACGAACACGTAGGCCATGTACATCAGGACCAGCGTCAGGCCGGGCAGCAGCGCGCCCTGATACATGTCGCCGACCGACACGTTGAGCTGGTCAGCCAGCACGATCAGCACGATCGACGGCGGCACGATCTGCGCCAGCGTGCCCGAGGCAGCGATGACGCCGGTGGCGAGCCGCTTGTCGTAGCCGTAGCGCAGCATCACCGGCAGCGAGATCAGGCCCATGGCGATGACGGTGGCGGCGACCACGCCGGTGGTGGCGGCGAGCAGGCCGCCGACCAGGATCACCGCATAAGCCAGCCCGCCTTTCAACGAGCCGAACAGCTGGCCGATGGTGTCGAGCAGGTCCTCGGCCATGCCCGAGCGCTCGAGGATCAGGCCCATCAGGGCGAAGAACGGAATCGCAAGCAGGGTGGGGTTGGCGACGATGCCGTAGACGCGCTCGGGCAAGGCCTGCAGCAGCGAGAAATCCAGATGGCCGCTGGCGATGCCGAGGCCGGCAAACAGCAGGCCGTTGGCGGCGAGCGCAAAGGCCACCGGATAGCCCAGCAGCAGGAATACGACGAGGCCCAGGAACATCAGCGGGGCGATGTTTTCAAGCAGCAGGGCTTCCATCAGACTTCCTCCGCCGGTGCTTCGCCAGGCATCGTGTAATGGCCGCTCAACACGCCGATGCGCTTGATGACTTCGGCCACGCCCTGCAGGGCGAGCAGGCCGAAGCCGACGGGAAGCAGCAGCTTGACTGGCCAGCGGATCAGCCCGCCCGCGTCGGGCGACATTTCCTGCGTCGTCCAGGCGTCCATGAACATCGGCCAGGCCAGCCAGGCCAGCAGCACGGCCGTCGGCAGCAGGAACAGCAGGCCGCCGGCGAGATCGATCCAGGCCTGTCCGCGCGCGCCGAGGCGGTTGTACAGGATGTCGATGCGCACATGGCCGTTGTGCTTGAGCGTGTAGCCCGCTGCCAGCAGGAACATCGCGCCGAACAGGTACCACTGGATTTCCAGCCAGGCGTTCGAGCTTTCGCCGAGCGCGTAGCGGGCGAGCGCATTGCCCGCCGACACCAGGGTCGCGACAAGCACCAGCCAGATGACGAGGCGTCCGACCCGTTCGGTCAGCGCATCGATCAGGCGGGCCAGGGTGAGCAAGGCGTTCATAGCGCTCCGGCCTCCTTGAGGAATTCAGTCAGCCGCTCGGCCACGACGCGGTAGCCGGCAGCGTTGGCGTGGATGGGATCGGCCTTGAGGCGATTGTCCTTCAGCACGTCGTTGAACACGTCGCGCTCCAGCGGCAGCTGCAGGTCTTCGGCCACCCGGGTGTAAAAGTCGGGCGCGCCGCCGAACAGCCTCGGTTCGGGTACGCCGATCAGCACCACGTCGGCGCCGCTGGCGCGAATGGTGCGAACGAGCAGGCGCAGGTTGTTTTCGGTGGCGGCTTCGGGCTGCTTTCTCAGCATGTCGTTGCCGCCCAGGCACAGCAGCACCAGGCGCGGCTTGTGCGCGTCCAGCACGTCGGGCAGGCGTTGCAGCGCCGAACTGGTGGTGTCGCCGGGCACGCCGGCATTGATCACGGTGCGGCCGGTCAGCGCAGCGAGCACGGCGGGGTAGGCCGAATCCGGGGTGGCGCCGGTGCCGTGGGTGAGGCTGTCGCCAAAGGCGACGATGACGTCGTGCGGGTTGAGCCGGGGCAGCGTCGGGCCGCGGTCGCAGGCCGCCAGCAGCAACAGAACGCAAATCGCGATGAAGAAGCGGCCCGCCACACGGAATGGTCGATCCACAGAGGGCAGAAGCCCGTGCGGAGTCGTGCGGGCCGCAGCCATCTAGTTGCCTGCCACCGTCATCTTGTCGATCAGGATCGAGCCGACCTGCTTGGAACTGCGGCGCTCGATGTCGGTGCCGATGTCGACGATGCCCTTGAACATGTCGGCCAGGTTGCCGGCGATGGTGATTTCCTCGACCGGATACTGGATCTCGCCGTTTTCGACCCAGAAGCCGGCCGCGCCGCGCGAGTAGTCGCCGGTGACCATGTTGGCGCCGTGGCCGAGAAGCTCGGTGACCAAGAGGCCCGTGCCCATCTTCTTCAGCAGGCCGTCGAGATCGTGCTCGCCGGGCGTGACGATCAGGTTGTGGCTGCCGCCGGCGTTGCCGGTCGTCGCCATGCCCAGCTTGCGCGCCGAATAGCTCGACAGGAAATAACCCTGCAGCACGCCGTCCTTGACGATGTCGCGCGCCTGGCAGGCCACGCCTTCGCTGTCGAAGGGCGCGCTGCCGAGCCCGTTCGGAATGAAAGGCATTTCGCGGATCTGCACCAGCGGGGCGAACACCGTCTTGCCCAGGCTGTCGAGCAGGAAGGAGGACTTGCGGTACAGGCTGCCGCCCGAAACGGCGGCGACGAAATTGCCGATCAGGCCGGTGGCGATCTGCGCTTCGAAAATCACCGGGCAGGTGCGCGTGTCGAGCTTACGGCCGTTCAGGCGGCGGACCGTGCGCGTGCCGGCCATGCGGCCGACCGATTCGGCCGAATCGAGGTCGCGCGCGTTGCGTGCGCTGGTGTACCAGTAGTCGCGCTGCATGGCGCCCTTTTCTTCGCCGATCACGGCTACCGAGATGCCATGGCGCGACCCGGCGTAGCCGTTGCAGAAGCCGAGGCTGTTGGCGTAGATGAACTGCGAGGTGTGGGCGCTGACGCCGGCGCCTTCGGAGTTGGTCAGCCGCTTGTCGATCGCCAGGGCTGCGGCTTCGCAGGCGCGCGCGCGTTCGGCGGCCTCCTCGACGCTGATGGCCCAGGGGTGATAGAGGTCGAGGTCGGGCACGTCCTGTGCCAGCCGGTCTGGGTCCGGCAGGCCCGCGCACTCGTCTTCGGCGGTGAAACGGGCGATGGTCAGCGCCTTGTCGACCGCGCTCTTGAGGGCGCTTTCGGACAGATCCGAGGTCGAGGCGTGGCCGCGGCGCTTGCCGATGTAGACGGTGACGCCGGCCCCCTTGTCCTTGTTGTATTCGATGGTTTCGATCTCGCCCTGGCGCACGCTGACGCTTTGCCCGACGCCTTCGGAAATTTCCGTGTCGGCCGCGGTGGCACCCTGCCTGGCGGCATGCTCGATGACGATCTGCGACAGGGCCATGAGCTGGTCGCGGGTGTAGCTGAATTGAGAGCGGGACATGTCGAATTTACAATTGATAAGGGGCGCGAATGCGTTTTTATGGGGTCAGAAACTACAATAACGATAATAACAGTAACCGAGAGTCCTACCGTGCGCCTGATTGATCCCGATGCCGAACTGGCGTTCGACCCCGACGAGGTCTACGCCGGCCCCAGCAAAAGCCAGGTCAAGCGCGAGGCCGAAGCCCTGCAGACACTGGGCGAGGCGCTCGTCAAGCTTCCCGACGCGCAGTTCAAGCGCATCGAATTGCCGGACAACCTGCGGGCGGCGGTCGCCGACTGCCGCAAGATCACGCAGAACGGTGCGTTGCGCCGCCAGAAGCAGTACATCGGCAAGCTGATGCGCAGCATCGACCCCGAGCCAATCCAGGCGCAGCTCGACGTGTTCAACGGCGTGTCGGCGGCGGAAAACGCCAAGCTGCACCAGGCCGAGAAGTGGCGCGAGAAGCTGATCGCCGACAACGACGCGCTGACGCTGTTCCTCAACAGCTATCCCGACACCGATGCCACGCACCTGCGCCAGCTGATCCGCAATGCCCGCGACGAGGCCGCGCGCAACAAGCCGCCCAAGGCGTTCCGTGAGATTTTCCGCATCATTCGCGAGGTCATACAGGACAAATAAAACAAGGGAGACCCTATGCGGGGGCGTATTGCCAGGATTGCCTTAAGCCTGCCGGTGCTGATTGCGGCGGGCCTGTTCGGCCTGTATCTGGTGTTCGGGTTCTTTCTGGTCGATCCACTGGCCAAGAAGCTGCTGCCCTGGATCGGCGAAAACAAGCTGGCCAGCCGGCTGAGCGCGCAACAGGTCGAGTTCAACCCGCTGACCCTCGAGGCCACGGTCACCGGCCTCAGGCTGGCCGAGCCCAATGGCGAGCCGCTCGCCGGCTTCGAACGGCTCTACGTCAACCTCGACACCACGGGACTGTCGCGCTGGGCCTGGCGCATCCAGGCCGTCGAACTCGAGCAGCCGCGCGCCACGCTGACCGTGCGGCCGGGCGGCAAGCTGAACTGGGCCGCGCTGATCGCCAAGCTGCAGGAGGACAAGGAACCGCCCTCCGACACGATCGCACGCTTGCTGGTCGACCGCATCAAGATCGCCGACGGCCATATCGAATACACGGACGCCAACCGGCCGGGCACGCCGTTCCGCATGGTGTTGCGGCCGCTCGGCGTCGAACTGGACGGGCTGTCCACGCTACCCGAAGACCGCGGCGATTACCTGATCGCGGCCAAGCTGCCGGAGCAGGGTGGCCTTCTCAAGTGGAAAGGCGATATCGGCTTGAACCCGGTTGCGTCCGAAGGCGAACTGGGACTGGAAGGCGTGCGCCTGCCCAAGCTGCTGCGCGTGATCAAGGGGCCGCGCAACTACGAGATGCCTTCGGGCACCCTGGCGGCCGGCCTGCACTACCGTTTCGCCATGGTCCGCAACCCGGCGGGCGACGATGTGCCCTGGCTGCGCGTCAGCGGCGCCAATCTCGTCATGGAGAAGCTGGCGCTGGCGCCGCGTGGCGGAGGGGCGCCGGTGTTGCAGCTTGCCGAGGCGCGCGTGCGCAATGCGAATCTCGACCTGGGCAGCAAGACGGTCGACGTGGCCGGCGTGAGCCTGATCGGCGGCAAGCTCGCGGCGACCCGCAACGTCAAGGGCGTGCTGGACTGGCAAACGCTGTT
>JBFHQA010000140.1:0-6751 GCA_041592455.1 Thiobacillus sp. | reverse complement strand
TCCGGCATGACGAACTCGGTCTTGAACGCCTTGTCGCGCGCGCGGGCGCGCATGGTCGCCAGCGCGTCGTAGCCGGTTTTTTCCATGTAGGCCGCGGTGTCGCGGTGGGCGATGATGGTCGCGCCCTGCTCCTTCCAGTAGTTGGAGCCGAGCATGGCATGGCCCTGGCTGTTTTCCAGCACTACGTATTTCACCGGCTGCTTCGTATGCT
Source organism: Thiobacillus sp. (assembly GCA_041592455.1). Lineage (GTDB taxonomy): Bacteria > Pseudomonadota > Gammaproteobacteria > Burkholderiales > Thiobacillaceae > Thiobacillus. The sequence continues at coordinate 6,540 of JBFHQA010000140.1, read as the reverse complement.
TCTTGATCTCCTCGTGCAGGCTCTGCGCGAGCAGGTAGTTGTCGCCGGCGTTCACGACCAGCACCCCATCGTCGGTGATGACGAACGACAGGTTGTTGTTGTGGCCGGAGTTTTCGTAGGTGCCCGGAGCGGTCGCACCGATAGCCGACCACACGCCGGGGATGACTTCCTGCGGCATGTCGTAGAGGAAGGACGCCGGCGCCTTGTCGAATTGCTGTACCGGCAGCCCGGCGCGCTTCCAGTTGAAGAAGCCGTCGCGGTAATTCTTCACGTTCTTGTAGCCGAGCTTGATCAGCGTGTCGGCGGCCAGCGGGCTGCGCTGGCTGACGCCGCAGTAGACGACGATGGGCGTGTTCTTGTCCGGCACGGCGGTTTCGATCTGGAACTCGAGCCAGCCGCGCGGGCGGTTGAAGAACAGCGGCGCGTCGATGTGCCCGCCGAGCAGGTTGAGCTCGGCGGCCGTGCGCACGTCGATCACCACGGTATCGGGCTGCGCCTTCAACTGCGCCAGCAGGCCCGCCGTGTCGATTTGCGGCACGCGCGCATTCACTTCGTCGAGCACGGCCTTGGCTTCCTGGGTGATGGCCGGCGCCTCGGGGGGCGGCATGACGATGGCGGACAGGTTCTGTGCCTGCGCCACGGCACCGGGCAACAGCGCCATGGCCAGCAGCGCACCCGCAACGAACGAGGGCTTCATGGTGGTCTCCTTGTTTTCTATGTAGCCCGCATGGGACTGATGTCAATCTGACTCCAGGCCGACGAAGGGGTTCTCGCGGCGTTCGTGCCCGAAGGTGGACATGGCCCCGTGGCCCGGCACGAAGCGCACGTCGTCGCCGAGCGGAAACAGTTTCTCGCGGATCACCGCCAGCAGCCGTGCATGGTTGCCGCGCGGAAAATCGGTGCGCCCGATCGAGCCCTTGAACAGCACGTCGCCGACAAACGCGAGCCGCGCCTCGCGCAGGAAAAACACCACGTGGCCCGGTGTGTGGCCGGGGCAGTGCAGCACCTCGAACATAAGGCTGCCGACCTCGACCGTGTCGCCGTCGTCGAGCCACTGGTCCGGGGTGAACGCCTGCGCGGGCGGAAAACCGAACAGCTCGGCCTGCTGCGGCAGCATGTCGAGCCAGAACTGCTCCTCGCGCTGCGGACCGACGACCGGCACGCCCAGTGCATCGCGCAGCTCCAGCGCCGCGCCCACGTGGTCGAGATGGCCGTGAGTGAGCAGGATTTTCGTGAGCTGCAGGCCGCGCTCCGACACTTCGGCGAGCAGGCGCCCGGCCTCGCCGCCGGGGTCGATCAGCGCGGCATGGCCGGCCTCGTCCCACACTAGGGAACAGTTTTGTTGATACGGGGTGACGGGGAGAATGGTAAATTCCATGCTGCCTATTATCTTCCGAATCACGCTCCGGATTCATACGCCATGCCCGCACCCGACGCGCTCCTGCTGATTTCGACCCACTGCCCCCACTGCCCGGCCATGCTCGCGGCGCTGTCCGACCTGGTGAAGCAGGGCATCATCGGCCGACTTGAAGCCGTTAATCTGGAGCAACACCCCGAGGTGGGGCAATCACTCGGCGTGCGCTCGGTGCCCTGGGTGCGCCTGGGCCGCATCGCGCTTGCCGGCGTCCACACCAAGGGCGAACTGTCCGAGTGGGCTGCCAAGGCCGACAGCGAAGAAGGGATGGCCGACTATTTCCATGTGCTGCTGAGGGAAGGCCAGTTGCCCAGGGTGCAGGACATGATCGAGTCGGACCCGGCCCTGCTGTCGGCCGTGCTGCCCATCGTCGGCAATGTGGAGGCCAGCCTCAATGTGCGGCTGGGCTCGGGCGTGCTGTTCGAGAATTTCGAGGGCACCGACACCCTGCGGGCGCTGGTGCCGCAACTGGGTGCACTGTCGCAGCACGACGACGCGCGCGTGCGGGCCGACGCCTGCCACTACCTGGGACTGAGCCGGGACGCCGCGGCGCGCGCCTGGCTGGACGCGCGCCTGTCCGACGAGGATGCCGACGTGCGGGAAATTGCAACAGAAAGCCTGCACACCCTGCCGGCCTAGGCCCATTTCCAATCATGAAGCTCAGACAATTCCAGGTCGACGCCTTTGCCGCCCGCGCCTTCGAAGGCAACCCGGCCGCCGTGTGCCCGCTGGACGCGTGGCTCGACGATGCGCTGCTGCAGGCCATCGCAGAGGAAAACAACCTGTCCGAGACGGCCTTCTTCGTGCCGACCGACAAGGGCTTCAGGCTGCGCTGGTTCACCCCGGTCAGCGAAGTGGCGCTCTGCGGCCACGCCACGCTGGCCACGGCGCATGTCCTGTTCGACGCGCTGGGCTACGACCAGCCGTCGATCGTGTTCGAAACGCTGAGCGGCGACCTGAGCGTCACGCGCCAGGGCGCGCTGCTGGCAATGGACTTTCCGGCCTGCCCCCCTGTCGCGTGCGAGGCACCGGCCCAGCTGGTGGCGGCGCTGGGCCGGCGCCCGCTCGAGGTACTGGCCGCCGACGACTACATCGCCGTCTTCGACAGCGAAGCGACGGTCCGCGCCATCACGCCCGACCCTGCCCTGCTGAAGCAGTTGGACTTGCGCGGCGTCGCCATCACCGCGCCGGGGGATCAAGTCGATTTCGTCAGCCGGTTCTTCGGCCCCAAGGTCGGCATCCCCGAGGATCCCGTCACCGGATCGGCGCACTGCGAACTGGCGCCCCACTGGGCGGGCAGGCTCGGCAAGACCGTGCTGCGCGCCCGGCAGGTCTCGAAGCGGGGCGGCGATGTCGGCTGCGAACTGGCTTCCGGCCGGGTGAAGCTGACCGGGCAGGCGGTGACGGTCATGAAAGCCGACCTTGAATTCTGACCGATTGCGACCGCACGCCGGCGAACCGCGCTAACCCCCACATGTCCGTCCCCGCCGCCTATCTCAGCGTCATCCTCATCTGGTCGACCACGCCGCTCGCCATCCAGTGGAGCGCGCAGGGCGCCAGCTTCAGCTTCGCCGTGATGTCGCGCATGATGATCGGTCTGGCGATCTGCCTGGTGCTGCTGCGCGTGACCCGCACCGCCTTTCCGTTCACGCCCGCGGCGCGCCAGCTCTACGCGATCAGCGGGCTCTCGATGTTCGTGGCGATGCTGCTGACCTACTGGGGGGCGCTGCACATTCCTTCGGGGCTGATTTCGGTCATCTACGGGCTGTCGCCGCTGATGACCGGTCTGTTCGCGGCCCTGTGGCTGAGCGAATTCACGCTGACCCGCCTGCGCATCGCCGGGCTGGTTCTGGGCCTGGTCGGCTTGTGGGCGATTTTCGGCCAGCCGTGGCCGGGCGACGGCCATGGCACGCTCGCCACCCTGGCCGTGGTGGCGGGCATGGTCGCGCAGGCAGGGGGGCTGGTGTGGATCAAGCGGCTGAACCTGCGCATTTCCTCGCTGGCCATCACCACCGGCGCGCTGGGCGTGGCGGTGCCCTGCTTCACGCTGGCCTGGGTCGTCTCGGATGCAGCGCAGTGGCCCGCCGACATCACGCTGCGCGGGGGGGCGTCCATCGTGTACCTGGGCGTGCTGGGCTCGGTCGTCGGGTTCACGCTGTACTACTACCTGATCAAGCATGTCGACGCGGGGCGCATCGCGCTGATCACGCTGATCACGCCGGTCACCGCGCTGCTGCTCGGCCAGACGCTCAATGCCGAGCGCATCCCGCCGATGGGCTGGGCCGGCATCGCGCTGATCGGGGCCGGGCTGCTGCTGTACGAATGGCAGGCGCTGCGGCAGCTCAGGCGCGCCCAGCCTCCCGCTGCCTAGGGCCTCTCAAGGCGGCAGGGCCTGACCATGCGCCCTGAAAAAAATATCCTGCTCTCAATATAAAGATTTTTTCGGACGCTCCGATCCATCCGACATGGACACGCTGGTCTGTCAGCGTTCCATCTAAGGCACACCGCGTCGAAAGTGCGGGTCGCAAAGCTTCCGGCCTAACAGCCCTGACCAAACGGCCAGGCTCATGGTAGCGGAGTTGCTGGAGAGCAGCGTGCTTCCCCAGGTACTGATCATGGAGAAGCCTCGTATGCATTCAATCCCGTCGACCGTCATCGCCTGCCCGGACCTGGGCACCCCCCGGCGCCGCCGCCCTGGCGCTGGCCCCGTTCGCAATCCAAGCTCGCCCATCGAAGCCCTTTAGCCAGGCAGATAGCGCCCTGAGCCCGCCCGTTTTTTCTTACTAGCCGATACCCGTCATGCGTACCAACACCCCCGTCACCAACACCGAATACATCCTGCGCGAAGGCGAGAGCCCCACCTCGAGAACCGACACCCGCGGCAGGATCACCTACGTCAACCAGGATTTCGTCAAGGTCAGCGGCTACACGGAAGAGGAGCTGATCGGGCAACCGCATAACCTGGTGCGCCATCCGGACATGCCGCCCGAAGCCTTTGCCGACCTGTGGCAAACGCTCCAGGCGGGCAAGCCCTGGACCGGCCTGGTCAAGAACCGCTGCAAGAACGGCGATTTTTACTGGGTCGAGGCCAACGCCGCACCGATCATCGAGAACGGCACCATCATCGGCTATACCTCGGTGCGCACGAAACCCGGCCGCGACCAGGTCAACGCCGCTGAAAAAGCGTATCGCGCCATTCGCGCCGGCGACCCCACGCTGTCCGTTCACGAAGGCCGCGCAGTCAGGCGTTCCTGGACGCAGGGCCTCGAAAAACTGGCCGTGCGTTCGCTCAAGAGCCAGCTGATCCTGGCGGTCGTCGCGGTTGCATTCATGTTCCTGAGCCTGGGGGCGCTGAACTGGCTCGCCCTGGACGGCGATCCCTCGTATGCCGAATGGGCCATGATCCTGGCCGGGCTGGGCGTGCCGCTGGCTGGCCTGTTCGGCGTCCTGACCTATCGCAGCGTGATCCAGCCGCTGGTCCGCATCCGCCAGGAAATCCTCCGCCTCAGCGCAAGCGATCTCACCGGCCGCATCGATTGCCAGGGTGTCGATGAAATGGCCAACATCCTGAATTCCCTCCGCGTGCTGCAGGTGAACCTGCGCTGGGCCATCTGCCAGATCAAGGAAAGCTCGGACACGGTGAATACGGGCGCCAACGAAATCGCGGCCGGCAACGCCGACCTCTCGGGCCGCACCGAATCGCAGGCCTCGTCGCTGGAAGAAACCGCCGCCTCGATGGAACAGCTCACCGGCACCGTCAAGCAGAATTCGGAGAACGCGATCCAGGCCAACCAGCTTGTGTCATCGGCCGCCGAAGTCGCGGTTCAGGGTGGCCAGGTGGTGGAACAGGTCGTCGATACGATGGCATCGATCAAGGACAGCTCCAGGAAGATTGCCGACATCATCGGCGTCATCGACGGCATCGCCTTCCAGACCAACATCCTGGCGCTGAACGCCGCGGTGGAAGCGGCGCGGGCAGGCGAGCAGGGACGGGGCTTTGCCGTCGTCGCCACCGAAGTGCGCAATCTCGCCCAGCGCAGCGCCGGCGCGGCCAAGGAAATCAAGTCCCTGATCGAAGACTCGGTCGGCAAGGTCGAGGTGGGCGGCAAGCTCGTCGACGAGGCCGGCGTGGCGATGAACGAGATCGTCAGCTCGGTCAAGCGCGTCACCGAACTCATGAGCGAGATCGCGGCCGCCAGCCTGGAACAGAGCGACGGCATCGAGCAGGTCAACCAGGCCGTGGGCCAGATGGACGAGATCACCCAGCAGAATGCCGCGTTGGTGGAACAGGCCGCCGCTGCCTCCGAAAGCATGGAATCGCAGGCGGCCAAGCTGGCCCGGCTGGTGGACGGCTTCAAGCTGCACGAGACCGGACGGCCAGCGCCCAGCGCTCACCGCCCACCAGTTCAGGCCTTGCCGCGGCCCACGCGGGGATCGACCCGCAACGCACCAAAGGCCATCCGGAAGATCGCTGCGTAGGCCTGCCGCCGGCTGACGCACCCGCCTCGCGTCTCGCCGGTTCGCAAGCCGGCGGCGCGACCGGCCTCTTGCCGCAACGTCTCCATGAAGCAGGGGCCGCTGCAACCCTTGTCGACTTTCTTTACACGCTTTTGCACCCAGGCATGGCAGACGTCTGCAAGATGTTGATTAATCAAGAAAATTAATCACCCAACCGCCACCATGCCAGTGGCCTGCTACTTGCTTAATCGCTCCACACATTCACAGGAGCGCATCATGTACGCAGCCAGACAACCCAAAACCTCCCTGCTTGCTACGGCGCTGCTCGCCTGCTGTGCAGCCAACGCCAACGCGCAGCAATCCAGCGTCTCGGGCTACGACGCCCTCTATAATCAATTCAATGTCAGTTCCGAAACTGGCCCGGTGGTTTACAGCACCGCTACGCCGTTGCCGCCCTCGATGATTGGACTCGGTTCGACCTCGACAGCCTACAAAAGCAGCAGCCACTATGGTGCAGCATCCGCCGCCCAGCAAACCCTACGCGCATCTGCGGAACTTGCCAGCTTCAGTAGCCCAGACAGTTCCAGTTCGGATGCAAAAACGTACAGCACGTTCAGCAAGATAGTCTCTGTCGGCGCAGGATCCTCTGGACTACAAATCGGCGACCC
>JBFHQA010000139.1:0-6919 GCA_041592455.1 Thiobacillus sp. | reverse complement strand
GTACGAAGTCGCGGCGGGCAGCCTGGACTCGTACTCGGAGCGGCTGGAATACCTGGCCCAGGGACACTGGCACCATTTCTCGTTTCGCCTCGGGCGCATGGACGGACTGGATCGCGCCAGACAGGAGGTCAGCGTCGCGCCCACGCTGGATGAAGAAGGCGTCGAGATCATTCCGCGCCGCCATTTCCGCTACGACACGCTGATCATCGCGGTCGGCTCGATCGGCAACGATTTCGGCGTACCTGGCGTAAAAGAAAACTGCATCATGCTCGACACCCCCGAGCAAGCGCGCGAATTCCACCGTCGCCACATCAATGCCTGCCTGCGCGCCAATACCCAGAACGAGCCCGTCGTGCCCGGCCAGCTCACGGTCGGCATCGTCGGGGCGGGCGCCACCGGGGTCGAGCTCGCGGCCGAGCTGCACGACACGACGCGCGAGCTGTCGGCCTACGGCATGGACAAGATCGATCCGGACAAGAACCTCAAGCTGCTGATCGTCGAAGCCTCCGATCGCATCCTGCCGGGGTTGCCGCCGCGGCTGTCGGCCGCCGCAGCCGAACGCCTGGCCGAGCTGGGGGTGGAGGTGCATACCAACGAGCGCGTTATCGAGGTACTGCCGGACGGCCTGCTGACGGCCGACGGCAGCGTGATTCCCGCCCGCATGATGGTGTGGTCGGCCGGCATCAAGGCGCCGGATTTCCTCAAGGACATCGACGGACTGGAAACCAACCGCATCAACCAGCTGGTGGTGCGTCCCACGCTGCAAACGACGCGCGATGACAACATTTTCGCTTTCGGGGATTGTGCTGCCTGCGCGCTGCCCGACGGCAAGGGCTTCGTGCCGCCGCGCGCGCAGGCGGCGCACCAGCAGGCCTCGATGCTGGTGAAGTCGATCTGCCGCCGCTTTCGCGGCCAGTCGCTCCCCGAGTATGTCTACCGGGACTACGGTTCGCTGGTGGCGCTGGGCCGCTTCTCCACCGTCGGCAACCTGATGGGCGGACTCACCGGCGGCAGCATCATGATCGAAGGCGCGATGGCGCGGCTGGTCTACTGGTCATTGCACAAGATGCACCAGATCGCGCTCAACGGCTGGATCAAGACCGCTCTGACGACCTACGCCCACTTCATCAGCACGCCGACGCGGGCGCGCATCAAGCTGCACTAGTCGTTCCACCCGCAAGGGGTAGGCCGTGGTTGTCCCCGTGAAGGGGAGGCCGCGGTTGTAAAGCAGCTAAAGCGGCAACAACCGCGCTCTAAAGCCGATTAATCGGCAACAACCACGCTCCACAGCCACGCCGCGCCGCGCACGCCGCTGGAGTCGCCGTACTTCGGCGGCACCAGCCGGGTGTCGACCCTGTCCGAAAACACGTAGCGCGGCCACAGGCGCGGAATGGTGTCGTACAGGCGCGCGACGTTGGACAGGCCTCCGCCGAGCACGATGACATCCGGGTCGATCAGGTTGATGACGCCGGCCAGCGCGCGCGCCAGGCGTTCCTCGTAGCGCGCCAGCGTCGCGCTGCAGGGACCGTAGCCGGCGTTGGCCAGCTGCACGATTTCGTGCGCCGGCAGGTCTTCGCCGCCGTAGCGCACGTGATCGGCCGCGAGCGCCGGCCCCGACAGCCAGGTTTCGATGCAGCCTTTCTTGCCGCAGTAGCAGGCGGGCGCCGCCTCGAGTTCGCGCGGGCTGGGCCAGGGGTGCAGGATCGCTTCGCCGGTGGCGGGGTGTTGTCCGGTCGGCTCGCGGTCGGCCTGGCCATGGGAGAACTGGAAGTAGGGCAGCGGCGAATGCCCCCATTCGCCAGCGATCGCGTTGGCGCCGTTCAGGACGTGTCCGCGCACCGCCACCCCGCCGCCGACGCCGGTGCCGAGAATGGCGCCGAACACGCACGCCGCGCCGGCAGCGGAGCCGTCGGTGGCTTCCGACAGGGCCAGGCAGTTGGCGTCGTTCGCCAGCCGGACTTCGCGGTTCAGCGCCCGCTCGAGATCCTCCTTGAGGGGCCGTCCATTGAGGCAGGTGGAATTGCAGTTCTTCATCAGTCCGGTCGCGGGCGAGACCGCGCCGGGCGTGCCGATGCCGATGCTGCCGCTCTGGCCGAGTTCCGATTCGGCCTGGTGGACCAGCGCGGCTACGGCGGAAACCGTCGCCAGGTAGTCGCCCTGCGGGGTCGGAATGCGGCGTCGCAGCCTTTCCTTCCCGGCGACATCGAGCGCGATCAGTTCGATTTTGGTGCCGCCGAGGTCGATTCCGAAACGTAGAGTGGGGGCCACGGTGTAAAATCTCCGGTTATTTATTTTTGCGTTGGAATCGACATGGCAGGACATTCGAAATGGGCCAACATCCAGCACCGCAAGGGTCGCCAGGATGCCAAGCGCGGCAAGATCTTCACCAAGCTTATCAAGGAAATCACCGTGGCCGCCAAAATGGGCGGCGGCGACCCCGCGATGAACCCGCGGCTGCGCCTGGCGATCGAGAAGGGCAAGGCCGAATCGATGCCGAAGGACAACATCGAAAACGCGATCAAGCGCGGCACCGGCCAGCTTGATGGCGTGAACTACGAGGAAGTGCGCTACGAGGGCTACGGCATCGGCGGCGTGGCGGTGATGGTCGACTGCCTCACCGACAACAAGACGCGCACCGTGGCCGACGTCCGGCACGCCTTCAACAAGTACGGCGGCAACATGGGCACCGACGGCTGCGTCGCGTTCCAGTTCAAGCACTGTGGCCAGATCATCCTGGAGCCGGGCGCCGATGAGGAGGCCGTCATGGAGGTCGCGCTCGACGCCGGCGCGGACGACGTCATCCCCAACGAGGACGGCTCGATCGAAGTGCTGACCTCGCCCGATCCCAACACCTTCGAGGCGGTGAAGGAGGCGCTGGAGAAGGCGGGCTTCAAGCCGGCCGTGGCGGAAATCACGATGCGCCCGGAAGCCGAGACCGAACTCGCCGGCGACGATGCCGTGCAGATGCAGAAGATCCTCGATGCGCTCGACGTGCTCGACGACGTGCAGGATGTCTACACCAACGCCGTCATGCCGGAGTAATCCTTCCGTTGCGTATCCTCGGCATTGATCCTGGCTTGCGGCTCACCGGTTTCGGGGTGATCGAGCAAACCGGCCAGCACATGGCCTACGTCGCCAGCGGCGTGATCAAGAGCGGGGAAGGCAGCCTGCCGAGCCGGCTGGGCGTGCTGTTCGCCGGACTGAACGAGGTCATCGCCACCTATCGCCCCGACACCTGTGCCGTGGAGATCGTCTTCGTCAACGTCAATCCGCAGTCGACCCTGCTGCTGGGCCAGGCGCGCGGCGCCGCGATCTGCGCTGCGGTCTCGAACGACTTGATGGTCGCCGAGTACACGGCGCTGCAGATCAAGCAGTCCGTGGTCGGCAAGGGCAAGGCCGCCAAGGAGCAGGTGCAGGAAATGGTCAAGCGCCTGCTGAGCCTGCCCGCCGCACCGACCGCCGATGCGGCCGATGCGCTGGCCTGCGCGATCACCCATGCCCACGGCAGCCGGCTGGGGGCGCATTCGACGGCGGGTTATCGCGTCAAGGGCGGGCGGCTGGTATGAGGGATTCGCGTTCGCTGGAGCCCTCCCGCGAGCGCCTGTCCCACCCTGTCCTGCGCTACCTGCTGGCCACTCGTCCGGCCTTTCTCACCATGACGCTGGCCGGTTGCCTGCTCGGCCTGGCCACGGCGCTTGCAGGCGGGGCCGCGTTTTCCTGGGGCGCGGGGCTTGCCACGCTGCTGCTGGCCTTGATGGCCCACGCCGGCATCAATGTGCTCAACGATTATTGCGATCACCTGAACGGTAGCGATGCGCGCAATACGCAGCGCATCTATCCCTACACGGGTGGCAGCCGTTTCATCCAGAACGGGATACTGACCCCGATCCAGGTCCAGCGCTTTGCCATGGCGCTGCTTGCGGCGACCGCCGCCGGCGGCATCGCGCTGCTCAGCGTGGCAGGCCCGGGCCTGTTCTGGATCGGACTGGCAGGGCTGGCCATCGGATGGGCCTATTCGGCGCCGCCCTTCAGGCTCAACAGCCGCGGCTGGGGAGAAGTGTCGGTGGTGGCCGGCATGGGCCTCATCGTCGTGGGGGCGGACTATGTCCAGGCGGGCGCGTTCCGGAGCCTGCCGTGGCTGGCGGGCATGCCCTACGCTCTGCTCGCCGCCAATATTCTCTACATCAACCAGTTTCCCGATCGCGAGGCAGACCGGGCAAGCGGAAAACTGCATTGGGTGGCACGCCTGCCGCCCGCGGTCGCTGCCTGGGGCTACGGGCTGATCCTGGCCCTGGCGGCACTGGTGCTGGCAGGCGGCATCCTGGCAGGTGGATTGCCCGGCATGGCGGCGGGTGCCCTGGTTTCGTGGATTCCAGCCATCCTGGCATGGCGGCAACTGATGCGCCTGGCGGGCACGCCAGGGCAACTCGAACCCGCGATCCGGCACACCCTGCTTGCGGCGCACATGTACCCTTTGCTGCTTGCGGGTATCCTATGGGCATCGGAGACAACTGCATGAACGGTCGGGCAACATGATCGGACGAATCAACGGCACGCTGGCCGCCAAGCATCCACCGCAGGTTCTGGTGGACGTGAACGGCGTCGGGTATGAAATCGACGTGCCCATGAGCACCTTCTACAACCTGCCGGCTCTCGGTGAAAAGGTGAGCTTGCTGACGCACCTGGCGATCCGGGAAGACGCGCACCTGCTGTACGGCTTCGGCAGCGAGACCGAGCGCGCGGCGTTCCGCGAACTGCTCAAGGTCTCCGGCATCGGCGCCAAGACGGCCCTGTCGGTATTGTCCGGGTTGTCGGTCAACGACCTGGCCATCGCCATTGCCGACCAGGAGGTCGGCCGCATCGTCAAGGTGCCGGGCATCGGCAAGAAAACTGCCGAACGCCTGCTGCTCGAGTTGAAAGGCAAGCCGGTCTTTGCGGGCGCGATCGCCAGCGCGGCGCCGGCGGGAGTGTCCGACGACGTGCGGCAAGCCTTGCTGGCGCTCGGGTACAACGAACGTGAAACCACGGAGGCGGTGCGTCAACTGCCTCCGGACCTGCCGGTGGGCGAGGCGATCCGGCAGGCTTTGCGGGCCCTGTCGCGTGCCTGACAACACCTCTCCCCCCACCCGCAACACCCGCCCAGGGCTGGTGTCGCTCCGCAAGCGCTTCATATGGCTGCTGGCAGGCGTGGTGGGCATGTTCACGGCAGGCATGACCTTGAGCATGGTGTTCAGCGTCAAGTCGAACGAACGCGCCGAGATGCGCCTCCTGGCCGTGGAGGCCCGGCAGACGCAGGCCAATATCCTGCAGAGCTGGGGCTATTATCGCGAACTGGTCGACAACCTGGCACGCGATCCGCATCTGATCGACCTGTTGCAGGTCGGCACGCCCGGCGACCTGCAGGCATGGGCGACATCGCGCCAGCGCCTGCTCCCGAATATTCTCGGCCTGGCCCTGGTCAGCCCGGCAGGCGAGGTCTATGGCGATGCCAGCCTGCTTCGCGTGGGACCGAGTTGCCAGCGCGACCTGCTCCGGCATCATGCGAGCGAGTCGGCTCCTTTGTTCGTTCACCGTGACGTTGAAGGCCTGGAGCATGTCGACCTGGTTGCGCACGTTCAGGGGCTGGACAAGCAGCCTTTGGGCAAGGTGTTCGTCAGCTTCCGCCTCGCCCAGTTGAAGCAGGCCATCGACAGTGCTGCGCAGCCCGGCCATGTCATCTCCATTCTGGACGCGACCGGAACGACGATCGTCAGCAGCGGGGCGCCGAACGGGGTGATGCGCGAGGTCCGGCTGCCATTGCCTGCCATGCAATGGCAGCTGGTGGTGCAGTCTTCGATCCGGCACTTCAACGACGGCGGGCTGCACATCCTGGCCGGATTGCTGACGCTGGCCGGCGTGTTGATCCTGCTTCTGATCGTGGTGGGAAGGTTGCGTCGACCGGTCCAGCAAGACATCCAGGCTGCGCTCGACGCGCTGACCCATCTGACGCGCAATGAGTCGGCACCCGCCATTCATACGCGTTATGTCGAATTCGAGCACGCCACGCAGGATATCAACCGCATCGCGCAGCAATTGAACGACCAACGCGAGCAACTGGCCCGGCTGAGCCTGACCGACCCCCTGACCGGACTGCCGAATCGCCGGGCGTTCGAGAACCGCTTTTCGCAGGCCATCGGGCTGGCGGAAAGAAACCATCCGGTGGGACTGGTCCTGATCGACATCGATCATTTCAAGGGGGTCAACGACCGTTTCGGCCACGGGGTGGGCGACCAGGTGCTGCTGGCGCTGGCGCAATCGCTGAAGGCGCTGACCCGGCGCGCCGACATCGCCGCCAGGCTGGGTGGAGACGAATTTGCCGTGTTGCTGACCGACCTCGGTGAGCATGGCGTGAACACCTGGTATCAGCGCCTGGCCGATCACTTTACCAGCGAGTTGAACGCCTACGGACTGGATTTCCAGACTGGCCTCAGCGCAGGCCATACCTGGCTGGGGGCAGTGTCGGACGACTCGATCGATCGTGCCCTGGTGCGCGCCGATCACGCCTTGTACCAGGCCAAGGCGCGGGGACGGAGTCAATTGGTGCTCGATGCCGACGTGCGAGGCGGGGACGCGGAGTAGAATCGCCCCATGTCCGAAGAGAACCGTTTGCCGTCATGATCGAAACCGATCGCCTCATCGCGCCTGCCGCAACCAGCCCACAGGAAGAGCAGGTCGAGCGTGCCCTGCGTCCGCGCACGCTGGACGAATATGTCGGCCAGGCCAAGGCGCGCGAGCAACTGGAAATCTTCATCCACGCCGCCCGCAAGCGCAGCGAAGCGCTCGACCACGTGCTGCTGTTCGGTCCGCCGGGGCTGGGCAAGACGACGCTGGCGCACATCATCGCGCGCGAGATGGGCGTCAACCTGCGCCAGACCTCCGG
>JBFHQA010000138.1:0-7051 GCA_041592455.1 Thiobacillus sp. | reverse complement strand
TTGGGCGGCCTGGGTCGGCGGCAGCCCGATATCCAGCCGCGTGCAGCGACTGCGTATCGTCGGCAACAAGCGCCTGGGGTGATCGGACACCAGCACGAATACGGTATTTAACGGCGGTTCTTCGAGCACCTTTAACAGGGCATTGGCAGCCGCCAGGTTGAGGCTGTCGGCCGGGTTTACCAGCACGACGCGAAACCCGGCCCGGTAGGTGGATAGCTGGACGAAATCGACTGCTTCGCGCGCCTGGTCGACTTCTATATTGGCAGCCATCTTGACCTCGCCATCCTTGCCGGATTTCTCCTGCAGCGTCACGAGCCGGAAATCAGGATGGGAGCCGGCCTCGAACCAGTGACAGGCCGGGCACTGGCCGCACGCGCCGCCCTCCGGCAAAGGTGCTTCGCACATCAGTGCTTGCGACCACGCCTGGGCCAGTGCCCCCTTGCCCACGCCACGGGGGCCGGTTAGCAGCAAGGCCTGGGCTGGCTTGGCGCGCGTTGCCAGCAGGCGCTGCCAGGCCGACGCCAGCCAGGGATAGGGCACGCTCAAACCAGCGCCCCCAACAGTTGGGCGATCTCGGCCTGAAGTTCCTCGATGCTGCGGCGCGAATCCAGCACCCGAATCCGCTTGGGGTCGGCCTCGGCGCGCTCGAGATAGGCGTTGCGCACCCGGTTGAAGAAGCTGTCTGCCTCGCGCTCGAAGCGGTCGGCATCACGAACGGCCGAGCGGCGGGCTTCGGCCACCTCGGCCGGCACATCGAACAGCAGCGTCAGGTCGGGCTGGAAATTGCGCTGCACCCAGGCTTCCAGCGCAGCGATGCGCTTGCGGTCGATGCCGCGACCACCGTATTGATAGGCATAGCTGGCATCGGTGAAGCGGTCGGACAGCACCCAGGCGCCACGAGCCAAAGCCGGCCAGATCAGACTGGCCAGGTGTTCCTGGCGGGCCGCGAACATCAGCAGCAGCTCGGTATCGGCGTTCATGTCCTGATGCAGCAACATCTCCCGCAACTGCTCGCCGAGCGGGGTGCCGCCGGGTTCGCGCGTGACGATCACTTCCCTGCCCTGCTGGCGCAGCCAGTCGGCCACGAAGCCCAGGTGGGTGCTTTTTCCGGCGCCATCGACGCCGTCGAGGGTGATGAATTTACCGGGCGTGCTCATCGGCGTTGGTACTGGTTGACTGCGCGGTTATGCGCTTCGAGGGTGCTGGAAAACACGTGCGTGCCGTCGTTGCGCGAAACGAAATACAGGGCGTCGGTCTTGGCAGGATTGAGCGCCGCCTTGATCGCCGCTTCGCTCGGCATCGCGATTGGGGTCGGCGGCAAGCCCGCACGCGTATACGTATTGTAAGGGGTGTCGGTCTGCAGATCGACCTTGCGCAGGTTGCCGTCGAAGCGCTCGCCGAGGCCGTAGATCACCGTGGGATCGGTTTGCAGGCGCATGCCCAGCCTGAGGCGGTTGATGAAGACGCCGGCGATCTGCGGACGCTCGAATGCCGCGCCGGTTTCCTTCTCCACGATCGAGGCCATGATGAGCGCTTCGTAGGGCGTCCGGTAAGGCAGGCCCGGCACCCGCGTCTCCCAGGCGGCCATGAGCTTGTCGTGCTGCAACTGGTAGGCGCGGCGCAGCACCTTGATGTCGGAGGTATGCGGAGCAAAGAAATAGGTGTCCGGAAACAGCAGGCCTTCGAGACGCATTTCCTCGGCGCCGAGGGTCTTCAGCAGCTCCGCCTCGCTCATCTCCGCGCTATCGTTCTTCAGGTGGGGGTGGGCCGCGAGGACGGCACGCAGTTCGCGCCAGTTCCAGCCCTCGATAAATTGAACCAGCGCCTGCGACACCTCGCCGCGCTCGATCTTGGAGTACAGTTCGAGCGGCGTCAGCGGCTTGTCGAGTGAGTAGACGCCGACCTTGAGCTTGCCGCCCTTGCCCAGCACGCGACCTAGCAACCAGAACACGCGCGCGTTGCCCACCACGCCTTCCTTCTCGAGCATCACGCTGAGGTTGCGCAGATGGGTTCCCGGCGTCACGTTGATGGACTTCGGCATGGGCTCGAAATTCAGGGGCTGGGTGGCGTACCAGGCCAGGCCTCCCGCCGCCGCCAGACCGAGCAGGCAAGTCAGCAGGAACAGTCGCTTAATCAGTTTCATCATTCAGGGCCGTATTCAAGGTCGCGGTCCAGCCTGCGGGTGTCCAGGTCGCATCGTCCAGTCTGGCCACCCGGCGCACGCCGATCACGCTGTTGCAGATCATCACTTCGTCGGCTGCGAGTATAGCGTCTGGCTGCCAGCGCCCGATACGGACCTCGATGCCCAAACGCGCCGCCGCACGCAGCAAACGGGAGCGCGCCACGCCCGCCACCCCGCAGCCGGTGAGATCGGGCGTGAAGAGCACTTCGCCCCGGGCCCAGAAGACATTGCTCATGACCCCGCCGACGACCGCACCGCTTTCGTCGCGCAGCAAACCTTCCAGGATGTCGGGGTCGTCCCATTCGGCCCGCGCCATCACGTTTTCCAGCCGGTTCAGGTGCTTGACCCCGGCCAGCCGGGGCTGGGTTCCCAGCCTCAGCGCGCACCAGCGCGCGCGGATATCGGGCGAGGCCTCCGGCCTGGCATGGTCCGGCAAGGCAGAGCCCATCACCACTCGTGTGACGCTCGGCTGCGCGGGCAGCGCATAGCCGCGCGCGCCGGTGCCGCGGGTGAGCACGATCTTGACGACGCCCTCACCGGGCACGGCTTCCTGGGTCACTTCGTCGCGCAACAGGGCTTCATCGGGGCACGCCATCCCCAGCACCCGGCAGTCTGACACCAGCTTGGCATAATGATCCGCCCACCACAGCGGCTGGCCATCCTGCGTGTGCAGGGTACGAAACACGCCGTCGCCGTAGGCCAGCCCCCGGTCGAGCACGCTCACGCTTTCGGCAGGCTGCCCGTTGACGCGCGTCATGCCAGGTCAAACACGCGCAGCAGGCCCCGGGCCTTGGCGCGCGTTTCGTCGAGTTCGCGCTGGGGAACGGAGTCGGCCACGATTCCGGCGCCGGCCCGAAAACCCAGCCGATTTCCCCGCAGCAGAAAGCTGCGGATCAGGATGTTGAAGTCGAAGCTGCCGTCGGTGTTGATGAAGCCCACGCTGCCCGTGTAGCTTCGTCGCGGCGTCTGCTCAAGCTCATGGATGATCTGCATGGTGCGCACCTTGGGACACCCGGTAATGGTGCCGCCGGGAAACACCGCGCGCAAGGCGTCGAACACCGTCAGGTCGCTGCGCAGGCGGCCGCACACAGTGGATTCGATATGGTGCACGTGGGCATAGCTGGTGATGTCCATCAGGGCCTTCACCTTCACGCTGCCGGGGTCGCATACCCTGCCCAGGTCGTTGCGTTCCAGGTCGACCAGCATCACGTGCTCGGCACGCTCCTTGGGGTGCGCCTGCAGGCGCGCGCGCAGTTCGGCGTCTTCGGCCGCATCCGCGCTGCGGGGATGCGTGCCGGCGATCGGACGGGTTTCCAGCACGCCGTCGCGGTCGAGCCGAACCAGCCGCTCCGGCGACGAGCTCACGATCGCCCAGCCGTCCATCTGCAGCAGCGCGGAAAACGGCGCCGGATTGTTGCGCATCAGTTTCGCAAACAGGGCAGCCGGCGCCGGTGCCTCGGCGAATTCGGCCTGCCAGCCCCGCGACAGGTTGACCTGAAATACGTCCCCCGCCCGGATGTAGTCCTGGATGCGTGAAACGCCCGACAGGAAGGCCTCTGGTTCGTCTTCGCGCACGCTCGCCAGTTGTGGCAGGCCGGACACGTCCGGCAACGTCTGTTCGAGATCGCGCGCCATCGCATCGATCAGGTCGCGCCGACCGCTTTCGGCCATCAGCACGCACCGCCCGCTGTCCCGCTCGAACAGGATGGCTGCGGGTATGCGGGCCAGCCAGGCCAGCGGGTAGTCCGCGTCTTCGGGCAGGCCCACGCTCGGCTCGAACACGCCCCCCAGTTCGTAGGACAGCTCGCACAGCCAGCCGCCGGTAAACGGCAGGCCGCTCGCATGATGCGCGGACGGGGCGACTTGCAGCTGCATGGCGGGATGCGCCTGCAGCTGCTCGTAGCCATCGGCGAACGGAATGCGCACGGCATCCAGGGGAAAAGCGAACAGGATGTCCCAGCCGCTGTCGCCGCTGCTGTGGAACAGGCCGGGATATCGTTGGGGGTGGGATGCCTGGAGCCGAACCAGGTCAGGCCGACGCGGCCATTCCTGGGTTTCCGGCATGCTCAAGGGTTCACGCAGCGACGGTCAGACGCGCTTGAAAACCAGCGAACCGTTCGTGCCGCCGAAGCCGAAGTTGTTCTTCAGGGCCGCATCGATCTTCATGTCCCGCGCCGTGTTGGCGCAGTAATCGAGATCGCACTCGGGGTCCTGCGAGAAGATGTTGATAGTCGGCGGTGACACCTGGTGATGAACCGCCAGCACAGTGAACACCGACTCGACGCCACCGGCGCCGCCCAGCAAATGGCCGGTCATCGACTTGGTCGAGTTGACCACGGCCTTGTAGGCCGCATCGCCCATGGCGAGCTTGATCGCATCGGTCTCGTTCTTGTCGCCCAGCGGGGTCGACGTGCCGTGTGCGTTGATGTAGTTGATCTGGTCGGGGTTGATGCCTGCATCGCGCATGGCGTTCAGCATCGACCGCTTGGGACCGTCGGTGCTCGGCGCCGTCATGTGATAGGCGTCGCCGCTCATGCCGAAGCCCGACAGTTCGGCGTAGATTTTCGCGCCGCGCGCCTTGGCATGCTCGTACTCCTCGAGCACCATCACGCCGGCGCCTTCGCCCAGCACGAAGCCATCGCGGTCCTTGTCCCAAGGACGGCTGGCCGTGGCCGGATCGTCGTTGCGGGTCGACAGCGCGCGCGCGGCAGCGAAGCCGCCCACGCCCAGCGGCGACACGGCACACTCCGACCCGCCGGCGACCATCACGTCGGCGTCACCGTGCTCGATCATGCGGGCAGACAGGCCGATGGCATGCAAGCCGGTCGTGCAGGCCGTCACGACGGCCAGGTTGGGGCCCTTGATGCCGAACTGGATCGACAGGTTGCCGGAGATCATGTTGATGATGGAGCCCGGGATGAAGAAGGGGGAAATCTTCCTCGGCCCGAATTCCATCAGCAGGGAATGGGTGTCCTCGATCAGCGGCAGGCCGCCGATTCCGGATCCGATGTTGATGCCAATGCGCTCGGCATTGGCATCGGTGACTTCGATGCCCGAGTCGCGAATCGCCTGGATACCCGCTGCCATGCCGTACTGGATGAAGATATCCATGCGGCGGGCTTCCTTCGGGTTGATGTATTGCTCAACGTCGAAATTCTTGACCTCGCCTGCCATGTGGGAAGCGAACGGTGAAGGATCAAAACGGGTGATGCGGGCGATGCCGGTACGACCTGCAACGAGGTTTTCCCACGCTTCCGGTATGGTGTTGCCAACCGGGGAAATGATCCCCAGCCCGGTGACGACGACGCGACGTTTGGACAAAAGTCAGTCCTTTTTCTTACAAAGGTGAACGATCAGCTCGAGTGGCTGTTGACGTAGTCAATGGCCTGCTGGACGGTGGTGATCTTCTCTGCGTCTTCATCGGGGATTTCGCAGCCGAATTCTTCTTCCAGCGCCATCACCAGTTCAACCGTATCGAGCGAGTCCGCGCCCAGGTCACCGACGAAGGAAGACTCGTTCTTGATGTCTGCCTCGTTGACGCCCAATTGTTCGGCGACGACTTTAATTACACGCTGTACGTTATCCATTACTGATCCTCTCTTGAAATAGGGGCTTTAACAAACTTAAAGCCGGTGAATTCTACCAAATTTTGCTACTGGGTCATGCCATGTACATGCCGCCGTTGACATGCAGCGTGGTACCGGAGATATAGCCCGCTGCCGGCGACGCCAGGAAGGTCACCGCCTGGGCGATGTCCTCGGCCGCACCGAGACGACCCAGGGGAATATGTGCCAGCAAGGCCTGGCGCTGTGCTTCGGGCAGGGCGCGCGTCATGTCGGTGTCGATGAATCCCGGCGCGACGCAGTTCACGGTGATGTTGCGGCTGCCGACTTCGCGTGCCAGCGACTTGGTGAAGCCCATGATGCCGGCCTTGGCTGCGCTGTAGTTGGTCTGGCCGGCGTTGCCCATGGCACCGACCACCGAGGCGATCGAAATGATGCGGCCCGCGCGGGCCTTCATCATGGCGCGCAGCACGGCGCGAGACAGGCGAAACACCGAAGTCAGGTTGGTGTCGATGATGTCGTCCCACTCTTCGTCCTTCATCCGCATCAGCAGGTTGTCGCGCGTGATGCCCGCGTTGTTGACCAGAATGCTGATATCGCCGTGCAGGGCGTTGATCGTGGTGATCGTGGCTTCGATTTCGGCCGGGCTGGTGACGTTGAGGTTCATCCCGCCCCCCTTGATATTGGCGGCTGCGAGGTAATCGCCGATCGCCTCGGCGCCCTTGTCGCTGGTGGCCGTGCCGATCACGGTTGCCCCCGCCTGGCCCAGCGCCAGCGCAATCGCCTGGCCGATCCCGCGGCTGGCTCCGGTCACGAGGGCAATCTGTCCTTGCAGCATGGTGTCTCCTTATTGGTTGAGTGCGTTTTGCAGGCTGGCTTCATCCACCAGCGCCAAGGCCGGCAGGCTGTCGTCGATGCGCTTGCCGAGTCCTGCCAGCACCTTGCCGGGGCCGCATTCGATGACGGCATCCATGCCGGCGGCTTTCAGGGCCTGAACGGTCTCGACCCAGCGGACCGGCGTGTGCAGTTGCCTCGCCAGCGCAGCGCGGATGGCGTCGGCATCGGCATGGGCCTCCACGTCGGTGTTGTGCAGCACGGGAATGGCCGGGGCCTTGAATGTCACGGTTTGCAGGTGTGCCAGCAGTTTTTCTGCGGCCGGCAGCATCAGCGAGGAATGCGACGGCACGCTGACCGGCAGCGGCAGGGCGCGCTTGGCGCCCTTCTCCTTGGCCAGCGCCATCGCGCGTTCGACCGCGGCCTTGTTGCCGGCAATGACCACCTGGCCGGGCGAATTGAGGTTCACTGC
>JBFHQA010000137.1:0-7131 GCA_041592455.1 Thiobacillus sp. | reverse complement strand
GCCCCGCAACGCGGGGATCGACCCGACGAAGGGACGTGCCCGCGACGCGCAAGTCGTAGTTATTCGATATCCAGACGGAGCGGGCCTCTTCGAGCCGTTGGGCGAGGGGCCCCGCAACGCGGGGATCGACCCGACGAGGGGACGTGCCCGCGACGCGCATGTCGTAGTTATTCGATATCCAGACGGAGCGGGCCTGTTTGAGCCTTTCGGGCGCTACTGGGCCCGGACCAGTCAAAGCCCATCAGCGCTCATAAGCGATGTCGGCTGCAATCTTTCTACAAGCCGATAGCCAGGCCGCCTTTGAGGCGGCCTTTTTCATGTTGCAGCACGCAGGACACTCATGCCCTTTACATCGGCGCCAGAACGGGTAGGGCAACCGGTTTTCTTGACACAATCTAATAATCGTTAGAGTATAAGAAATATGGACAAGCGAAAAATCAAGGACCTGCTCTACGAAGAGGTGGCACGCATCGGCAAGGCGGTATCCAGCCCCAAGCGGCTTGAACTGCTGGAGATACTGGCGCAGGGGGCGAAGACCGTCGAGTCGCTGGCCGCCGAGGCCAGCATCGACATCAAGCTGGCGAGCGCGCACCTCAAGGTACTCAGGGAAGCTCATCTGGTGGTCGCGGAGCGCGACGGGCGCTTCATCTCCTATCGCTTGTCCGGCGATGACGTCAGTTCGCTGTGGGTCAACCTGCGAACGGTGGCAGAAGAGCATCTGGTCGAGCTCAAGGTGGCGATGGACGGCATTTTTTCCGCGCCCGAGAAACTCGATGCCGAGACGCGCCGTTCGTTGATGAGCAAAGCGCGGCGCGGCGACGTGGTGGTGATCGACGTGCGCCCTGCAGCCGAATACGAGAACGGCCATCTGCCGTTCGCCCGCTCGATGCCGCTTGACGAGATTCGCCAACGCATCAAGGAGCTGCCCGCCGACAAGGACATCGTCGCCTATTGTCGCGGGCCGTTCTGCATGATGTCGGCCGAGGCGGTGGCGCTGCTGAAAGAACACGGATTCCGCGCACACAAGATCGCCGACGGTACGCCGGAATGGCAGGCGGCAGGAATGCCGCTGGTCGAATCCTGATAAACCAGATACTCGAATACCAAGGAGCACTTCATGTTTTTTCGTCAATTGCTGGCCAAGGACGCCACTCTGTCCTACTTTTTCGGTTGCGGCTCATGCCATGTGGGCGTGGCGGTCGACCCGGTGCTCGGTGACGAGGACTGGTTCATCAATGAGGCTGCCAAGCAGGATGTAAAGATCACCCACGTGATCGACACGCATGTCCATGCCGACCATTTCTCGGGCGGCCGCGCGCTGGCGGAAAAAGCCGGCGCGCTGTATTGCCTGCATGAATCCAACAGCAAACGCGTCAATTTTCCGTTTGAGCCGCTCAAGGACGGCCAGCGCATCGAGGTCGGAAACGTGTTCGTCGAAGTTTTGCATACGCCCGGCCATACACCCGATTCGATTTGCCTGGCGGTGGCCGACAAGCGCCGCGCAACAGCAGCCGATGCCGCACCCTGGTTCGTGCTCACCGGCGATACGCTGTTCGTCGGCAGTGCCGGGCGGCCCGATCTGGCAGGCAAGGAGACCGAGATGGCCGGCCAGATCTACGATACGCTGCATCAGCGCCTGCTGACGCTGGCGCCTGAAGTGGAGCTGTATCCCGGACATACATCAGGCAGCGCCTGCGGCGCCGGCATGTCGGGCAAGCCGATGTCGACGATCGGCTTCGAAAAGCGCTGGAACCCGATGCTGACGATGAGCCGTAACGAATTCGTTGCAACGCTGACCGAGTCGATACCACCGCGTCCGGCGGAAATGGATCGCATGGTCGCTTTCAATCTCGGTAACTGAGCATGTCTGTCAGCGACATGATTGCGGACTACCGCTACGGCATCCGCAACAATCTCGCACAGTTCTCGCATCAACTGGTGCAGGTGTTTTTCGTCGGGCTGACCATCGGCATGTTTCGAACCGTGGTGCCGGCGCTCGCCGAATCCGAATTCGGCGTGGCCAAGGGCTCGTTCATGATGCTGATGGCCTTCGTCACTGCCTTCGGATTCGTCAAGGGCGCGCTCAATTTCGTGGCGGGCCGCCTGTCCGAGCGGGTCGGGCGCAAGAAAGTGCTGTTCATCGGATGGCTCGCTGCCGTGCCGATTCCGTTCATGATCCTGTATGCGCCGAGTTGGGGGTGGATCGTCGCGGCGACAGTTCTGCTGGGCGTGAACCAGGGGCTGGCCTGGTCGATGACGCAAACGTCGAAGCTCGACCTGACCACGGCCGACCAACGCGGCCTGACCATTGGCATCAACGAATTCTCCGGTTACTTTGGCGTGGCCGTGGCCGGCATCGTCACCGGTTATCTGGCGTCGGCGTATGGGCCGCGCGAGGGACTGATGATGTTTGGCCTGGCAGTGGTGGCCTTGGCGGGTCTGCTGACCCTGCTGTGGGTGAAGGACACCTTGCCGTGGGCGCATGCCGAAGGCAAAAAGCACGCAGCCGGATGCATGACCGGTCCGACGCCGAAGTATCCTGCCAATATTTCGGAGAAGCCCGGCACTTGGGAGGTCTTTACGCTGATGTCCTGGCGCGATGCCCGCCTGGCCTCGGTCAGCCAGGCCGGCCTGGTGGAGAAATTTGTCGACGCGTTGGTGTGGGTGTTTTTTCCGGTTTATCTCTTCCAGCACGGCCTTTCGCTCGCCGGCATCGGCTGGGTGGTCGGAGTCTATGGCTTTGTCTGGGGCATCTCGCAATTTCTCACCGGCCACTGGTCCGATCGTATCGGTCGCAAGAAGCCCATCGTATGGGGCATGTGGCTGTGCGGTGCGGGCGTGGCGATGGTCGTCATGGGCGAAGGCGTAGGGTGGTGGTCGTTCGCCGCGGCGGTCATGGGATTCGGCATGGCGCTACTGTATCCGACGCTGTCCGCTGCAGTTTCCGACATCGCCCACCCCAACTGGCGCGGCTCGGCCATCGGCATCTATCGATTCTGGCGCGACCTCGGCTACGGCATCGGGGCGCTGCTGCTGGGCGCCGTGGCTGCGATGTTTGGCGGCATCGAGGCCGGGTTCTGGTTCACCGCGGCAGCCATGTTTGCATCGGGCGGCCTGGTGTTGTTGCTGTGCGAGGAAACCCATCCGCGACTGAATCCGGGTGGCTCCTGAGCGCCTAAAGTCATTCCGGGGCAGGCCGGATAGCGTGCGAAAAGTACCGTTTCCAGAGGTCACCCGGGTCATCAGCCATGGGAGAAAACGGGTAAACTGGCCGGGTGTTCTGATCAGGCCGGTCCATTTGATCAATCGGCAATACCCGAACGCAGGTGATGCTGTTTTCATCCCATTCCCATTCAGCGCGGCGCATGAAGCCTGCGTTTGACGCTACCGTAATGATGTTTTCCCATGCTTGATGATGCCGTCCCGCAAGCCGCCGTTATCGGCGGCGGTCCCGCCGGGCTGATGGCTGCCGAGGTCCTCGTGCAGGGGGGCGTTCAGGTCGACGTCTACGACGCCATGCCCTCGGTCGGCCGCAAGTTCCTGCTGGCTGGCGTGGGCGGCATGAACATCACGCATTCCGAGCCGTTCGAGTCCTTTGTCGCGCGTTACGGCATGCGTGCCGCGGCTGTCCGGCCGCTGCTGGAGGCTTTTTCTCCGGTTGCGCTGCAAGAGTGGATCCACGCGCTCGGCATCGACACCTTCATCGGTTCGTCGGGTCGCGTCTTTCCGACGGAAATGAAGGCCGCGCCCTTGCTGCGCGCCTGGCTGCATCGCCTGCGCGAGGCAGGCGTGCGTTTCCACGTGCGGCATCGCTGGCTCGGCTGGAATGATGAGGGCGCGCTGCGTTTTTCCACCCCGGAGGGCGAGCGGGCATTGCATGCCAACGTGGTGGTGCTCGCGGTCGGTGGCGCCAGCTGGCCGAAGCTCGGATCGGACGGCGCCTGGGTGCCGCTGCTTGCCGCGCGCGGCGTCGACGTTGCGCCGCTCAGGCCGGCCAACTGTGGTTTCGATGTCGCGGGGGGCTGGAGCGAGCATCTGCAGAGCCGCTTTTCAGGCCAGCCCCTGAAGACCGTGGCGCTGCGTTTCAACGATGCTTCGGGGCATCGGCACGAACGCCGCGGCGAGCTGATGCTGTCGGATACCGGCATCGAGGGAAGCCTCGTCTATGCCCTGTCGGCGCCGCTGCGCGACACGCTCTCGGCGCAGGGATCGATGACGGTGCAGCTTGATCTGTTGCCTGACAAGACGCTGGAACGCGTGGTTGCCGAGGTCTCGCATCCGAGAGGAGCCCGCTCGCTGGGGAGTCATTTGCAGAGCCGGGCCGGGCTCAAGGGCGCCAAGGTGGCGCTGCTGCACGAGATTCTGTCCCGTGATGCACTGAACGACCCGGTGCAGCTCGCGCGCGCGATAAAATCGCTGCCATTGGCCTTGACTGCGCCGCGTCCGATTGCCGAGGCGATCAGCAGTGCCGGCGGCGTGCGCTTCGAGGCGCTCGATGAACACCTGATGCTGCGCGAATGGCCCGGCGTATTTTGTGCCGGCGAGATGCTCGACTGGGAGGCGCCGACCGGCGGGTACCTGCTGACCGCATGTTTCGCCAGCGGACGCGCGGCGGGACAGGGCGCATTGAATTACTTGAAAACTCACCATGCTGCGACTGACTGAACTCAAACTTCCGCTCGACCATCCGCCCGAGGCATTGCGCACGGCGATCGTGCAGCGCCTGGGCATCACGGACAGCGACCTCATCGACTTCAGCATCTTCAAGCGCAGCTACGATGCGCGCAAGAAGCATGCGCTGCTGCTGGTCTATGCGGTCGATGTCGAGGTCAGGAATGAATCCGCGCTGCTGAAGAAATTCCGCAACGACCGCCAGCTCGCGCCGACGCCCGACATGGCCTACCGCTTTGTCGGCCAGGCGCCCGAGCAGCTGGACCATCGTCCGGTTGTGATCGGCTTTGGCCCCTGCGGCATCTTTGCCGCGCTGGTGCTGGCGCAGATGGGTTTCAAGCCGATCGTGCTGGAACGCGGCAAGGCGGTGCGCGAGCGCACGCAGGACACCTGGGGATTGTGGCGCAAGCACACGCTGAACCCGGAATCCAACGTGCAGTTTGGCGAGGGCGGCGCGGGGACGTTTTCCGACGGCAAGCTCTACAGCCAGATCAAGGATCCGCGCTACCTCGGGCGCAAGGTGCTGACCGAGTTCGTCAAGGCCGGCGCGCCGGAAGAAATTTTGTACGTGTCGAAGCCGCACATCGGCACGTTTCGCCTGGTCGGCATGGTCGAGGCGATGCGCCACGAGATCGAGGAACTGGGCGGCGAAATCCGCTTTCAGCAGCGTGTGACCGACATGCTGATTGAGAATGGACAAGTGCAGGGCGTGGTGCTCGCCAGCGGCGAAATCGTTCGCAGCAGGCATGTGGTGCTCGCGCTCGGCCACAGCGCGCGCGACACGTTCGAGATGCTGCACGGCCACGGCGTGCACATGGAAGCGAAGCCGTTCTCGATCGGCTTTCGCATCGAGCATCCGCAGTCGCTGATCGACCGTGCGCGGCTGGGGCCGAACGCTGGCAATCCGCTGCTGGGGGCAGCCGACTACAAGCTGGTGCAACACGCGAAGAATGGCCGCTCGGTGTACAGCTTCTGCATGTGCCCGGGCGGCACGGTGGTGGCGGCGACCTCCGAGCCGGGTCGCGTCGTGACCAACGGCATGAGCCAGTATTCGCGCAACGAGCGCAACGCCAACGCCGGCATCGTCGTCGGCATCACGCCCGAGGATTACCCCGGCGACGTGCTGGCCGGCGTCGAGTTGCAGCGCAAGCTGGAAGCGCGCGCGTTCGAGCTCGGCGGCGGCAACTACGATGCGCCGGGGCAGCTGGTCGGCGACTTCATCGAAGGCAGGCCGTCGACGCAGCTGGGCAGCGTCGAGCCTTCGTACAAGCCCGGCGTGCACCTGACCGACCTCGCCACGGCGCTGCCGGATTACGCGATCGAGGCGATCCGCGAGGCGTTGCCGGCGTTCGACAAGCAGATCCAGGACTTTGCGATGAAGGACGCGGTGCTGACCGGCGTCGAGACGCGCACGTCGTCGCCGGTGCGGATCACGCGTGGCGATGATTTCCAGAGCCTCAACGTCCGCGGGCTGTATCCGGCCGGCGAGGGCGCGGGCTACGCCGGCGGCATCCTGTCGGCGGGGGTGGACGGCATCAAGGTCGCGGAAGCGGTGGCGGTGGACTACCTGGGGCTGGATGTGCCGGCAGGCTCAGGCGCGCGGCCAGGCCCTGACCTGTGCGGTTGCTGAGCGTGAGGTTGCCGCCGTACTGGCGGGCGAAGCGCTCGGCGATGGCCAGCCCCAGGCCGGTTCCCTGCGCACCGGTGCGCGCGGCGTCGCCACGATAAAAGGGACGCTTGGCGGCTTCAAGGGCCGCCGCGTCGAGGCCCGATCCACAGTCGGTCACGGTGACGCACACGTTGTCCGCTTCGCGCGCCAGTTCGATCGACACCGGCGGGCGACCGTAGCGGTGGGCATTTTCCAATAGATTGACCAGCGCGCGGCGCAGGCCGTCGGCCGGCAGCCATGCCTGGCCCGCCGAGCCGTGCAGCGCGACCGGCAGGCCGCGCCGGGCGAAGCTGTCGGCGGTCTCGCGGCACACGGCGTCGATGTCCAGCTCGGCTGCGGGGGCTGCGCTTTCGGTGCGGGCGAATTCGAGGAACTGCCGCGCCAGCGCGTCGATGTCGTCCATGTCCTGGATCATGGCGGCGCGCTCGCGCGTGTCGTCGACGGCCATCTCGGCGGCCAGGCGCAGGCGGGCGAGCGGGGTACGCAGGTCGTGCGACAGGCCGGCAAGCATCAGCGTGCGGTCTGCTTCCATGGCCGACAGGTTGGCGCTCATGTGGTTGAAGGCGCGCGCCAGCGCTGCGATTTCGTCCGGACCGTGCTCGTCGAGCCGGGCGTCGAAGCGGCCTCGCCCGACATGCGCGGCCACGGCCGCGGCTTTCCGAAGCGGGCGATTGATGCGCGCTACCACCGCCCAGCCGCCGGCAAATGCCAACAGCAGCGTGAGGGCGCCCCAGCCGAGCCACTGCCAGGGCACGCCCTCGCGGTGCGGTGCACGCGGCAGCACCAGCCAG
>JBFHQA010000136.1:0-7265 GCA_041592455.1 Thiobacillus sp. | reverse complement strand
GGTCGACAGTACTTCGAACTGGTGCTCGCCGTCCATTTCGGCAATTTCGATGATGGAGATATCGAAGGTGCCGCCGCCGAGGTCATACACGGCAATCTTGCGGTCGCCTTCTTTCTTGTCCATGCCGAAAGCCAGCGCGGCCGCTGTCGGCTCGTTGATGATGCGCTTGACCTCGAGGCCGGCGATGCGGCCGGCGTCCTTGGTGGCCTGGCGCTGGCTGTCGTTGAAGTAGGCGGGAACGGTGATCACGGCCTCGGTCACTTCTTCGCCCAGGTAGTCCTCGGCGGTCTTCTTCATCTTGCGCAGTGTTTCGGCCGACACCTGCTGGGCGGCCATCTTCTTGTCGCGCACTTCCACCCAGGCGTCGCCGTTGTCGGCCTTGATGATCTTGTAGGGCATCAGGCCGATGTCCTTCTGCACTTCCTTCTCTTCGAAGCGGCGACCGATCAGGCGCTTGACTGCGAACAACGTGTTCTTGGGGTTGGTGACGGCCTGGCGCTTGGCCGGCGCGCCGACCAGGATCTCGCCGTCTTCGGTGTAGGCCACGATGGACGGCGTGGTGCGCGCGCCCTCGGCGTTTTCGATCACCTTGGGCGTGCCGCCCTCCATGACTGCCACGCAGGAGTTGGTGGTACCGAGGTCAATGCCGATGATGCGTCCCATGATGCGTTCCTTCCAGAAAATGTTGAATTAGTTCGAATGTGGGGGAGGGGGAGCCCATTTCAAGGCTCGTGCGCGATTAAATGCGGTTCAGTCCTTGCCCTTGGCGACCATCACCAGCGCCGGCCGCAGCGTGCGCTCATTGAGCCGGTAGCCCTTTTGCAGCACGGTCACCACCGTGTTGGCCGGCTGGTCGGACTCGACCATCTGGATGGCCTGGTGCAGGTGCGGGTCGAATTTCTCGCCCATCGGGTCGATGTCCAGCAGGTTGAACTTGCCGAACGCAGCGGTGAGTTGCTTCAGCGTCAGCTCGACGCCGTTCTTCATGTTTTCGACGCTGGGCGATTCGGCGGCCAGCGCTGCTTCCAGACTGTCCTTGACTGCCAGGAGCTCGCCGGCAAAGCTTTCCACCGCAAACTTGCGTGCCTTGTCGACGTCTTCCGCCGCGCGACGGCGCATGTTCTCGGTTTCGGCCTTGGCGCGCAGCCAGGCATCGTGATGCTCGGCGGCCTGGAGCTCGGCGGCCTTCAGCGCTTCTTCCAGGCTGGGCATCGTGTCCGTGGTGTCTTCCGGCTGGGTGTCCGGGGTGTTGTTTTCAGTCTGCATGCGGCCTCCAAAAAATGTGCTTTGTTAACTTGGGACAGCATTAGGGTTTTCAAGAGTGAGCAGATAAAAAAATCCGGATGACCGGGTCTGCCGGGTGGCGGGGCGCGACAAGACGCGCTCTCAGGAGGTTCGGACAACAGAAAATCGCGGCCCGAATTTGCCTTAAGCACGCCTCTCGATTAGAATGCGCGGCTGCTCGGAGAGGTGGATGAGTGGTTTAAGTCGCACGCCTGGAAAGCGTGTTCAGGATAATATCCTGACGGGGGTTCGAATCCCCCCCTCTCCGCCACATATCAATCGGCCACGTACATTACATGCCAACATATGCCTACCACGGCAGGCTGTCCGTGGTTGTTCCCGTCAAGAACGAACAGGACAACGTCGAACCGCTGGTGCGTGAAATCGCCGCCGCCCTGTCTGGCAATACGACGTTCGAAATCATCTACGTCAACGATGGCAGCACCGATGCGACCCAGGCGCGCCTCGAGTCCCTGAAGACCGAGTTTCCGATGCTGCGGGTCATCCGCCATCGCGCGTCCTGCGGCCAGAGCCGGGCCGTGACCACGGGCGTGACCGCAGCGCGGCATGAATGGATCGCCACGCTCGATGGCGACGGCCAGAACGACCCCTCCGATATTCCGGCGCTGCTGGCCCAACTGAAAGACGCTACCCAGCCTGCCAACCTGGAACTGCTCGCGGGTTGGCGCGCTCGCCGCAACGACACGTTCCTGCGCCGCATTTCATCCAGAGTAGCCAATGGCGTGCGCTCGCGCATGCTGAAAGACAATACGCCCGACACGGGGTGCGGCCTCAAGGTGTTTGCGCGCGAGAGCTTCCTGGCCTTGCCCAATTTCGACCACATGCATCGGTTCCTGCCGGCTCTGGTGATGCGCAACGGCGGGGCCGTGATCTCGGTGCCGGTGAATCACCGTGCGCGCGAGCGAGGCACGTCGAAATACGGCGTCCACAATCGCCTGTGGGTGGGAATCGTCGACCTGTTCGGCGTGGCCTGGCTGCAGCGTCGCGTGCGCCTGCCAGACATCGAATCCGATTCCGACCTGTAAATGAAGGCGCGCGTCATCCTCAAAGGCCTGGCGCTGATGTTGAGCCTGGCGCTGCTGGGCTATCTGTTCAAGACCAGCGATCTTGGAAACAGCCTCAACGAAGCCTGGATCGACGCGCGCATTCGCGGCCATGGCTTCAATGGCGCCTTGCTGTTCCTGCTGATGGGCGGGATGTTCACGGCCATCGGCTTGCCGCGCCAGGTCATTGCCTTTCTCGGGGGGTATGCCTTCAGCGTGGGCCTGGGCACGCTGCTCGGTGCGCTGGCCGCGCTGGTCGGATGCATGCTGAGCTTCAGCTATGCGCGCCTGTTCGGCAAGGGCCTGCTGCGTGCCCGACTGGGGGAACGTGCCAGCCGGTTCGACCATTTCATCCATGACCATCCGTTCTCGATGACGGTGCTGGTTCGGCTGCTGCCTGTCGGGAGCAATTTGCTGACCAATCTGGCCGCAGGCATTTCCAGTATCCGTCCGGCATCCTTTTTTGCAGGCACTTTCCTGGGTTATCTGCCGCAAACGCTGGTATTCGCCCTGGTGGGCAGCGGCGTCCATATCGCCCCGACGATCAAGATCAGCCTGGCCATCGGACTGTTCCTCGTTTCGGGCGTGATCGGAGCCTGGCTGTATCGCCGCTTCCGTCATGGCCAGAGCCTGGACGACAGGATCGACGCTGCGCTCGACGAGACAGGACCCCATCATGAATCTGCAAGCCCCTCCTGAGACCTCCGGCCGCTATCTGCTTCTGCTGAGCCTGCTTCTGCTGGCCGTGCTGTCTGCCGTGGCACTGCTGACGCGCCCGCTCGCGCCGATCGATGAGACGCGCTACGTCAGCGCAGCCTGGGAGATGTGGCTGCGCGGCGATTTCCTGGTGCCTTACAAGAATGGCGAACCCTACAGCCACAAGCCGCCCTTCATGTTCTGGATGTTCCATGCGGGCTGGGCCATCTTCGGCGTCAACGACTGGTGGCCGCGGCTCGTTTTGCCGCTCTTCTCTGCGGGCGCGCTGGGGCTGACGTTCCTGCTGGCTCGTCGCCTGTGGCCCGGGCACCGGGGCCTGGGCGGCCAGGCGACGCTGATCCTGGTCAGCGCACTGCTGTGGATCATTTTTTCCACGTCGGTGATGTTCGACGTCATGCTGGCATGCTGGGTGCTGGTCGGCATGCATGGCATCCTGATGGCGGCTGAAGGCAAAAAACGCGGTTTTGTGCTGTTGGGCGTCGCGATCGGCCTGGGGGTGCTGACCAAGGGGCCGGTCATCCTGTTGAATCTCTTGCCGATCACCGTCCTGGCCCTGTGGTGGCAGCCGGGCCTGGCCTGGAAGCGCTGGATAGGCGGCGTGTTGCTGGCCGTGCTGCTGGGCGCGGCGATCGCCCTGGCCTGGGCCATCCCGGCCGGCATGGCCGGAGGCGAGGCGTATCGGAATGCCATATTCTGGGGCCAGACCGCCGACCGCATGGTCGATTCCTTCGCGCATCGCCGCCCGTTCTGGTGGTATCTGCCGCTGCTTCCCGTGCTGCTGTTTCCGTGGTTTGTCTGGCCGGGGCTATGGAAGGCGCTGGCGCATCATAAAAAATCGGGTCTCGACCGCGGCACGCGCTTCTGCATCGCCTGGATCGTGCCGGTGTTCGTCGCGTTCTCGTTCATCAGCGGAAAGCAGCCGCATTATCTGGTGCCGATGTTTCCCGCGTTTGCGCTGCTGGCCGCGCGCGTGCTGCACGATCGCGCGTCGTCCGGCATCGGGTTGCCTTCATTGCTGGCGGTCTTGCTGGGCGGTGCGCTGATCCTGGCGGGCAGCGGCAAGATTGCCGCGCTGCACACCCAGGTGGTCGAGCTACCTCCCATTTGGCCGGGCGCAACGCTGGTGGGGGTGACGTTGTTGCTTTGGCTGGCCGCAGGGCGACGCGTGCAGCCGGTAGTGGCGCTGGCGGTGCTGGGGGCCGTTACATTGATTCTGCTTCAGTTGGCGGCCGCGCGCTCCATCGAGCCGCTATATGACATCAAGCCGATGGCGCAGGCCATCAGGCAAGCCCAGTCGGAGGGCAGGGTGGTCGCGAACGTCGCCACCTATCATGCCCAATACCAGTTTCTGGGCCGGCTCGAAGCGCCGCTGGTCCAGTTGCGCGAGTACGAACTGGCGCCCTGGATGAAAGCTCATCCGGAGGAACTGCTGGTGATTTACCTGAAGGACACCGAGTCCTTGCCGACAATACCGGCCCGCTTCAAGCAGGCGTACCGCGGCGGTGCAGTCGTCCTGGTTGACACGAATACGGCGGCTCACCTGATGGCCGCCGATGTCGAGTAGAGGGGGCTCAGGCTTCCGAGTCGCGGTGCGGCAGCACGACCTCGCGTGAGGGCGAAATGGTGGAGATGGCGTGCTTGAAAATCATCTGGGCGGCCTGGTCCTGGCCTTTAAGAAGCACGACGAACTGATCGAAGGACTCGATCCGGCCCATCAACTTGATGCCGTTGACGAGAAAGACCGACACCGGAATCCGATCCTTGCGGAGGGTGTTGAGAAAAACGTCTTGCAGGTGGTTATATTCTTTGCTGGCCATTCTTGGCTCCCTGTTAATTTTTAAAGCGGGAACAAACCCCGCTACTTTATTTCTAGCGGATTACTCGATTTTTGCACCCTGGCGCACTTCGGTAATCGCATCCCGGATCCGAAGCTGCTGGATCTGCTTGATGATCTCCCCACGGACCGCCTCCAGCGGCGGCAACTGCGGCTCCCGGATGTCCTCGAGCCGGATGACATGATAGCCAAACTGGGTTTTCACGGGGGCTTTCGTGGTTTCGCCTTTCTTCAGGCCGGCCAGGGCATCGGAAAACTCCTTCACGAAGCTGCCTCGCTCCGACCAGTCCAGGGCGCCGCCTTGCTTGGCTGAGCCCGGATCCTGGGAGTGCTTCCTGGCCAGGTCCTCGAACTTGGCCTTTTTGCCCAGGCTTGCGATCAGTTTCCTGGCTTCGGCTTCGGTCTTCACCAGGATATGTCGTGCCCGGTATTCGGGTTCGGTCGCCGCGGCCTTTTCCTTGTCGTAGATCGCCTGGATTTCAGCGTCGGTGGGCGGATGAGCCTTGACGTAGCTTTCGAGGTAGGCCTTCGCCAGCTGGTCCTTGCGGCGAATGTCCAGCGCGGCAGCCAGCTGGGGATCCTTGTCCAGGTTCTTGTCGATGGCCGCGCGCGACAGCAGTTCGAGGTTGATCAGCGACTCGCGCACACGGGCGTCGAGTTGCGGCGTATTGGGCTGGCTCTGGGCCATTTCGCGCTTGACCATGTCGCCGTAGAGGGCCGGGATCTCCTTGCCGTTGACCACGGCCAGCGGCTTGCTGGCGTTGGAATCGGTCGGGGCCGGGGTTTGCGCCTGAGCCAGGGGGGAAAGGGCCAGCAGGATCAGGGCAGGGAGGAGGGCAACGCGCATGGGGTTCCTTTCAGAGTTCTTCTGGTGATAAGGCAGTAATGGACAACGCG
Organism: Thiobacillus sp.; assembly: GCA_041592455.1. Classification (GTDB taxonomy): domain Bacteria; phylum Pseudomonadota; class Gammaproteobacteria; order Burkholderiales; family Thiobacillaceae; genus Thiobacillus. The sequence goes on along the minus strand of JBFHQA010000136.1, from coordinate 1,469 downwards.
TGGATTTCGCGCTGCATGAGTTCGCCCATGGCTTCGTAAACGAGGCGGTGGCGGGCGAGGGTGTTGAGGTTGCTGAATTTGGGCGACACCAGCGTGAGGCGATAGTGGCCGCCGCCCGACGCCGCACCGGCATGGCCGCGATGCTGGGCGCTTTCGTCTTCCAGAGTAAATGTTTCGGGCTCCAGCGCGGCCAGGCGCTGGCGGATCAGGTCGGTGGTGCTCATGCGGGCAATACCTTCTTGAAGGGTTTGACGCTGACGCTGGCATAGACGCCGGCTGCCACGTAGGGGTCGGCATCCGCCCACGCCTGGGCATCGCTTTGCGAGGGGAATTCGGCCACGATCAGGCTGCCGGTGAAGCCGGCAGCGCCGGGATCCGGGCTGTCGATCGCGGGGAACGGGCCGGCGAGCAGCAAACGGCCGGCCTGCTGAAGGGCCTGCAGGCGCTCCAGGTGGGCCGGGCGGGCAGACAGGCGCTTGTCGAGGCTGTCGGGAACGTCCTGTCCGACGATGGCATAAAACATTATGGTTTTTCTTCCTTTTCCAGATCGGATTTATCCAGGTATCGGGCCAGCATCATGCTCTGGCCGATCACAAACACCAGCATCAGCCCCAGGCTGCCGAACAGCTTGAAGTTGACCCAGGCATCGGTTGAGAAGTTGAAGGCGACAAACAGATTTGCAAGCCCCATGAATGCAAAAAAACCGCCCCAACTGGCATTCAATCGACTCCAGGCGATGTCGGGAAGTTCCATTTGCGTTTTCATCACGCTCCTGATGACGTTGCGCCCCAGCAGGGCGCCGCCGAATATGATGCCGGCAAAGATCCAGTACAGGACGGTCGGCTTCCACTTGATGAAGTTCTCGTCGTGCAGCCACAAGGTCGCGCCGCCGAATACCACGATGATGCCGAGACTGACCCAGAGCATGGTCTCGACGGTCTTGCCGCGCAGCTTGACCCAGCCGATCTGCGCAAAGCTGGCGACGATGGCGACCAGGGTGGCCAGGTAGATGCCGGGCTTGTCCCCCGCGCCTGCAGGCTGGGGCAGTCCCAGTCCGGCCATGAAGTGGCGCGTGGCTTCCGCGTTGGCGTCGCCTATCTTGTAGGCGATGAAGAACACGATGACCGGAAACAGGTCGAACAGCAGTTTTTTCATTGTGAGTTGCTCGTTTGCCGCTGTAATTCGGGTGAGCGCGTATTTTGCTATGATTCCCCCTCCTGACCAAGCGCTTTTGGCCTTGGTTGCCCGACCTGATCATCGATGCTCAATATCGATCTGCATTGCCATTCCAACGTGTCTGACGGGGTGCTGCCGCCCGCTGAAGTCGTCGCTCGCGCGGCGTCCAATGGCGTCCACGCGCTGGCCTTGACCGACCACGACGACGTGTCCGGCCTCGCCGACGCGCAGGCGGCTGCCGACGCCGCGGGACTGGTGCTGATTCCCGGCGTCGAGATATCGGTGACCTGGGG
>JBFHQA010000135.1:0-7339 GCA_041592455.1 Thiobacillus sp. | reverse complement strand
CGCCCTGCAGCGAGTCGGCGATGATGCAGCAGGTCGTCGACGTGATGCGCGAACGCCAGGTGTTCGCCAGCATCGACATCCACAACAACACCGGCCTCAACCCGCACTACGCCTGCGTCAACCGGCTGGAGCCGGCATTCCTGCACCTGGCCCAGCTGTTCTCGCGCATCGTCGTCTATTTCATCCGGCCGCGCGGCGTGCAGTCCGCCGCCTTTGCCGAGTTCTGTCCGTCGGTCACCGTCGAGTGCGGCAAGCCGGGCGAACCCGAAAGCGCCGAGCACGCTGCGGCCTTCATGGAAGCCTGCCTGCACGTGTCGGAATTTCCGGCGCATCCGGTCGCGCCACACGACGTCGATTTGTTCCACACCGTCGCCACCGTCAAGGTGCCCGAGACCGCCAGCTTCGGCTTCAATGCGCCCGACAGCGACATCAACTTCCTGCCCGAACTCGACCACTTCAACTTCCGCGAACTCGAGCGCGGCATCCATCTGGGCCGGGTGCGGCCGGACGGCCACGCCCGCTTGCGGGTGCTCAACGAGGCCGGCGAGGACATCGGCGACCGCGTGTTTGACTACCACCAGGGCACGATTTCGCTGAAGCAGCGCCTGATGCCGGCCATGCTGACGCGCGACGAGCGGGTGATCCGGCAGGATTGCCTGTGCTACCTGATGGAGCGCCTGAAGACGCCGGCGGCGTAGGGGTCAGCCGCGCGGATGGTGCTGCGCATGCAGCTGCTTCATCCGTTCGCGCGCCACGTGGGTGTAGATCTGCGTGGTGGAAATGTCGCTGTGGCCGAGCAGCATCTGCACGACCCGCAGGTCCGCGCCGTGGTTCAGCAGGTGCGTGGCGAAGGCATGGCGCAAGGTGTGCGGCGACAGCGTGCGCGTGATACCGGCGGCGGCCGCGCGGCGCTTGATCAGATACCAGAACGCCTGCCGCGTCATGCCTTCGCCGCGCGCCGTCACGAAGACGGCATCCGACAGCTGACGGCCCAGCAGCTGCGGGCGCGAGTCCGCCAGATATCGTTTCAGCCACTGCACGGCTTCCTCGCCCAGGGGCACCAGCCGGTCCTTGTTGCCCTTGCCGGTCACGCGCAGCACGCCGTCGTCGAGATTCATCGCGGTCAGCTTCAGGCTCACCAGCTCAGACACCCGCAGGCCGGTCGCGTACAGCGTTTCCAGCATCGCTCGGTCGCGCAAGCCCAGCGGCGTGCTCGTGTCGGCGCTGTCGAGCAGGCTTTCCACGTCGGCCTCGGTCAGGGTCTTGGGCAGCGCGCGCGGCAGCTTGGGGCTGTCGAGATTCAGTGTCGGGTCGGCCGCGATCAGGTTCTCGCGCAGCAGAAAGCGATAAAAGCGCTTCAGCGCGGACGTATAGCGCGCCGCGCTGCGGGGCTTGGCCTGCTGCTTGAAGCGCCACGCCAGATAGGCCTCGACGTCGCCCGACACGACCGCGTCGAGCGCTTTGCTGCGCGATTGCTTGAGCCAGCCGCCAAACGCCTGCATGTCGCGCCGATAGGCCGCCAGCGTCAGGTCCGACAGCCCGTCCTCCAGCCACAGGTGGTCGCAGAAACGGTCAACCAGCGCGTCGTTCATGCGCCAGCAGCCAGGTTTTCACGTTCAGCGGCGCGCCCGCGGACGCATGCATGAAGCCGCCCAGGCCGCTTGCCGACACCACACGGTGGCAGGGGATGAGAATGGGCAACGGATTCGAGCCGCACGCCTGGCCCACCGCGCGCGCGGCCGTGCCGAGCTGTTGCGCCAGCGCGCCATAGGTCGTGGGGTGCCCGGCGGGGATGGCCATCAGCGCACGCCACACCCGCTGCTGGAACGGCGTGCCCTGCGGGGCGATGTCCATCTCGAACGCATGGTCCGGATCAGCCCAATAGGCGTCGAGTTCGCGCGCCAGCCGCGTGGCCCGCGAATCCGCCCGGCTGGCGGGGGCGTCGGAAGGCAGGAAATCCAGGCGCGTCAGCGTGTCGCCGCTGAAGCAGGCGCCGAGCGGGCACATCGGGGCGGACAGAATGGCATCGTACGATTGCATGGTTGCATTCTAGACCAGCCGCGCAGGTGCCCGGCAACGAGCGGCTAGAACAGCGGCACCAGCTTGTAGCCCTGGGTCTGCCAGCCGATCAGCGAGATGAAGCCGTCGCCGACCAGGTTCATGCCCGGCAGGATGCTCGCGTTGTCCACCTTGAACACCCGGGTGGCGACTGCGCAGACCTCATGCCGTACCCCCAGCCGGGTCAGGTCCTGGGCATGGCGCGCAATGGCCTTGAGGCTCTCGCCGTGTTCCAGCTCCAGCTCGTCATCCGGTTTCGTCGTGAGGAATTTCACCGTGGGACCGATGTAGACAATGACGAAATTCGGCTTGACGCCCTGCCGCACCATGCCGGCGTGGGTACCCTTGATGACGTCGAGATAGAACGCCGTCTTGCCGGGGTCGGTGAAGTCGATCAGGAACACGCCCTTGCCTTCCTTGAGGCCGCGCAGGGCATGGCTGTCATTGATGGGCGCGGCTGCAGCGAGGCTGCCGAACACGAGCAGCAGAAGCGTGGTCAGGCGAAAGAACAGGGTTTTCATGAATACCTCCTTGTAGGGTGATCAGGTCGCGTCGTGTGCAGCTGAATGCCGTTTCTGCAACGCAGCAAGGTCGACCAGGCTGCAGCTGGTTTTGCGGCTGGACAGGCAGTCGTCGCTGCCAGGCGTGTGTTCGAACGAGCAGGTGCGCGCCTGCAGCATGGCCCAGTCGTCCTCGGCGTAGGCGTGTCGGGGCAGGTTGGGCGGGTAGTACACGCAACCTGGGCAAAGCGCTTCGGTCAGGGTGTGGCGGTCGTTGGTCATCGTTGACTGTCCTTGTCAGTGGGCGGCAACCGAACGCCAGGCGCAGGCCCAGACTTCGTCCAGATAGTCGGGGAGCGGGCGTTCCAGGATGCCGTCCAGCCGGGCGGTAATCATGCGCAGCGGGCCGCCAAACAGGCAGGTCGAGGCCACCATGGCATCCATGCGGCGGATTTCGCCGCGCGCCATGCCGCGGCTGACCATGTCGCGCATCATGGCGAACGGCCGGGAGGAACAGACCGGCGGCTCGTCGGGCAGGAATTCGCGATGCCTGGCATACAACATGAACGCCATCGCGCGTGGCTCGGTTTCGGTCAGCACGAACAGGCGCGAGACCAGCGCGCGGGCCTGGTCGTGGCTGCCGGTCGCCTCGTGCTCGACTTCGCCGATCAGTTGCTGCATCCGGCTGGTCAGTCCAGCGTACAGGGCGCGGGCCAGTCCCTCCTTGTCGCCGAAGTGGTGATAGATCGAGCCGATGCTGATGCCGGACGCCCGGCCAATGTCGTGCACCGAGGTGTTGAAGTAGCCCCGGTCGCTGAACAGCGTGAGGGCGGCGTCCAGCACCAGGGTGCGGGTGTCGGTTGTCTGGGCCTGGGCTTGATTCATGACGAGCAATTAGAACGAACGTTCGTTCTAATTTACCGGGTGGGGTGGCAGATGTCAATCGTGATGATCGTGATTCGGGGAAGGATGGGATTGCTGTTGGCCGGCCCAAACAAAAACGCCCGCATGAAGCGGGCGTTTCGTGTAGCGGCAAGGCAGGCGGCTTATTCGGCGGCCTTGGCTGCAGCCTTGCGGGCGGGCAGCTTTTCCTTGATGCGTGCGGACTTGCCGGAACGCTCGCGCAGGTAGTACAGCTTGGCGCGGCGCACGTCGCCGCGGCGCTTGACCTCGACGCTGGCGACCAGCGGCGAGTAGGTCTGGAAGGTACGCTCGACGCCTTCGCCGGCGGAGATCTTGCGCACGGTGAACGCCGAGTTGAGGCCGCGGTTGCGCTTGGCGATGACGACGCCTTCGTAGGCCTGCAGACGCTCGCGGTTGCCTTCCTTCACCTTCACCTGGACGACGATGGTGTCGCCGGGGGCGAAGTCGGGGAGGGTCTTGCCCAGGCGGGTGATTTCTTCCTGTTCGAGTTGCTCGATGATGTTCATGATGTGTCCTTACATCTGGCGGGAGAGGTGCCTTCTCGCGAAGGGACGTCACGCCGTTTCACATGGCCCGGACATCCCGGACCGCTTCTTACCGCGTCGCCCCGGAAGGGAGCGCCGCGAGTATATCCTGTTCCTGTGCCGACAAGTTTCTGCTGGCCAGCAGATCGGGCCGATGCTCGGCCGTGATCGCCAGGCTTTGCTGCAACCGCCACCGGGCGATCGCAGCGTGGTTGCCGCCTTTCAGCACGTCTGGCACCGCCATGCCCTGCCAGACTTCGGGCCGGGTGTAGTGCGGGCAGTCGAGCAGGCCGTTGGCGAAAGAGTCTTCCACCGCCGAATCGGCGTCGTTCAACGCGCCCGGCAACTGCCGGATGAGGGCGTCCATCAGGGCCAGCGCGGGGAGTTCGCCGCCCGACAACACGAAGTCGCCCAGCGAAAGCTCCTCGTCCACGCGGCGTTGCAGCAGCCGCTCGTCGATGCCTTCGTACCGTCCGCACAGCAACACCAGTGCGGGCTTTTGTTTCAATTCCATCACCCGCTGATGGGTCAGCGGGCGGCCGCGGGGGGAAAAATGCACCACCCAGGGCGTCAAATTCTCTGTGGCCAGGTCCTGCTGGACGGCGTTCAACGCACGGTCCAGCGGTTCGGCCATCATCAGCATTCCGGGGCCGCCGCCATAGGGCCGGTCGTCCACCGTGCGGTGCGGGTCCTCGGTGTAATCCCTCGGGTTCCACGCCTTGAAGCGATAGAGGCCGCGGTCCAGCGCCCGCCGGCTGATGCCGTAATCCAGTACGGCATCGAACATCTCGGCAAACAGCGTGACCGCGTCGAAGCGCATCAGTAGTCTTCGCCCCAGTCCACCTCGATCGTGCCGCCTGCCAGATCGACCTTGCCGACGAACTGCGCGATGAACGGCACCAGGTGCTCGCGTGCCCCCTTGATCACCAGCACGTCCTGCGCGCCGGTTTCCATCAGGCTGTCCACCTTGCCGAGCTCGATGCCTTCGCGGTTGATCGCGGTAAGGCCGATCAGGTCCGACCAGTAATACTCGTTTTCTTCCGGCGGCGGCAGTTCGCTGCGCGCCATCGAGATTTCCTGCCCGCGCAGCGCATACGCCGCGTCGCGGTCGTCGATGCCGGCCAGTTTGGCGACCATGGCGTTGGCATGGTCTTGCACGGCTTCGACGACATATGCCTTGTGCGTGGCACCGCGTCCGATGCGCCAGGACTCCAGTTCGGCTAGCGTGTCGGGGTCTTCGCAGAAGGGCTGGACCTTGACCCAGCCCTTGACGCCGAACGGGGCGGCGATGCGCCCCATAACGACCCAGTCGTTATCCATTCGAGCAGCCGCCCCAGTCGTTATCCATCAATACAGCCGACCCAGTCGATGCCCAGGTCAGGCAGCCGACCGAGCCCTCCTCGCTGCTGAATTAAGCAGCGGCAGCAGCGGGCTTGTTCTTCTTGACCAGACGGGCGACGGTGTCGGACATCTGGGCGCCGTTGCTGACCCAGTAGCCGATGCGCTCCTGGTCCAGGCGGACGGACTCGGTGCCTTCGGGGGCGACCGGATTGTAGAAGCCGACGCGCTCGATGAAGCGGCCATCACGGCGGCAGCGCGAATCGGCTACCACCACGTTGTAGAAGGGACGGTTCTTGGCACCGCCGCGCGAAAGACGAATAACGACCATGGTTCAACCCACCGGGAAACGGAGAAAACCGCGAATTATACTCAAAATTCACGGACTTGCCAGTACCCGCCCAAGCGGGCCGCAAAGAGGGTCAGGCGACGATCTCTTCGGTGTGAGCCTTGAATGCGAATGCTCGGTCGTGCACGAACACGAGCTTGCAGGCCTGGGTGTATTGCGCGTCGTGGATCCGTCCGCCCTGGATGTAGCCGGTCTCGCCCTGGCGCAGCACCACGGGCGCGCCGTCCCTGACCAGCTTGCCGGCCTCAAGCAGGTAGAACTGGATGCGCATTTCGCCTTCGACCACGACGGTCATGTCATCGCCGGGGTGGGAATGCGGCGGCTCGGACGTGCCCGCCTCCCATTGCTCGAGCATGACTTCGACACCATCGGGGTTGTTGGGAAAAGTGGTGCGGATGCTCAGGCCGGGCGTCTCGGGGATGGCAGCGTGGTCGCGCCAGATCGCGCTGGTGGCGGAGGTCATGGGCTGGAAAGCAGTCGACATATACAGGTTCCTTGGGGAGTGGGGGTCAGCGCATGCCGGGCATCATGCCCTTCATGCCGCGCATCATCTTCGACAGGCCGCCCTTGCCCATCATTTTCATCATCTTCTGGGCCTGCTCGAACTGCTTCAGCAGCTTGTTGACTTCCTGCACCTGCACGCCCGCGCCGGCGGCGATGCGACGCTTGCGGCTGGCCTTGATGATGTCGGGCTTGCGGCGCTCGAGTGGGGTCATGCTGTTGATGATGCCCTCCACCCGGTTGACGGCCTTGTCGTCCGCGCCCGCCGGCATGGCCATCTGGCCGGCGCCGGGCAGCTTGTCCATGAGCGCCGACAGGCCGCCCATCTTCCGCATTTGCTGAATTTGCGCCTTGAAGTCCTCGAGGTCGAAGTCCTTGCCTTTCTTGACCTTGTCGGCGAATTTCTTGGCCTCGGCGAGATCGACCGAGCCCTGGGCCTGTTCGATCAGCGAGAGCACGTCGCCCATGCCGAGGATGCGCTGCGCCATGCGCTCGGGGTGGAAGGCTTCCAGCCCGGTGGACTTTTCGCCGACGCCGATGAACTTGAGCGGCTTGCCGGTGATCTGTCGCACCGACAGCGCTGCACCGCCGCGGGCGTCGCCGTCGAGCTTGGTCAGCACGACGCCGGTCAGCGGCAGCGCCTCGTTGAAAGCGCGGGCGACATTGACGGCATCCTGGCCCTGCATGGCGTCGACGACGAACAGGGTTTCGACCGGCTTGATGCCGGCATGGATCGCCTTGATCTCGGCCATCATCGCTTCGTCGATCGCCAGGCGGCCGGCGGTGTCGACGATCAGCACGTCGTAGAACTGCTTGCGGGCGTGGTCCTGCGCGGCCTGCGCGATCCTCAGCGGATCGCGCTCGTCGCCGGCTTCGAAGAAGCTGACCTCGAGCTGCTTGCCGAGCAGGCGAAGCTGCTCGATGGCGGCCGGACGATAGACGTCGGCCGAGGCGAGCAGGACCTTTTTCTTGCGGTTTTTCAGCAGCAGCGCGAGCTTGCCGCTGGTGGTGGTCTTGCCCGAGCCCTGCAGGCCGGCCATCAGGATGACGGCGGGCGGCGTGGCGGCGAGGTTGAGTTCGGCGTTCTCGCCGCCCATCAGGCGGGTGAGCTCCTCGTGGACGATGCCGATCAGCGCCTGGCCGGG
>JBFHQA010000134.1:0-7346 GCA_041592455.1 Thiobacillus sp. | reverse complement strand
TGGTCGATGCGGTCGGTGTTGAACAGCGAGGTGCGGCGCTTGATGCCGTGGACTTCGTAGCCCTTGCCCAGCAGGAATTCGGCGAGGTAGGCGCCGTCCTGGCCGGTGACGCCGGTGATGAGTGCTTTTTTGGTCATGTCGGTTTCTCTATAATTTTTTCAGGTGGCCGGCCCGGTTTTGCCGATGATGCGTTCCTTGCCCTCGGGCGACAGCGCACCGAGCAGAGCGCGCGAGAAATCGTCCTGCATCCGGTAGGCTGCCGTGTCGTCGGCCTGGATGCTGGAAATGCGGAACAGCAGGCCATCCGGGATTTTACCGGTGAGGCCGTATTTCAACTGGTTGAGCTTCCACTTCAGGCCGCTGACGGCGACAGTGTCACCCACCGTGGTCCAGTAGGTGATGGGCTCGATGCGGCGGCCTTGGGTGGCCACCAGGCGCTTGACCGGGATTTCACCTGCCCCGGTGGAAAACATGCCGCTGCTGTTCTTCATGATCTGGAAGCCTTGCGCCGGGTAGCACACCTCGGGCTTGTGCACGGCCATGTTGTCGCTCTGGTCGCCGCCGTAGGCAATCGACAACATGATGCGTTCATTGCGCGAGTTAACGTAGGTGCGCGAGAGCGTCTGGTTGTAGATCTTGTTGATCAGGGCTTCCTGCTCAGGGTTGGCGATCAGCGGAACGATGGTTTCATCGATTTTCCAGTCGCCAAAGGCCTTGGGGATCAGCACTTCCAGATCGACCTTGGGGCCGGCGTCGGCGACCTTCTGGGTGGGTTTGAGCGCCAGGGCCAGGCCCGCCGCGGCAAACATGCACAGGCCAACGATCAGGTGCTTGATGCTGATGAACTTCATGCGTTAACTCCCTGTTTGCCGATGCGCTTGCGATCGGGAAAAACAAATCCCAGCACGCCATCGACCAGGAACAGGAACAGCAGGCCGATGATGAACAGCATGATGCCGGCAAAGTCATGCAGGAACCCCTGCCCGGCTTCGTCGCCAAGGTGGAAGGTCACCAGCACCAGCACCATCACGCGCACGATATTGGCGGCAAAGGCGATCGGCAGGATGGCAGCCATGATGATCAGGTTGCGCGCCATGCTGGTGTGCTGCATCAGGTACAGGTACAGCAGGCCCATGGCCGACAGGCTGAACATGGAGTGCAGGCCGGAACATGCGTCGGCCACCAGCAGCTGGTACGGCCCCACGGTGAGCATCACACCGCTGCGCGCGATGGGATAGCCGGCGGCGTACAGCACCTGTTCGGCAATCACCGAGATGTACTGCTTGAGCGGGCCGGTGGCGGCATCGACGACAAAGCCCGGCAGCGGAATCATGAACAGCAGGAAGAACAGCGCAAACCACAGCGCACGCGCCGCGCGCATGCCCAGCGTGATGAGCAGCGCGCCCAGGATGACCGGAACCTGCGAGCCTACTTCGAACAGCAGGATGTCCTGCGAGCGGCCCAGTGCGTAGGCCAGCAGGCCCACGACCAGGAAAGTCCATCCTAGGGCGGTTTCGGTGCGCGTGGGTGCAGCGCCGTCGGCCATGAACACGGCGCGCTGCTGCCAGATGAGGAACAAGGCCACCACCAGCACGATGGGGCCGTGGGCATGGTCGTCGGAATTCCACAGGCCATGCGCCAGCATCCAGTAGGTGGGCATGTACAGCGCCACCAGGCCGAGGACGATCGGCCACCAGGCCTTGAGCGGCGACAGGGAATCGAGCAGCGAGGCGCGCGGGGCAAGCGTGTTCATGTGCTTAGTCCAATACGACGGCGCCCACGACCTGCGCACCGGTGCGAATAATTTTTTCCTTGAGTTCGGTCAGCGGCGCCAGGCGGCTGACATTGCGGCGCGTGCTGATCAGCATGCCGCCCGCACGTGCGGCGATCAACTGAAAATCGGCGCTCAGCTGCGAGGGCGCGGTATCGATCAGGATGATGTCGTAGCTGTTTTCCAGGCCGGACAGCAAGGCGTCGAACGACGGGCGCATCAGCAGTTCGGCCGGGTTGGGCGGCGGCGATCCGGCCGGCAGCACGTTCAGCGTGTTGAACGGCTTGATGGTGCTGACCTGGATGTTGGGCACGCGCTCGGCCAGGATGTCGGAAAGACCCATGCCGTTGCCGAGGCTGAAGATGTCGTTCTGGCCGGGCTGCCGCATGTTGGCATCGATCAGCAGCACCTTGCGGCCCATCTGCGCAAACAGAACGGCCAGGTTGGCGGCCAGGTAGCTGGCGCCTTCGTTGGCGCTGGCGCTGCCGATGGCCAGCGTTTTGCGGCCTTCGCGAAACCAGCGCATCTGCAGCTCGGAGCGCACGGTGCGCAGGGCTTCGGCTTCCTTGCTGTAGGGGTCGGTGGCGGCGGTGAGCTGCGGACTCAGGCTGGCTTCGGCCGCAGGAATGTAGGGGTAGTGAAACTGGTGCGACAGGGCCTGGCGAATGTCGTCTTCAGTGACCAGGCCCAGCTTTTGCGCGGCCTCGCCAAAGCGCAGGTTCTGCTCCTGCTGCAGCCTGACCACGCGTTCCATGTCCTGCGGCTGGATCTTGCCGGCTTGCTGCAATAGTTTGCCGATGTTGTCCTCGGCCGACATGCCGGCCGCCGCCTGGGCAAGCTGGCTGTGTTCAGTGGCGCTGGTAAATGAATTCATGGTGACCTCGACTGGAGCGGTTCGGGTGGTTGCGTGCGGCGATCACGCCATGGCGGGACGGTTGCGGACGAACAGGCGGCGCAAGGCCCGGAGCCGGCGGCCTTTCTTGGTGACCTCGGCCAGCACCGGGATCTCGAGCCCGTCGGCGATGTCCTGCCCGGAACGCACGCGACGGTCCAGCAGTTCGACCAGGAAGCCCACGCCCACGCCCAGCAGCGTGCCCAGGAAAAGCGACAGCAGGATATTGAGGATCACGCGCGGCTTGGAGGGCTCGGTGGGCGCCACAGCGGGGTTCAGCACGGCCACGTCGGTTTGGGTTGACTGCGCTTCCATGCGGCTTTGGCCATAACGCTGCAGCGCCGAGTCGTAGATGCGCTGGGCGTTTTCGACGTCGCGCGCCAGCAGGGTGGCTTCCTCGCGCTGCTGCTTGAGGCCCAGCACCTTGGCTTTTTGCTGCGCAAATGCGGAATTCAGTTCGTTGTAGCGCTGGCGTGCCGCGCCGGCTGTGGCGCCCACGCCGCGGGTGGCCACGCTCAGTTCCCTTTCGAGCTTGGCCTTGTAGGTGTTGACCTCGGCCTGCAGGCGCAGCAGGTCGGGGTGATTGTCGCCCACGCGCCGGGAGAGTTCGGCCAGCTTGCCCTCGCCTTGAGCCACCTGGGCCTTGAGCCCCTGCACCACCGGGTTGTTGGTGACCTCGGGCAGGCTGGCGCTGTCGCGCGTGCGCGAGCCGGCATCGAAGGCGGCCGATTGCGCCGCGACCATCTGCCCGGCCAGGTCGGCCATGCGACGCGTTTCCACGTCCAGCCGCTCTTCGGATTCGACAATGCCCTGCTCGCGCTGGTAGGCGGTGAGCTTTTGCTGCGCCTTATCGAGGTTGTCGCGCAGCTGGACGATCTGCTGGTCGAACCACGCGGCGGTCTGCCTGGCGGGTGCCAGCTTCAGTTCAAGGCTGGTGTCGATATAGGTCTTGGCGAAGGCGTTGGCCATGGCGGCGGCAAACTGCGGATCGGTGCCGGTGAACGCAATCGTGATCACGCTCGACTCGCGCGAGGGCTCGACATCAAGCTTGGTCAACAGCAGATTGCCCAGCCACTGCTCGAGCGTGCCCTTGCCCTCGGTGGCTTGCATGAACTGTTCGCGCGTGCCTGGGCTGTCGGCCAGCTTGAGTTCGCGCACCACCTTTTGCGCCACATGCGCGCTCTGAATAACGTCGACCTGGGTGGCCATGTAGCCGGGGAACATCTGCGAAGGCAGCAACTGGCCCGTGAACGGATCCTTGCTCTTGGAATCGACGATCAGCGTGGTGGCGGCCGTGTATTCCTTGGGCAGCCACAGGCTTACCGCCGTGGTGACGGACACGGTGAGCAGCAGGATGCCGAGGATGATCCACTTGCGCGCGTTCAGGATCAGCAGGAATTGGGTGAAGTTCATGTCGGCGATTCCTTAGAACAGGCTTTCCTTGACGTAGATCACGTCGTCTTTCTGCACGCTGTCGGCCAGCTGCGCATCGAGCTTCTGCATCGCGCCATTGGCGTCGCGGCGCAGGATGCGGATGCCTTTTTGCGTGCCGCGCGCGGTGACGCCGCCGCCCAGCGACAGCGCCTGCACCACGCTCATGTTCTGCTCCAGGCGAAACGCGCCGGGGCGCTGCACTTCGCCGTAAATGTAGAACATGGGCTGGCGCGCCACGTTGATGATGTCGCCGTCCTGCACCAGAACATTGCTGGTTTCACCGCCCGGCTTGAACAGGGCGACGACGTCGATGTCGCGATATTCGGTCTTGCCGTCGGTGGTGCGCACCAGCGTGATCGTATCGGCGCCGTCGATGACGATGCCGCCCGCCAGCGCCAGCGCGTCGCTCACCCGGCTGATTTTTTCGAGGGCGTGCTTGCCCGGGCGGTTGACGCGGCCCAGCACCGAGATCTGCTGGCCGCGGTATTGCACGACGTTCACGGTGACAAAGGGCTCGAGGATGAAGCCGCCCTTTTTCAGGCGGGTGGAGATGTCGACCTCGCCCTGGGCGGGGCTCTTGCCGGCCATCTTGATGTCGCCGATCAGCGGGAAGGTGATGCTGCCCGCATCGCTGACCCGCGCCTCGGTGGTGAGGTCGGGCTGCCCATAGACAGTGATGCGCAACACATCCCCGGTACCCATGCGATAGTCGCTGTCTGCGCTCCAGGCCGGTGCTGCCAGCAGCAACGCGCACATCATCAAAACACTACGCCACAACCCGATCATTTCTCTCTCCAAAAAGCGGCCTTGCCCAGGCAGACCGCACTCCAACTTGAAATTGTTTGCGCCTTCTGTTGCGCCTGTTCTTGTTATCGGGAACCGCCCGCACGGACAGGGTCCCGGTTATTTCGCGCTTCGCTCAAGCGAGGCGCCCATGCATTCTAACTTTGTCCATAGTCAAAATCGCCCATGGTCCGACAGGGTCTAACCGGGAGCAAAAACCATACCCGCGCCCAACGGCTCGCGCGCCCTTAAAAATCGGCCCTCACGTTCAGAAAATACGCATGGAATGTGTATTCGCTGGCAGAAATGTTGGAATCACGACGCCCTGCCTGCGCGCCAATGTCGATCGTGGCATTGCGCACGGGGGCATAACTCAGCGACAGCGAGCCGCCGAGCGTGTCTTCGTCGCGCTGGGGTGAGGTCGACGGGGTCGCGCCCGTATCGCCCTCGAACGAGCGGTTTTCAAAGCTGCCGTTGACGCGCAGCGTGAGCTTGGACGTGATCAGCCAGGCCGCGCCCAGGCTGGTGCCAGTGCTGACCTGGTAGCTGGCGTTGGCGTCGTCCGAGTTGCCCAGTTCGCGATACACCGCCCAGTTCAGCGCGGTCTTGCCGGTGGGAAAATAATCGGCCGACAGGCGGCCGGTCACGCCCGAGAAATTGCGTTGCGACTGGGTGTCGTTGTCGCGCTTGACATAGCCGAGCTTGCCGCGCGTGATCAGCTTGCCGGTGGCGCTCCAGTCGCCCAGCAGGTTGAACTCGGTGAGCGTATACGCGCGGTCCAGATACAGGCCAGGGCGGCGGTTGGGGTATTCGCCTTCCACGCGGCGCAGCTGCGCCCGCAGCTTGCTGCCCTTGGGCGTGACATAGCCCAGCTGGGCGTAGCCGCTGGTATCTTCGTAGTTGAGCGGCGCCTGCTGCGTGGTGCTGTTTTCCGAGCGATAGCGGCCCAGCCCGCCCCCCACGAACCAGCGTGGATGAAACTGCCAGTCGGCATTGGCAAACAGGTTGTCGCGCGTGACTTCGTTGTTGATCGGCAGGCCCGACTGGTCGGACAGGCTGCTCTGGGTGGTGGTTTCGGTGGCCCCCAACTGGCCCGACCAGTGGTTGCCCAGGCGCCAGTTCCACTTGAGCGAATAATCGGAGCCGTCGTAGTCCAGCCGGGTGTTGCGCGAAAAGCGCACCTGGCTTTTGCTGGCGCTGGCCTGCACCTGCTGGCGAGCGGGTTTCCAGTCCACGTTGAGGCCCGCGCTCAATACGCCGTACTGGTCGGATCGCTTGGACACCAGGCCGTATTCGCTCTTGGCCAGGCGGTAGAGGTTGCTGTCGTAGTAGCGCGAGTAGGACAGATAGGGGCGGAACGTGTCGCCCTCGTGCGCGGCCGCAGGCAGGGTGACCAGAGCCACCAGCACCACGGCAAGCGCCCTGCCCTGCCTCACCAGAAACTCCACTGGCCGGTGGCCACGACATACGCCCCCAGCACGCCATTGGTGACGGCATGCGCGATGATCGGCGCCCACAGGCTGCGCGTGCGGATATACAGCCAGCCGTAGGCCAGGCCCGCCACCAGGCCGGCAAACCACTGCAGGTGCTCCACGGCAAACAGGGCGCTGGCGATCAGCAGGGCCTTGAGGCCGATCTGCGACGGTGCAAGCGCCAGAAAATCGGTTTGCTGCACCCAGCGCTGGATGAACGAGCGCCAGAACAGCTCTTCCATCAGCGGCACCACCAGCGCGGCGCCGGCGATGCGAAACGCCACCAGCAGCCAGTCGATCCGGCCATCTTCGCCGGTGGGGTTGTAGCCCTGTCCGGGCTCGCCCATCAGCATCCAGCCGGCGTCGAGGTTGATCCACAGCACGAACACGACCAGGCCCACGGCCACGGATAGCATCGTGTACTTGAGCGGCAGCGCAACCGGACGCAGCTCGGTGTAGTGGCGCCACAGCACGGCCAGCGCCAGCGCCACCAGCCCGGCTTTCAGCGGATACAGCCAGCGCACGTCGACACCCGGCGCCCAGTCGGGCAGCAGGCCTTCGAGCACCAGCAGCGCGATATAGAGCCCGAACGGCAGGCTGCGAACGAAAATCGGTGAACTCAGCATGGGAAAGCGAAACTCAAAAATCCAGATTCAAGTGACAAGGTTCAAGTTTCAAGGTGAAAACCTCGCCCAGCGAGCGTTCTCTCGCCAGGGGGCGGTCAACTTGCCACTTGAACCTTGCCCCTTGAGCTTTTTTACTTGAGTCCGGAAATGCCCTTGCTCATGGCCTCGGCATCGGCCGCGGGCGCCGCCTCCTTGGCGGGCGCCGGCGCGGCGGCGTCTGCGGCCGGAGCGGCGGCGTCCTTGGCGGGTGCCGGGGCAGCTGCGGGCTCCTTGCCGGCGTCGACAAACTCGCCCATGTACTCGATCTTGGCGGCGGCCTTCAGGGCATCGAGCTCGGCCTTGGCGGCCTTCTGGCGCGCCTGCGTCTG
>JBFHQA010000133.1:0-7420 GCA_041592455.1 Thiobacillus sp. | reverse complement strand
GATCCGCCGCCTGATCGCCGACGACTTCAGCGAAGCCTTCAAGTCCTGCGACGTGATCCTCGGCCCGACCGCGCCCGGCACGGCGTTCAAACTCGGCGAAAAATCCGACGACCCGGTGGAGATGTACCTGAACGACCTCTACACCATTCCCGCCAACCTCGCCGGCCTGCCCGGCATGAGCCTGCCGTGCGGGTTCGATTCCAAGGGCCTGCCGATCGGCCTGCAGCTTGTCGGCAACTATTTCTCGGAGGCGAAGATGCTCAACGTCGCCCATCAGTACCAGCGCGTCACCGACTGGCACAAGCGGCTGCCGCCGCTCGGTGAGGCGTCAGGCGAGAGGCGTTAGGCGATGCCCCCCGCGTCCCGCGCCTTGCGCCTCACACCTCCCTCCTCACCCCTCACGAGGTTCTAGTTATGAAGTGGGAAACCGTCATCGGGCTGGAAGTGCATACCCAGCTCGCCACGAAATCGAAAATCTTCTCGGGCAGCAGCACCGCCTTCGGCGCAGCGCCCAACACCCAGGCGAGCGCGGTCGACATCGCACTGCCCGGCGTGCTGCCGGTGCTGAACAAGGGCGCGGTCGAATGCGCGATCAAGTTCGGCCTCGCCATCGGCGCGACGCTCAACCGGGTCAACATTTTCGACCGCAAGAACTACTTCTACCCGGATCTCCCCAAGGGCTACCAGATCAGCCAGCTGGCCAAGCCCATCGTCGAGGGCGGCGCGCTGACGATCGTCGTCGACGGCGAGGAAAAGACCATCCGCCTGACTCGCGCCCACATGGAAGAAGACGCCGGCAAGTCGCTGCACGAGGACTTCCACGGCATGACCGGGATCGACCTCAACCGCGCCGGCACGCCGCTGCTGGAGATCGTCTCCGAACCCGAGATGCGCTCCTCCGCCGAGGCCGTCGCCTACGCGCGCGCGCTGCACACACTGGTGACCTGGATCGGCATCTGCGACGGCAACATGCAGGAGGGCAGCTTCCGCGTTGACGCCAACGTCTCGGTGCGCCCGCTCGGCCAGGCCGAATTCGGCACCCGCCGCGAGATCAAGAACCTCAACTCGTTCCGCTTCCTGCAGCAGGCTATTGATTATGAGGTCCGCTGGCAGATCGAGACGCTCGAAGACGGCGGCCGCATCGAGCAGGCCACCGTGCTGTTCGACCCCGATACCGGCGAGACCCGCATGATGCGCAGCAAGGAAGATGCGCACGACTACCGTTATTTCCC
The DNA here is from genome assembly GCA_041592455.1 of Thiobacillus sp. Classification (GTDB taxonomy): domain Bacteria; phylum Pseudomonadota; class Gammaproteobacteria; order Burkholderiales; family Thiobacillaceae; genus Thiobacillus. The sequence continues at coordinate 6,188 of JBFHQA010000133.1, read as the reverse complement.
CGATCCCGACCTGTTGCCGGTGAAGCTCGACGACGCGTGGATCGAAACGGTGCGCGCCGCGCTGCCCGAACTGCCTGCCGCCATGGGCGCGCGCTTCCAGAGCGAATACGGCGTATCGGCCTACGACGCGACGGTGCTGACCGGTTCGCGCGCGCTGGCTGACTACTTCGAGGCGACGGCCAAGGCCTGCGGCCAGGGCAAGCTCGCCGCCAACTGGGTGATGGGCGAACTCACGGCCGCGCTCAACAAGGCCGAGCGCGACATCACGCAAAGCCCGGTTTCGGCCGCCCAGCTCGGCACGCTGATCACGCGCATCCAGGACGGCACGCTGTCGGGCAAGCTCGCCAAGCAGGTGTTCGAAGGGCTGTGGGAAGGCGCCGGCGAAGTCGACGCCATCATCGAGGCACGCGGCCTCAAGCAGATGTCCGACTCCGGCGAACTGGAGAAGATCATCGACGAGGTGCTCGCCGCCAACCAGAAGTCGGTCGAGGAGTTCCGTTCCGGCAAGGAAAAGGCATTCAACGCGCTGGTCGGCCAGGTGATGAAGGCCAGCCGCGGCAAGGCCAATCCGGCGCAGGTCAACGAACTGCTGAAGGCCAGGCTGCAGTAATTACAAGGGGAGTGCGGGGCAGACGAGCGTCCTCGCCCCGGCCATGGGGTTTTGGCCGAGGACCGGCTTACCGGCCGGTCAGTTCGCGGAAGCGGGCCTTGTCAGCGTCGTATTTGTCCCGCACGCTCAGCATCGCCTCTTCATTCTTGAGGATGGTGCGCTTCAAGTCCAGCCGCTCCCGGCTGGCTTGGTCGAACTGCGCCTGGATACTGGCATTGACCGGGCGGCCGGCCTTCTGGATGTTGGCGATGCGCGCCTTCAGATCGGCCAGATTGGCGTCCACGGCCTTGGCCCGAGCCTCCGCGCTCTTGATCAGCAGCTTGTGGTGCTCCAGCGCACGGTCGCGAGCCAGGTCGATTTCGGCGGATGTCGTGTAGGTCTGGGTCAGCGCCCTGTCCTGCTGGACCTGCTGCTGCTGCTCCAGTTCGAGACGCTTCTCTTCGGCCAGGCGCTCGGCCTCGGCGCGACGTTCGGCCTCCGACTGGGTACGCTTGATCACCAGCCCCTGCCTGTTCATTTCGGATGCGCCGCTTTTTTGGTAGGTCGGCGGCAGCGTATCGCTGTAGTGGACGCGTCCGTTGCTGTCCACCCAGCGGTACATCGCCGCATCGGCAGCACCGGCTGACAGCAGCGCGGCCACGGCCAGCGTGCTAAACGCCATACGCTGCACGATACCCTGCCACGGCCTGCAACTCAGCTTGTCTGCTTGCATCACGCTCCAGAAACTCCACCAGGCTATCCAGGGTGACCACCGCCACCACCGGGATGCCAAATTGTTCACGCACTTCCTGCACCGCCGACTTGTCGCCGCTGCCGCGCTCCATCCGGTCGAGCGCGATGACGACCCCTGCGGGTTCGGCACCGGAATGGCGAATCAGTTCCACCGATTCACGCACCGAGGTGCCCGCCGAGATCACGTCGTCGACGATCAGAACGCGCCCCTTCAGCGCCGCCCCGACCACCGTGCCGCCCTCGCCGTGATCCTTGGCCTCCTTGCGATTGAAGGCAAACGGCACGTTGCGGCCCATGCCGGCCAGCGCGATCACGATGCTCGCAGCCAGCGGAATGCCCTTGTAGGCTGGCCCGAACAGCACATCGAATTCAATTCCCGAGTCGACAATGGCTTTCGCGTAAAATTCGCCCAGCCGTTTCAGTTTGTCGCCATCATTGAACAGCCCCGCATTGAAAAAATACGGGCTCATGCGCCCCGCCTTGGTCTTGAACTCGCCAAAACACAGCACATCCGAAGCGATGGCGAATTCCACAAACTCGGCTTTGTAATCGGTCATTTTGCTCAACTTCTTGAATCGTTATTTCAAATAAAACCCGTGATGCGCATTATATCGGCCAACCTCAACGGCATACGCTCTGCCGCCACCAAAGGATTTTTCGACTGGCTGCCCACCCAAAGCGCCGACGTCGTCTGCGTACAGGAGCTCAAGGCCCAGGCTGCCGACCTCAAGCCCGAGTTCATCCAGTGCGACGGCCTGACCGGCGCCTTCCACTACGCGGAAAAGAAGGGCTACAGCGGGGTGGGCGTGTACACCCGACAGGCTCCGCAGCAGGTCATCGAAGGCCTCGGCGTGTCCGAATTCGACTTGGAGGGCCGCTATATCGAAGCCGATTACGGACATTTGGCGGTGATTTCGCTCTACCAGCCGTCCGGATCGAGCAGCGACGAACGCCAGCAGGCCAAATTCCGCTTCCTCGACGCCTTTTTCCCGCACCTCGAGAAACTGATCCAATCCGGGCGCGAAATCGTCATCTGCGGCGACTGGAACATCGCCCACCAGGAAATCGACCTCAAGAACTGGAAATCCAACCAGAAGAATTCGGGCTTTTTGCCTGAGGAGCGCGCCTGGATGACGCGCCTGTTCGACGAACTCGGCTGGGTCGACGTCTACCGCAGCCTGTATCCCGATCACACGGGCGAAGCCTACACCTGGTGGAGCAACCGCGGCCAGGCCTGGGCGAAGAACGTCGGCTGGCGCATCGACTACCAGATCGCCACGCCCGGCATCGCCGCCATGGCGAAATCGGCCAGCGTCTACAAGGGGCAGCGCTTTTCCGACCATGCGCCGCTGATCGTGGATTACGACTACACTCCGTAGCCATGCCGCTCTCCTGGAACAAAATCCAGTCCCGCGCCCTCGCTTTCTCCCGCGAGTGGGCCGACGCCGAAAGCACGGCCTGCCTGTTCAAGCGCTATCTGTCGCCGACGCCGTATCAATCGGCTTGATAACCCACCAAACGGTGTGAAAATCAACCAACGCGACGTTGTAACACTCTGTTTATCCAGCATAAACACCGAATTGCGCGAATAGGCATTTTAAATTATGCTTACTTTGACATATTAAGCTGATTCCTGTTTGCTTATGGCGAAGCCCTTCGAGATTCCCCTGGCGGACGTTCATAAACGGCTGGCGTTCGACAACCCGTGGTGGGTGGCGGGCGGCGGCATCGACGCCGAGCGCCGGGACTGGCCGCGCCGGGCGTATTTCAGCCCTTTCATGCAACTGGTCGAGGCCATTGAGGTGCCGCGTGCGGTGGTGCTCATCGGCCCGCGCCGGGTCGGCAAGACGGTGATGCTGGCGCACGCGATGCAGGCGCTGCTGGACAACGGCGTGGCCGGCAACACTATCCTGTACGTGTCGCTGGATACGCCGCTGTATACGGGCCGCTCGCTTGAGAGCCTGGTCCGGACGTTCATGGAACTGCATCGGCACGGCGCCGGGCAGCGTCTGTGGGTGTTCTTCGATGAGATCCAGTACCTGAAGGATTGGGAAGTGCATCTCAAATCGCTCGTGGATACCTTCCGGACCGTCCGTTTCGTCGCCAGCGGTTCGGCAGAAGCGGCGCTGCGCATGAAGAGTCGGGAATCCGGCGCAGGACGCTTCACCGATTTCGTGCTGCCGCCGCTGACCTTCTCCGAGTACCTGGCCTTCGCGGGACAAGAAGCGGCGCTGGTCGCCGAGGAACCCGACGAAGCCGGTCGCGCGCCAACCTATCGCGCGCGCAGCATCGAGGCGTTGAATGCCGAGTTCGTGAATTATCTGAATTACGGAGGCTTCCCGGAGGCAGTGATGAACCCCGCCGTGCGCGAGAATCCGACCCGTTTCCTGCGCCAGGACATCGTGGACAAGGTGCTGCTGAAGGACTTGCCCAGCCTGTACGGTATCGGCGATACACAGGAGCTGAACCGCTTCTTCAATGTGCTGGCCTACAACACCGGCGACGAACTGAGCCCGGAGAAGCTGTCCAAGGATACGGGTATCGCCAAGCAGAAGCTGCTCGATTACCTGGAATACTTGGAGGCTGCCTACCTCATCAAGCGGGTGCACCGTGTCGATGACACGGCGCGCCGAATGCAGCGCGCACGAACGTTCAAGGTGTACCTGACGAACCCGTCGATCCGAGCCGCGCTGTTCGGTTACGCGGCGGCCAGCGATCCAGCCATGGGCGCGCTGGCGGAAACAGCGGTATGGAGCCAGTGGCTGCACGACACCAGCACGATCCAGTCACTGCACTATGCGCGCTGGAAGCAGGGTCGGTCAGATCTGGAGGTGGATCTGGTATCGATCGACAACCGCACGCTGAAGCCGCGTTTTGCCGTGGAAATCAAGTGGTCTGACGCGGCTTATACGGATTGGGGCGAATTGCGTGGCCTGCGGGAGTTTGCAGGGAAGCACGAATTAGCTGGACGTCCACTGGTGACCACCTTGAGCGTGAGCGGTATGGGCAACGACGGCACCACAGAACTTGAATTCATGCCAACCAGCCTTCACTGCTATACGATCTCACGTAACCTGCTGCGTGAGACAGCCTAACCCTGCCGAACATCACATCCAACCATGACCAACCACCCCTGGCTCGCCGCCCTCAAGGTCTACGCCCACCCGCGCGTCGTCGGCATGCTGTTCCTCGGTTTTTCGGCCGGGCTCCCCTTGCTGCTGGTGCTGGGCACGCTGTCGTTCTGGCTGTCGGAAGCCGGCATCGCGCGGGCGACGATCGGGCACTTGTCCTGGGTGGGGCTGGCCTACGGTTTCAAGTTCCTGTGGTCGCCGCTGGTCGACCGCCTGCCGCTGCCTTTCCTGACGGCGATGCTCGGGCGGCGGCGCGCCTGGCTGCTGCTGTCGCAGGTCTGCATCGCACTGGCGCTGCTCGGCATGGCCAACACCGATCCGGTGGTGAACCTGACGCACACGGTGTTCTTCGCGCTGGCGGTGGCGTTTGCCTCGGCCACGCAGGACATCGCGCTCGACGCCTACCGCATCGAGGCGGTCGAGACCGAGAAGCAGGGTGCGATGGCCGCGACCTACCAGGCCGGTTATCGCATCGCGATGATCACGGCCGGTGCAGGCGCGCTGTGGATCGCGGCGAGCGTCGATCCGTCCGAGGCGACCTACGACTTCCGTCCCTGGCAGGTGGCCTACACCGTGATGGCCGCGCTGATGGCGGTCGGCATCCTGACGACGCTGGTCATCCGCGAGCCGGAATCGAAGGTTTCCGCCGCCACCGACGAGCGCGAGGCGCATGCGCGCGAGCGCTTTGCCGCAGCCGGATTGTCGGGTTGGCTGTTGTCCGGCACGGCCTGGTTCTACGGTGCGGTGCTATCGCCCTTCATCGACTTCATCCAGCGCTACAAGTGGCAGGCACTGCTGATGCTGGCGCTGATCGCCGTCTATCGCATCTCGGACGTGGTGATGGGCGTGATGAGCAACCCGTTCTACCAGGAGATGGGGTTCACCAAGGACGAGGTCGCGACCGTGTCCAAGGTCTACGGCGTCATCATGACGATCGCCGGCGCGGCGCTGGGTGGCCTGCTGACGATGCGCTTCGGCGTGATGAAGACGCTGTTCCTCGGTGCCGTGCTGTCGGCCGCGACCAACCTGCTGTTCGTCTGGCTGGCCGGGCGCGGACATGATGTCAGCGCGCTGGTGTTCACGGTGTCGGCCGACAATCTTTCCGCCGGCATCGCTGCCAGCGCCTTCGTTGCCTACCTGTCCGGGCTGGTGAACCAGGCCTACTCGGCGACGCAGTACGCGCTGTTCACGTCGGTCATGCTGCTGTTGCCCAAGTTCATCGCGGGCTTCTCCGGGGAATTCGTCGATGCGTTCGGCTGGGCGAACTTCTTCACCGGCACGGCACTGATCGGCGTGCCGGTGCTGGTGCTGATCGTGCTGGTCGGCCGGAATCACAAGCAGCCATGATCGAATTTTCCCTGCTGACCGCCCTGCTCGCCGGGCTACTGGGCGGCGTGCATTGCGTGGGCATGTGCGGCGGCATCGTGGCGGCGTTTTCCTTCCGGGCCGACGGCAGCTCCCCGCCGTTCCGCCTGCACCTCGCCTACAACCTGGGGCGGATCTTTTCCTACGCGATATTCGGCGCGCTGGCCGGCACGCTCGGCGCCTCGCTCAAGCTGGCGGATTTTCTGCCGGTTCAGACCCTGCTCTACGTGCTGGCGCAGCTGGTGATGATCCTGCTGGGCCTGTATCTGGCTGGCTTCAATCAGTGGGTGCTGGTCTTCGAGCGCGCCGGCGGTGCATTGTGGAAGCGGGTCAAGCCGCTGTTCCAGAAG
>JBFHQA010000132.1:0-7444 GCA_041592455.1 Thiobacillus sp. | reverse complement strand
TGGTAGCCCGGGTTGTAGGAGATCACCAGCTGAAAATCCGGGTGAGCCTCGATCAGCTCACCCTTCTTGTCGAGCGGCAGGGTGCGGCGATGATCGGTCAGCGGATGGATGACCACGGTGGTGTCCTGCCGGGCCTCGACGATCTCATCCAGATAGCAGATGGCACCGATGCGGGCGGCCGTGGTCAGCGGGCCGTCGAGCCAGCGCGTGCCATTGGCTTCCAGCAGATAACGGCCGACCAGATCGCTTGCGGTCATGTCCTCGTTGCAGGCCACGGTGATCAGCGGTTTGCCGAGCTTCCACGCCATGTACTCGACGAAGCGCGACTTGCCGCAACCGGTCGGTCCCTTGACCATGACCGGCAGGCGATTGCGGTAGGCCGCCTCGTACAGCTCGACCTCCTTGCCCTGGGCCTGGTAATAGGGTTCCTGGCGAACCCTGTACTGCGCCTTGTCCATCGTCATCGCGTTCTCCTGATTTGATCCGCATTCCAATGCACATGGGGCGATCGTCCCAACGAGGCATTGGGATGCGGACGGAATGTCCACATCGTTGTCCGGGTTGCGCGAGCCGGAAGAGAAACGCCCCCGAAGCGCGGGGGCGTTTACCGTGACAGCGCTGCTGCGGCCGTGCTTACTTGTGCACGCCCAGCTTTTCGCGCCAGCCGGGGTACAGCTTGTCGGCGTCGCCCGGGAAGGATTCGAACGCACGTGCGAATTCCTTGTGCTCTTTCGCCCACTCGATCGGGTCGGCACCGGCCTTCCAGCACTCGTAGGACTGGCGCAGGGAGATCGCGCCGGCCGCCGGGCTGTCGATGTGGCCGTAGGAACCGCCGCCCGAGGTGTTGATGACGTTGCCGTGACCCAGGTTCTCGAAGAAGCCGGGCAGGCGCAGCGCGTTCATGCCGCCGGAGATGATCGGGGTGGTGGGCTTCATGCCGTACCACTTCTGGTAGTAGACCGGACCCTGGCACTCGTCACGCTCGATCATGTAGGCGATGTTCTTGTCGGTAGCATCGCCTTCCATCTTGCCGTAGCCCATGGTGCCGACGTGGATGCCGGAGGCTCCCTGCAGACGCGAGATCTTGGCCAGCACGAAGGCGGTGTAGCCACGCTTGGCGGACGGCGAGGTGATCATGCCGTGGCCGGCGCGGTGGTAGTGCAGGTACTGGTTGGGGTACTGACGGCGGGCCGTGGTGATCATGCCGGGGCCGCCGACGAAGCCGTCGACCAGGAAGGCCACCTTGTCGGCGTCGGGGCCGAAAGTTTCCAGGATGTAGTCGGCGCGGGCGCACATTTCATAGTGGTCGTCCGCGGTGATGTTGGCGGAGAACAGCTTGGGCTGGCCGGTTTCATCCTGCGCGCGCTTCATCGCGTCGGCCACCAGCGGAATCACCTTTTTCATCGGGGCGAACACCTGGTTGCCCTGGGGTTCGTCGTTCTTGATGAAGTCGCCGCCCAGCCAGAACTGGTAAGCCGCGTGGGCGAAGGGCTCGGGACGCAGGCCCAGCTTCGGCTTGATGATGGTGCCGGCGATGTAGCCGCCGTTTTCGACCGGGCGGCCGAGGATGCGCCACATGTCGCTGATGTCTTTTGAGGGGCCGTCGAACAACTGGATGGCGCGCTCGGGCACGTAGAAGTCATGAATCTTGGCATGCTCGATGTCGCCCATGCCCTGGTTGTTGCCGATCACCAGCGTCAGGAAGGAGACGATCATCATGCGGCCGTCGGTGACGTTACGGTCGAACAGGTCGAGCGGATAGGCGATGCGCATATCCTCGTTGGCTTCGTCGATGTAGTACACCAGCGCGTCCACGCCCTTGGTGAATTCGTCGGTGGTGCAGACTTCGACGTTGGTGCCGGTCGACGACTCGGCGGCAAAGTGGGCGGCGGCTTCGAGATAGCCGTATCCGGCCTTCGGCTTCATCTTGTAGGCGACGAGAATGTGCTTCTCGCCCTTCATCAGATCCTCTTCCTTCAGGCTGAGGTCGGCATAACGTGCGGACTGATCCATTTTTTGCTCCTGGTTCGAATAAACAAAACGTCAGGAGCGCACCCCCTGATCGCGACGGGGTGGACTATACGCAACTACTAATATAATTATAATTCAATTATCATAATACTATTCATATCGTTTTTCTTATAGGTGCCGCTCCATGCGCCGACTGACGCTCCGCCAATTCAGGGTTTTCGAGGCCGTTGCCCGCAACCTGTCCTTTTCCCGGGCGGCCGAGGAACTCCATCTGTCGCAGCCCGCCGTCTCAATGCAGGTGCGCTGCATCGAGAAGATCCTGGGCCTGCCGCTCACCGAGCAACTGGGCAGAAAAATCTTCCTGACCGAGGCCGGGCGCGAGGTCCTCTACGCCAGCCAGAACATCACCGCGCGACTCGACGACCTGCAGGCCAACCTGGCGCAGCTCCGGGGCATGGAGAGCGGCACGCTCAACATCGCCGTGACCACCACCGTCAGCACCGTCGCCACCCCGATCCTGGCGAAATTTCGCGGCAAGCACCCCAAGGTGTCGATCCATCTCGCGGTGTCCAACCGCGAATCGGTGCTGGGCCAGCTCGCGGCCAACCGGATCGACCTGGCCATCATGGGGCAGGTGCCTGAAGGGCTCGACCTCGAAGCCACCCGCTTCATGGACAACCCGCTGGTGGTCATCGCGCCTCCCGGCCATGCGCTCGTCCGCAAGAAAAAGGTCTCGATCCACGATCTCGCCGCCGAGCCGTTCCTGCTGCGCGAGTACGGCTCCGGCACCCGCAGCGCGATGGAACGCTTTTTCGCCGAGCAGAACATGGCCATCCAGACCAGCATGGAAATGAGCAGCAACGACGCCATCAAGCAGGCCGTCCAGGCCGAGCTGGGCCTGGGCATCCTGTCGCTGCAAACGCTTGAACAGGAACTGGTGCTCAAGCGGCTGGCCGTGCTGAAGGTCGAAGGCTTCCCGATCATGCGCCACTGGTATGTCGTTCACCGCAACGACAAGCGGCTGTCGCCGCTGGCCCAGGCATTCAAGGCCTTCGTGCTGGGCCAGCGGACGGCTTCGCCCCGGCAGACCACCCACTGAATCGAGCCTGCCGGTCAAGCCGCCAGCTGCAACGTCGAAATCTTTGCCACAAGCGTCGCGGCTGCATTAGAATCGCTCGCGTCGGGGTGCCAGTCTCCCGGCGTCCGGGCGGTCTGCCCACAAGACGGTGTCCCGTCCAAGCCTGGTTTTTCTATCCATTCATTTTGGAGCATGACTCTTGGACACCGCATCTGCACACGCTTCGGCGCCTGCCCCCTCCGCCCCTGAGCCGGTGACGCTCGGCACCGCCTTCAAGTACTGGCTCAAGCTCGGTTTCATCAGCTTCGGCGGCCCCGCCGGACAGATCTCGATGATGCACCAGGAACTGGTCGAGAAACGCCGCTGGATTTCCGAACACCGCTACCTGCACGCGCTCAACTACTGCATGTTGCTGCCTGGGCCGGAGGCCACCCAGCTCGCGATCTACATCAGCTGGCTGATGCACGGCATCAAGGGCGGCATCATCGCCGGCGTGCTGTTCTTCCTGCCCGGCTTCCTGCTGCTGTCGCTGCTCGCGGGCATTTATCTCACCTGGGGGGACGTGCCGCTGGTGCAGGGTCTCTTCTACGGCATCAAGCCGGCGGTCGTGGCCGTCGTACTGTTCGCCGCCTGGCGCATCGGCTCGCGCGCGCTGAAGAACGAGGTGCTATGGGGCATGGCCGCGCTCGCCTTCATCGGCATATTCGTCTTCGATATCGGCTTCCCGTGGATCGTGCTCGCGGCGGCGATACTCGGCGCCATCGGCGGCAAGCTCGCGCCGGCCAAGTTCAAGGGCGGCGGCGGCCACGGCGCGTCAAGCAAGGAATATGGCCCCGCGATCATCGACGACGACACGCCGACGCCGGCGCACGCGAAGTTCTCCTGGACCAAGCTCGTGATCAAGCTGGTCGTTTTCGTCGCGATCTGGGTCGGAGCCATACTAGCGATCGGCGGCCAGCAGACGCTCGCCGACATGGGCGCCTTCTTCACCAAAGCGGCCTTTCTCACCATCGGCGGCGCCTACGCCGTGCTGCCCTACGTGTACCAGGGCGGCGTCGAGCAGTTCGGCTGGCTGACCGGCCCGCAGATGATGGACGGCCTTGCGCTCGGCGAGACGACGCCCGGTCCGCTGATCATGGTCGTGACCTGGGTCGGCTATCTGGGCGGCGTCGCCAAGGAAGTGTTCGACAACCCGATCGCCGCCGGATTCGCCGGTGCGGCGGTGGCGACCTTCTTCACCTTCCTGCCGTCGTTCCTGTTCATTCTCGCGGGTGCCCCGCTCGTCGAGGCCACCCGCGGCGAGCTCAAGTTCACCGCGCCGCTCACGGGCATCACCGCCGCGGTTGTCGGCGTCGTGCTCAACCTCGCGGTGTTCTTCGCCTGGCACACTTTCTGGCCTGAGGGCACGGCCGAGGCGCCCTTCGCCGGCACCTTCGACTGGTTCCCCGTGATCATCGCCATCGCCGCGTTCGTCGCGCTGTGGAAGTACAAGGCCGACATCATGAAGGTGATCGGCGTGACCGCGGTCGTCGGCCTGGTTTATACGTTAGCAATGTGAGGACAACATGGAATCGACCAGCCAACCGTTAAAGCGCTGCGGCTGCGGCACGCCCACCGAGAAGTGCCCTGACGCGCCGCGTACCATCCAGGCCAGCGAACTCAATCCCGACACGACGCTGGTGTTCGACATCCGCCGCGAGGCCGATTTCGCCGCCTCCGGCGAGATCATTCCGGGTGCGATGTGGAAGAACCCGGACAAGATCGACATCTGGGTCGGCGCGATGCCGCGCACGCAGGATGTCGTGATCTACTGCGTACGCGGTGGCAGCGTGTCGAACAGCGTCGTCGACCGTCTGCACGCCGAAGGCATCAAGGCCCGCTACATCGAAGGCGGCATCGAAGCCTTCAAGGCCGCCGGTGGCAAGGTGGTGGCGAAATGAAGTGGGTCACGCGCGAGCGCCCCAAGATCGACCGCATCGCCTGCCCCTGGCTCGTCGCGCGCTTCATCGACCAGGATGCCGAGTTCCTCTACGTGCCGGCCGACCAGGTGTTGAAAGTCGCCGAGGAAACGGGCGCGATCCCGTACGACATCCCGGGCGTGACGTACGGTCACGAGGGCGAGCTGTGCAGCTTCGACGCCTTCCTGCGCCTGCACGAACTCACCGATCCGGCGCTGCACGAGCTTGCCGTGATCGTGCGCGGTGCGGATACGGCCCGCCTCGATCTGGCACCGCAGTGCGCCGGTCTCCTGGCGCAGTCGCTCGGCCTGTCGGCGCTCTTCCCGGATGACCACGAGATGCTCGGCCACGGCATGACCATGTACGACGCGTACTACGCCTGGATCAAGCAGGCACGCAACGAAACGCACAACTGGACGCCGCTGCCCATGCCGACTGCCCAAAAGGGGTAGTTGACTAATTTACTCGGTTATTTTAAGGTACGGCAATCGTATTGTTTAACCGAACGCAAGGATCACAACATGGAACGCGAAATCAACGGCAAGATGGTCGAAACCGATCCCGAGGGCTACCTGGTCAACCTGGAAGACTGGTCCGAGGAACTGGCGGTCGAGCTGGCCAAGGAAGACAAGCTGGAACTGGAAGAAAATCACTGGAAGGTCATTCACTACATGCGTGACCAGTTCGCTCAGAACGGCACCGCGCCCAACCTGCGTTTCCTGCAGAAGGGCCTGAAGGAAGAGTTCGGCCCGGAGTGGGGCGACAAGAAATTCCTGTTCGACCTGTTCCCGTTCGGCCCCGCCAAGCAGGCAGGCCGCTACGCCGGCACGCCGAAGCCGACCGGCTGCGTGTGAGCGCCTGACCGCTTGGCAAAAAGCCCCGCTTGTGCGGGGCTTTTTGTTTATGCCGGTCCGCTCCGCGGTAAAATGCCGCCTTTGGCACAGCAAGGATCGGCACAATGAACGCACCTCAGGTCGGCGTGGTGATGGGATCTTCCAGCGACTGGGAGGTGATGAAGCACGCGGCGATGCAGCTGAAGCAGCTCGGCATCCATTTCGAAACCCAGGTGGTGTCCGCGCACCGCACGCCGGACCTGTTGTACGAATACGCGGCCAGCGCCGAAGCGCGCGGCCTCAAGGCCATCATCGCGGGTGCGGGCGGCGCCGCGCACCTGCCCGGCATGATCGCCTCCAAGACCATCGTGCCGGTGCTGGGCGTGCCGGTGCCGTCGAAATACCTCAAGGGCATGGATTCGCTGCTGTCGATCGTGCAGATGCCGAAGGGCATCCCGGTCGCCACTTTCGCCATCGGCGAGGCCGGCGCGGCCAACGCCGCGCTGTTCGCGGCGGCATTGATCGCCCGCTACGACAGCGGCCTGGCGACGCAGCTCAACGACTTCCGCAAGGGATTGTCCGATTCGGTAATGGCGATGGACCTGCCCGATGTCGAGTAAGGCGCTGCCGATTCTGCCGGGCTCGACTCTGGGCATTCTTGGCGGCGGCCAGCTCGGCCGCATGTTCACGCTGGCCGCGCGCACCATGGGCTACAAGGTCATGGTGCTCGACCCGGATGCCTCCAGCCCGGCCGGACAGCTGGCCGATGTGCATATCCAGGCTGACTACGCCGATCTCGCTGCACTCAGGCAACTGGGCGAACAATGCGCAGCCATCACCACCGAATTCGAGAACGTGCCTGCGGCCAGCCTGATCGAACTCGCGCGCCACTGCCGGGTGGCGCCCAGCGCCAACGCCGTCGCCATCGCCCAGGACCGCAGTCACGAGAAATCCTGGCTGCGCGAGAATGGATTTTCCACCGCGCCGTTCGCGCTGGTCAACGTCGAGGCCGACCTGGACGCCGCGCTGACGATGACTGGCACGCCGGCGGTCCTGAAGGTGTCGCGTTTCGGCTACGACGGCAAGGGCCAGGCCCGGGTCGCCACGCTCGACGAGGCGCGCGCCGCGTTTCGGCAATTCGGCAGCCAGACCTGCGTGCTGGAAGGCTTCGTGAAGCTGGACGGCGAGGTATCGGTGGTGCTCGCGCGTAGCGACGGCGGTGAATGCGCGCTGTTCCCGGTGGCCGAGAACCGCCACGAGAACGGCATCCTCGACGTGTCGCTGGTGCCTGCCCGCGTGCCGGACAACCTCGCCGGACAGGCGGGCGACATGGCGCGCGCCATTGCCGACCGGCTGGGTTATGTCGGCGTCATGGCGGTCGAATTCTTCATCTCGGGCGACCGGCTCATGGTCAACGAAATGGCGCCGCGCCCGCACAACTCCGGACACTACACGCTGGACGGCTGCGTGACCGACCAGTTCGAGCAGCAGGTGCGCACGCTCGCCGGCCTGCCGCTGGGTGACACCCGACTGCTGTCACCGGTGGCGATGGTCAACATCCTCGGCGACCGCTGGCAGGACGGCGGCCCGCACTGGGACGCGCT
>JBFHQA010000131.1:0-7603 GCA_041592455.1 Thiobacillus sp. | reverse complement strand
CATAGTCGAACGCGATCGAAAGCGCCTGGCGCAGTTTCTGGCGATCTGCGCCCAATCCGCCCACGACCGGGTCCAGCATGTTGAACCCGACATACCAGATCGAAGCCGCCACGGTGGTGATCAGGCGAATGTCCTTGTCGCTCATGCTGTCGGTCAGCTGCGGGTCGCCGCCTGCCGAAAACTGCACGGCCTGATCGAAGCTGTCGGAGCTGATGCCCGAGCTGTCGTAGTAGCCCTGCAGGAACTTGCTCCAGTAGGGAACCGTTTCCTTTTCGAGGCTGAACACCGCCTCGTCGACCAACGGCAACAGCTTGCCGGCATCTGCGAGCAGGCCGGCCTTGCGATCCTCTTCGCTGCCTTCGACGGGGTAGGTCTCGCCGTGGAAGTTCGGGTTCCGCTTCAGCACCATGCGCCGGTTGGGATCGTTCTCGGCTAGGTAGTAGGGGCCGGTCCCGACCGGCTGCCAGTCGAGCGTCAGGTTCCTGTCCGCCATGCCCGGCTGGGCGTAGAACACATCGGCTTCCCACGGAATCGGCGCAAAAAAGGGCATGGCCAGCCAGTAGACGAACTGGGGATACTTGCCCTTGATGCGGATGCGGTAGGTATGGCGATCCACCACTTCGGCGCCCGCGAGGGGAAAGCGATCGAGTTTCAAGGGCACACCCGGATGATCCTTGGCCGCCTTCCCCAATGCGCTGCCCAGATCCTTCAGACCCACGATGTATTCGCTCATCAGGCCATAGATCGGCGAACTGAGTGCCGGATGAGCGAGCCGCTTGATCTGGTACACATAATCGGCGGCCACCAGTTCGCGGGTGCCGGTTTCGGCAAAGTCGCTGATGGCCGACTTGCCTGCCACCTCGTCGGCCTGCATGTCGTGATAGCGATAGCGTCCGGCGGCATCGCGGGCGAACGCGGGGTGAGGCTGGTAGCGTATCCCGGGGCGGATCTTCAGCTCGTACACGCTCTCGGCAATGCGGTCGCCCGGGGCGTCGGCGGGCAACGCGTTGCCCGCCGCATCGAGGTAGCGCGGCTGCGGAACCGACTCGGCGGTCAGCGGAATCAGCTCATAGGGCCGCTTGAGAAAATGGTACTGCAGCGGCGGCTCGTAGATCTGCCCGGTGAACTCGACTTCGTTCGAACTGTACGATCGCGCCGGATCCAGATGCTTGGGACGCTTGGAAAACGCGCTGTACAGCACCTGGCTGGAAGCCTGGCTGCCCGGATAGGGGTTGTTCCAGTTGTCGGAACAGCCAGCCAGGAGGCCCAACCCCAGCAGGCCTGTCGTCAACAATTTTGCCCCGATCCGCATCATGGCGCCAGTGTACCCAAGCGCGCGGCTGGCGTCAGCCGTTATAATCACGGGCTGCACAACTCTTCGAGACCATCATGGGATTTCTTGCAGGAAAACGCTTGCTGATCACCGGCGTGATTTCCAACCGCTCCATCGCCTACGGCATCGCATCCGCATGCAAGCGTGAAGGCGCCGAACTGGCCTTCACCTACCAGGGCGAGCGCATCAAGGATCGCGTCACCGACTTCGCCAAGGAATTCGGCTCCAGCCTGGTGTTCCCATGCGACGTCGGCAGCGACGAGCAGATCGACGCGCTGTTTGCCGAACTCGGCAAGCACTGGGACGGCTTCGATGGCCTGGTGCATTCGATTGCCTTTGCGCCGCGGGATGCGCTGGACGGCGATTACCTGTCCTGCGTGACGCGCGAAAATTTCCGCATCGCTCACGACATCAGTTCCTACAGCTTCGCCGCGCTGGCCAAGGCCGCCCTGCCGATGATGGAAGGCCGCAAGGCCGCGCTGCTGACCCTGTCCTACCTGGGCGCCATCCGCTCGGCCCCCAACTACAACGTCATGGGCCTCGCCAAGGCCAGCCTGGAATCCAACGTGTACTACATGGCGCAGAGCCTCGGCCCCAAGGGCATTCGCGTCAACGCCGTATCGGCCGGTCCGATCAAGACCCTGGCCGCCAGCGGCATTGCCAACTTCGGCGAAAAACTCGACCTCGTCGCCAAGAATGCGCCGCTGCGCCGCAACGTCACCATCGAGGAAGTCGGCAATGCCGCCGCCTTCCTGCTGTCCGACCTGGCTTCCGGCATCACGGGCGAGATCACCTACGTCGACGCGGGCTTCAACACCACCGCCGGCGGTTCGGACTGACTCGATTCCCCGCCTACAAAAAACGCGCCATCCGGCGCGTTTTTTGTTTGAGTCGCAGAACGTCTATCGTCCTTCGATCGCGTTCGGCTTGATCTTCACCTTCTGGGCCGCCGTCGCCAGCGTCACCATCGCCTTCATGTCGGTGCGTTGCTGCGACTGCGTCACGCCGGACTCGATCGAGCTCAACAGCATCGGATCCACCTCGGTCGCGTCGATCACGCGGCTGATCCGGACGATCCGGTAGCTGCCGTCCGCCAGGGCAAATCCGGTGTAGGCCGGCAGGGTATCCGTCCTGGCCTTGAATACGGTCTTGACCCCGTCTGCATCGAGCGCAGCCGACGGCTGCCGGCTCACGACCTGGAAGGGTGTCCAGTTCATACCGGATTCCTCGCCCTTGGCAAGCGCCTGCATCGTCGCCTCACCCTTCTGTGTCATCAGGCGGGCGCGCTGCTCGGCTTGCAGCCTGGCTTCGATCACCGGTGCAGCCTCTGCCAACGGGCGCAGCCGGGCCGGGCGATGTTCGACGACCCGAGCGGACACCAGCGTACCCGGCTGGATCTCGATGGCTTCCGTATTCTGCTTCGACTTGATCGACTCCTTGCTGAACAGCGCATCCGCCAGGCCGGCGTGATTGAAGGGCGGCGGCGCGTTCTTGACCGTCATCCAGCCGCCATCCTGCACCGTCTGCTTGATCGCCTTCGCGGCAGGTTGCAGCGTTGTCGCGTTCTCGTAGACCAGGTTGCTGAAGTTCTCGGCCAGGTCGGCGAAGACCTTTTGTGCCTGCTGCTTGCGCAGCTCTTCCACCACCGCCGGACGCACGACCTCCAACGGAGCCGTCTTGCCAGGCTGGATCTCGTCCAACCGGATGATGTGGTAGCCGAAGTCGCTCTCGACAGGCCCGCGAATCTCATTGGGTTTCATGCTGAACACGGCATCCTCGAACGGCTTCACCATCATGCCCCGGCCGAAACTGCCGAGGCTTCCATCCTGCGCGGCCGACCCCGGATCCTGCGACTGCGTGCGCGCCAGCTCGGCGAAGCGTTCCGGCGATTTTTTGAGGGTCTGGTACAGCTCAGTGGCCTTGGCCTTCGCCTTGGCGCGCGCCGCCACATCGGCCGTAGCATCGGCGGCAATCAGGATGTGGCTTGCACTCCGCTGCTCCGGTTGGCCGAACTGGGCCGCATGCGATGCGTAATACTCCTTGACGGCCTGGTCGCTGACCTGGATTCCGCCTGCGACCGCCGCCCTGTCGAGCACCACATATTCGGTGCGAATCTGCTCCGGATCGGTGAACTCGGCCTTGTTGGCCGTGTAGTAGCGCTCCACATCCGCCGGCGTCACCTTGATCTGCGAGGCCACGGCGGAGGCCGGCAGATCGACCCACGAAATTTCACGCTGCTGCGCAACCAGGCGGGCAATATTCCTGACAGACGTACTGGAAGGAAAGGCCGCCAGGGCAACCGGGCTCGTCATCACCTCCAGCATGAAAGCCTGGCGCAATTCATTCTCGAACTGGGCGGGCGTGCGATTGTTCTGACGCAGAATGGCCTCGTAGCGCTGCTGCGAGAACGCACCGTCCTGCTGGAAGGCAGGAATCTGCGAGATCACCGAAGCCAGGTAGGAATCGGGCGCCATGAACTTCAGCTTCTCGGCTTCCTGCAGCAAGGCCTTGCGTTCGACCAGACTGTCGAGCACCTGCTTGCGGAAGTCGGCGGTTTCGGCGACCGAAGGATCGAAAGCGGGCCCGAGCGCTTCGCGCATGCGATCGCTCTGCGTCTGGATTTCACGCGTCAGCTCGTCGCGCGTCACGCCCAGCTTGCCAACCTCGGCAATCACGCTGCCGCTGCTGTCTCCCTTCATGTAGGAATCCACACCAAACAGGGCGAACGTCACGGCGATCAATGCCAGTATGACTTTGGCCAGCCATCCCTGCGCATGCTTACGGATTGCTTCAAGCACGGTTCCACTCCAGAAAAATCGTCAACGCGAATTCTCGCGCACTTTGCTCCTCGCGTCACCGCCCAAGCCTCACAACAGCAACGATGTTTTTTCGATGAGCGCGGAAATGAAAAAAGGCGAACTTGCGTTCGCCTTTTTTGGTGTTGGCGGAGTGGACGGGACTCGAACCCGCGACCCCCGGCGTGACAGGCCGGTATTCTAACCAACTGAACTACCACTCCTATGCGGCACAAACTCTCGTGCGGCCTTAAAAGTTTACTGCTGAATTTGTTCCCTACTGGTGGGTGCTGAGGGGCTCGAACCCCCGACATTCGCCGTGTAAAGGCGACGCTCTACCAGCTGAGCTAAGCACCCGACGAAGACCAAGATTCTACAATGCTTTTCCTGATCTTGCCAAATGCTTTGTGAAATATTTTTAGTTGATGGCGTCTTTCAGGCCCTTGCCGGCGCGGAACTTGGGCACCTTGGCTGCCTTGATCTTGATGGAAGCACCCGTGCGCGGATTGCGGCCGGTGCGAGCAGCACGCTTGCCAACGTAGAAGCTGCCAAAACCAACCAGCGTCACCATGTCCCCCTTCTTCAGGGCCTTCTTGACAGCTTCAACCGTTGCATCCAGTGCACGACCGGCTGCAGCCTTGGAAATGTCAGCCGAGTCGGCAATGGCATCGATCAATTCGGATTTGTTCACGTGTTGTCCCCTTCACTCAAGTGGCACAGGAAAACCCTGTGGCCGCTTTTATAACAACCCGCAAAACCTTGTGTCAAGCGGTTTTCCGGGCGATGGGCAAAAAAATCCCGCGACTGGCGCGGGATTCGGGAGTGTTCCAGGAATGAGACTCAATGCTTGAGCGCCGCCGACGATGTCCCTTCCTCATCTGGCACGGCCATTGCTGATGCATCGGCCTCGGGCTCGTCCTGCAACGGTTCGGGAACATGTTCCAGAGCCAATTCAAGCACTTGGTCGATCCACTTCACCGGGTGGATATCGAGCTTGTTCTTGATGTTGTCCGGAATGTCGGTCAGATCCTTGACGTTCTCGTGCGGAATCAGGACGGTCTTGATGCCGCCGCGATGCGCAGCCAGCAGCTTCTCCTTCAGGCCGCCGATCGGCAGGACTTCGCCGCGCAGAGTGATTTCGCCCGTCATGGCGACATCGGCCCGCACCGGGATATCGGTCAGGATCGACACCATCGACGTGCAGATCGCGATACCCGCGGAAGGACCATCCTTGGGCGTGGCGCCCTCCGGCAGGTGGATATGGATGTCGCGCTTCTGGTAGAAGTCTTCCTTGATGCCGAGCTTGCGCGCGCGCGAACGCACCACCGACAGGGCAGCCTGGATCGATTCCTGCATGACTTCGCCGAGCTTGCCGGTCGTCGTCATCTTGCCGCGTCCCGGCAGCGAGACCGCCTCGATGGTCAGCAGTTCGCCGCCCACCTCGGTCCAGGCGAGGCCCGTCACCTGGCCCACCTGGTTGTTCTTCTCGGCGATGCCGAAGCTGAAGCGACGCACGCCCAGGTATTTTTCCAGGTTGCGCGACGTGACCGAGATCTTGGTGGTCTGCTTCTTCATCAGCAGGGTCTTGACGGCCTTGCGGCAGATCTTGGAAATCTCGCGCTCGAGATTCCGCACGCCAGCCTCGCGCGTGTAGTAACGCACGATGTCGCGGACGGCCGATTCGGCAATCGCCATCTCGGCTTCCTTGATGCCGTTGACCTTGAGCTGCTTGGGCACCAGATAACGTTCGGCGATGTTGATCTTTTCATCTTCGGTATAGCCCGAGAGGCGGATCACTTCCATCCGGTCGAGCAATGGCGCAGGCAGGTTGAGCGAGTTGGCCGTCGCCACGAACATCACGTCGGACAGGTCGTATTCAACCTCGATGTAGTGGTCCTGGAAAGTGTGGTTCTGTTCGGGGTCCAGCACCTCAAGCAGGGCCGATGACGGATCGCCGCGGAAGTCCTGCCCCATCTTGTCGACCTCGTCGAGCAGGAACAGGGGGTTGCGCACCGCGACCTTGGTCAGGCTCTGCAGGATCTTGCCGGGCATCGAGCCGATATAGGTGCGACGGTGGCCGCGAATCTCGGATTCGTCACGCACCCCACCCAGCGCCATCCGCACGAACTTGCGGTTGGTCGCGCGTGCGATGGACTGGCCCAGCGAGGTCTTGCCCACGCCGGGCGGTCCCACCAGGCACAGGATCGGCGCTTTCACCTTGTCGACGCGTTGCTGCACCGCCAGGTACTCGAGGATGCGCTCCTTGACCTTGTCGAGGCCGTAATGGTCCTGGTCGAGGACCTTTTCGGCCTTGGCCAGATCCTTGCTGATCTTGGTTTTCTTCTTCCACGGCAGGCCGACCATCGCTTCGATGTAGCTGCGGATCACGGTGGCTTCGGCCGACATCGGCGACATCATGCGCAGCTTCTTCAACTCGCCCATCGCCTTGGCTTCGGCTTCCTTGGACATGTTGGCCTGCTTGATGCGCTTTTCGAGCTCTTCCAGCTCAGCGCCTTCCTCGATGTCGCCGAGCTCCTTCTGGATCGCCTTGACCTGCTCGTTCAGGTAGTACTCGCGCTGGCTCTTTTCCATCTGGCGCTTGACGCGGCCACGGATGCGCTTTTCGACCTGCAGGATGTCGAGTTCGCCCTCCAGCAGGCCGAGCAGATGCTCGAGGCGCTTGTTGACGCCGATCATCTCGAGGACTTCCTGCTTCTGCTCGAGCTTGAGCGGCAGGTGCGCGACGATGGTGTCGGCCAGGCGACCGCCTTCGTCGATGCCGGACAGCGATGTCAGGATCTCGGGTGGGATTTTCTTGTTCAGTTTGACGTACTGGTCGAACTGCGTCAGCAGGGCGCGGCGCATGGCTTCGACTTCGACCAGTTCCTCGCCTTCGGCGGGCAGGATCTCCGCGCGTGCGGTCAGGTGGGTGCCGGTATCGGTGACGTCCAGGACGCGTGCGCGCTGGTTGCCTTCCACCAGCACCTTGACGGTGCCGTCGGGCAGTTTCAGCATTTGCAGCACGGTCGCGACACTTCCGGTGTCGTAGAGGTCTTCCGGCGTGGGGTCGTCCTGGGCGGCGGTCTTTTGCGCGACCAGCAGGATGCTCTTGCCGGATTCCATCGAGGTTTCCAGCGCTTTAATCGATTTGGGGCGGCCAACAAACAGCGGAATGACCATGTGGGGGAACACCACCACGTCCCTAAGCGGCAACAGCGGCAGATCGATCTGTTCCTTGGATACGTTGTCGCTCATCATGATTTCCTATTCAGGGTTAAGGAAAGGATGCGCGGATTTCAACCACGCTCTTCCACAGTTGGGGGGCATAGTTCGAAATTCAAGATGGCTGATTGGTTCCCCATCAGCCATTTGTACTCAAGCTCCAGCAGCCAGCGGTTCGTCGCCCTGCTCGGAATAGATCAGCAGGGGCTTGCCTTCGCCGTTGATCAGATTGTTGTCCACCACGACCTTGCTG
>JBFHQA010000130.1:0-7635 GCA_041592455.1 Thiobacillus sp. | reverse complement strand
TCCTCGAGCCAGTAGGTCGCGACCTTGGCGGCGTGGAAGCTGGTGCCGCAGGCGAGGAAGGTCACGGCGTTGACCCGGCCGAGGACCTCGGCCGCATCGTAGCCGAACCACTCGGGCTGCACGCGGTCCTGCGACACCGCATTGAGCAGCGTCTCGGTCAGCGCGCGCGGCTGCTCGTGGATTTCCTTCTGCATGAAGTGGCGGTAGTTGCCGAGTTCGGCCATGTCGGCCGACAGTTCGGACACGTGCACGCTGCGGTCGACCGTGTTGCCGTCGGCGTCGTAAACGATGACTTCGAGCAGGCCGATGTCGGCGACGTCGCCCTCTTCCAGGTACATCACGCGCTGCGTGACCGGCAGCAGCGCCGAGACGTCCGACGCGATGAAGTTTTCCTCGATACCGAGGCCCACCAGCAGCGGGCTGCCGCGGCGGGCGCACACCAGACGATTGGGCGCGTGCTCGCTGACCACGCCGATCGCGTAGGCGCCTTCGAGCTCGGCCACGGCGGCACGCGTGGCCGCCAGCAGGTCCTGCGACTGCCGCAGGTGCAGGTCGATCAGGTGCGCGATGACCTCGGTGTCGGTTTCCGACGTGAACACGAAGCCGGCAGCCTTGAGCCGGGTGCGCAGCGCTTCGTGGTTCTCGATGATGCCGTTGTGGACCACCGCCAGGCTGCCGCTGACGTGCGGGTGGGCGTTGGCCTCGGACGGCGCGCCGTGCGTGGCCCAGCGCGTGTGCGCGATGCCGAGGTGGCCGTGCACCTGCTGCGCCGCGCAGGCTTCGGCCAGCGACGCGACGCGGCCGACGCTGCGCACGCGGTTCAGGCCATCGTTGATGGTGACCAGCCCGGCCGAATCGTAGCCCCGGTATTCCAGACGCCGCAGGCCCTCCAGCAGGATGGGGACGACGTTACGCTGCGCAACCGCACCGACAATACCGCACATGGTCAGCGCTCCGCGCTAGGTGAGGAGTGAGGAGCAAGGGGTAAGGGGTCAAACCCCGGACCACCGCCGTGTTGGCTGTTCAGATTCGCCATGATGTTCAAGTCTCCCATGAATTTCGCTTCACGCCTCACGCTTTTTCACCGGCCGCTTCCAGCCGTTCAGTGTCAGTTGCTTCGCGCGCGACAGCGTCAGCTCGCCGGCGGGCGCATCCTTGGTCAGGGTAGTGCCGGCGCCGAGTGTCGCGCCCTTGCCCACGGTGACCGGTGCCACCAGCTGGGTGTCCGAGCCGACGAAGACTTCGTCCTCGATCACGGTGCGGTGCTTGTTGGCGCCGTCGTAGTTGCAGGTGATCGTGCCGGCGCCGATGTTGACCTTCTTGCCCATCGTGGTGTCGCCCACATAGGACAGGTGGTTGATCTTGGAACCGTCGTCGATCTGGCTGTTCTTGATCTCGACGAAATTGCCGACGTGCACGTCGCGCGCCAGGGTCGTGCCGGGCCGGATGCGCGAGAACGGGCCGAGCCGGTTGGCCTCGCCGACCGCGGCGTCGTCGATCAGGGTGAAGGCATCCAGGCGCGACCCGGCCGCCACGCTCGCGTTGCGCAACACGCAGTTCGCGCCCACCTGCACGCCGTCGCCCAGCGTCACCTCGCCCTCGAACACGCAGTTGACGTCGATGACGACGTCGCGCCCGCACTTCAGCGTGCCGCGCACGTCGAGCCGCGCCGGGTCCATCAGCGTCACGCCGGCGTCGAGCAGCGCCTGCGCGATCTCGTTCTGGTGGATGCGCTCGAGCTCGGCCAGCTGGGCCTTGCTGTTGACGCCGAGCACCTCCCATTCGTGAGCCGGCTGATGCGTTTCCACCTCGACGCCGTCGCGCACCGCGAGCGCGATGATGTCGGTCAGGTAGTACTCGCCCTGCGCGTTGTCGTTCTTAAGCTCGGCGATCCAGGTTTTCAGGTGGCGGGTCGCCACCGCGAGAATGCCGGTGTTCACTTCCTGGATCGCGCGCTCGGCCGCCGTGGCGTCCTTGTGCTCGACGATGCGGGTCACGCGCCCGTCTTCGCGCACGATGCGGCCGTAGCCGTCGGGAAAGGCGAGGTTGACCGTCAGCAGGCCGAGCTTGCCTGCTTGCGCCGCCGTCACCAGCGGCTGCAGTGTTGATACATGGGTCAGCGGCACGTCGCCGTACAGCACCAGCGTTACGCCGTCGTCCGCCAGCTGGGGCAACGCCTGCTTTACCGCGTGGCCGGTGCCGTGCTGCTCGGCCTGCAGCACGAAAGTCAGCCGCGCGTCGGCCATCGCCTGCGGCACGGCCTCGCCGCCAAAACCATAGATCACGCAGGTCTTGGCCGCACCGAGCGCATGCGCGGCGTCCACCACGTGTCCGAGCAGGGGTTTGCCGGCCAGCTTGTGCAGCACCTTGGGCAGGTCGGAGCGCATGCGGGTGCCTTTGCCCGCCGCCAGAATCAGGATTTCAAGCATGAACGTGTGTGAGCCTGTGATGTTGTTGTCGGCGGGTGTCAGTATCCGGCCGTAGCGCGCCCAGTATAAAGCCTGAATCATGTAGGCCAAATATGACGATAGGCAACCTGACGGTTGCCTATCGTCATGAAGCAGGCCACTCGCCAGCCTGCCCAGGTGCCGAGCAACGGCTCAGAGGTAACCGGCTTCCTTCATCGCCAGGTTCAGCGTCCTGTAATTGCCGTCATCGTCGGTGACGAAGCTGCCCAGCTTGCTGACGAACACTTTCTGCATCTGCGCGATGACCTTGTCGTCGAGCGAGGCAACCTCGTCCTTCAGCCGCTGCTTCTCGACTTCGCTCATGTCCTCGCTCGCCACCAGGGTGAAGCCCGGCGAGGCCGGCAACGGATGCCACACCTCGTACTCGCCCGTTTCCAGCAGTTCCTTGGCGATCTTGCCGCCCAGCCCGCCCGCCTGGGCGTAATTGCGCTTCATCGCCATCACCACGTCCTTCTGGGTTTTCAGGTTGAAGATGCGCACCTTGTCGCCCGCCTCCTTGATCGCATGGCGGCCCAGCACATCCGGCAGCGACTGCTTCTCGGTCAGCGCCACCGACGTCAAGGACGCGTCCTTGCGGCGCAGCAGCACGACCTGGATCGGGTCCCTGACCCGGGCGATCGGGCTGTAGCCCTTGTCGAGCGCGGCTACCGCGACGGTCGGCGGCGCAAAATACAGGTCCAGGCGGCCCCGCTCCAGCGACCGGTTGATGTGCCGCAGCGTCCTGAAGATCGACAGGTTGGGCTTGCGCTCGACGGCCGAAGCCAGCGACTCGACGAAGGGTTTCGTGGCGGCACGCAGTTCGTCGCGAAACATGCCCGCCGTCCCGGTGCCCGGAAAAATCCCGATGCTCAACGAGCGTCCGCTGGCCAGTGCCAGGCTGGGCAGGGTGGATAGCAGCGCGATACTGGCCAGGAAATCTCTTCTGTTCATGTCGCCTCCTTGGTTTGCATTGTTTTCACATTCAATTCGTAACGGTCGCTCTCGCATATTCTTGAGTAATCGCCGAAATTAGCCACTTTCTTTGGATAAATACACGAAATTCACATAGGGTACCGACTCCTCGTAACCATGTACTGCACGGCCAAAAAAAAACGGGGACCGAAGTCCCCGTTTCATACCCTGCCGAAGCGGTGCTTACTTCATCGGCACCAGTTCGACACGGCGGTTCTTGGCGCGGCCTTCTGCGGTCTCGTTCGTTGCCACCGGTGTCGTCTCGCCGTAGCCCTTGGCGCTCAGACGGGCGCCATCGACCCCCTTGCCGACCAGGTAGCTGCGCACCACATCGGCGCGACGCTGCGACAGCGCCAGGTTGTAGTCGTCGCCGCTCGAGCTGTCGGTGTGGCCGGCCACTTCGACCTTCACGTCGCCCCACTTCTTCAGGGTTTCGGCAGCCTGGTCGAGGATCGCCATGGCTTCGGTCGTCAGGACCGCCTGGTCGTTGGCAAAGTTGACGCCTTCGAGCACCAGCTTCATCGGGGCCGCTTCCTGGACAACCGGCGCCGGGCAACCGTCAGCCGTCTTGGCGAACACGGTCGGGCACTTGTCCACGGCATCGACGATGCCGTCGCCGTCGGTGTCGATTTCGCACCCATTGGCGCTGACCTTGTGGCCCTTGGGCGTGTCGGGACAACGGTCCTGGCCGTCGACGACGCCGTCGCCGTCGCTGTCGAGTTCGCAACCATCGGCATTGACCTTGCGGCCAGCCTGCGTCATCGGGCACTTGTCCTTGCTGTCGACGACGCCGTCGCCGTCGGTATCGATTTCGCAACCCTGGGCATTGACCTTCGTGCCGGGCGGCGTGTTGGGGCACTTGTCCTTGCTGTCGATGACGCCGTCACCGTCACTGTCCACCGGCGGCTTCGGGCAGCTCGATGCCAGCAGGCCCTGGCCCGGGCAACCGATGGTGCCGAAGAGCTCGTAACCGACGGTCTTGCCGGCCTTGCTCGCGGCGTTGGTCGGATCGTAGTACACGCCTGACGCGGCGTGAGCCGACAAGGCGCCTGCGGAAATCAGGCTGGCTGCTACAACGTTCAGAAGAAACTGGTTTCGACGCATGATGAGACCCCTTTTGTGGTTATTAAGTCAGAATTTGGAAAACAGGCTGGTAAGGCCTGCCAGTGTAAACTTATCGTATCGGCAGCATGGACCCGGGAATCCGGGTTTCAGGCCAGGCACTGAATGGCAACCATCATAGCGCCGAACCTCGAAAAAAACGAAAAGCGAATGTAAACAATCAACAATTACGACCCTTGAGGCGGCGCATGGCATGCAAGGCGACGTCCGAAAATGGGCACATCCAGACGGTTAACCTTAGCCCGAATATACGGTTTTATCAACTTTGCGGGGCTGCAACCCGGTCCGCTGAGCCGCTCAAGGACGAAAAAAAGGCAACCCATCAGGGTTGCCTTTTGCATTCAGAAACCTTGGAAATCAGGTCAATTTCCGCAGTTTCTTGATGGCGGCCAGTTGAGCCACAGCCTGGGCCAGCTCGGCCTGGGCCTGGGCATAGTCGATGCTGGCTGCCTTGTCCTTCATGGCCTCTTCGGCGGCGCGCATGGCTTCCATCGCCTTGGCTTCGTCGAGGTCGGCCCCGCGGATCGCGGAGTCGGACAGGATGGTGACGACGTTCGGCTGCACTTCCAGGATGCCGCCGGACACGTAAACCAGTTCTTCTTCGGCCTGGTTCGGGATCTTGATGCGAACCGAACCGGGCTTCAGCGTGGTCAGCAGCGGGGTGTGACGCGGATAAATGCCGAGCTCGCCGCGCTGGCCAGGGGCAATCACCACTTCGGCGCTGCCGGAGTAGAGTGACTTTTCTGCGCTGACGATGTCGACGTGGATGGTCATGGCCATGATTTAACCTCGTGAGGGGTAAGGGGTGAGGGCTGAGGCGCGGACGTATCGCGACGCCTCACGCCCTGTCCGCTCGCCTTACTGAATGGTTTTCGCCTTTTCGACGGCTTCTTCGATCGGACCGACCATGTAGAAGGCCTGCTCGGGCAGGTGATCGTATTCGCCGTCGACGATCGCCTTGAAGCCGGCGATGGTCTCTTTCAGCGTCACGTACTTGCCGGGCGCGCCGGTGAACACTTCGGCCACGAAGAAGGGCTGCGACAGGAAGCGCTGGATCTTACGCGCACGGGCCACGGTCAGCTTGTCTTCGGGAGACAGTTCGTCCATGCCCAGAATCGCGATGATGTCGCGCAGTTCCTTGTACTTCTGCAGCGTGCCCTGAACCGAACGGGCGACGTTGTAGTGCTCTTCGCCGACGACCTGCGGATCCAGGATACGCGAGGTGGAGTCCAGCGGATCCACGGCGGGGTAGATACCCAGTTCGGCGATCTGACGGGACAGCACCAGGGTCGCATCGAGGTGAGCGAAGGTGGTGGCAGGCGACGGGTCGGTCAAGTCGTCCGCGGGCACGTACACGGCCTGGAAGGACGTGATCGAGCCGGTGCGGGTCGAGGTGATGCGCTCCTGCAGGCGGCCCATTTCGTCGGCCAGCGTTGGCTGGTAGCCCACGGCGGACGGCATACGTCCCAGCAGCGCGGACACTTCGGTACCGGCCAGGGTGTAGCGGTAGATGTTGTCGACGAACAGCAGCACGTCGCGGCCTTCGTCACGGAAGTACTCGGCCATGGTCAGGCCGGTCAGCGCGACGCGCAGACGGTTGCCCGGGGGTTCGTTCATCTGGCCGTAGACCAGCGCAACCTTGTCCAGAACGCCGCCTTCCTTCATCTCGTGGTAGAAGTCGTTACCTTCACGGGTACGCTCACCCACGCCGGCGAACACGGAGAAGCCCGAGTGCGCCACGGCGATGTTGCGGATCAGTTCCATCAGGGTCACGGTCTTGCCCACGCCGGCACCGCCGAACAGGCCGACCTT
Source organism: Thiobacillus sp. (assembly GCA_041592455.1). GTDB lineage: Bacteria > Pseudomonadota > Gammaproteobacteria > Burkholderiales > Thiobacillaceae > Thiobacillus. Next base: position 1,282 of record JBFHQA010000130.1, on the reverse strand, counting down.
GCCGCCCTTGGCGATCGGCATGATCAGGTCGATCACCTTGATGCCCGTTTCCAGGATTTCCACGGTTGCAGCCTGGTCGGCGTATGCCGGCGGCTTGCGGTGGATCGGCATGTGGGTGTCGGTGTTGACCGGACCCGCTTCGTCGATCGGGGTGCCCAGCACGTTCATGATGCGGCCCAGGGTCGCCTGACCCACCGGCACCATGATCGGGTTGCCGGTCGACATGACTTCCATGCCGCGGCGAAGGCCGTCGGTCGAACCCATCGCAATCGCGCGAACCACGCCGTCGCCCAGCTGCTGCTGGACTTCCATCGTCAGCTCGGGGTCCTGCATTTTCAACGCTTCGAAGACCGTCGGCATGGCATCACGCGAGAACTCCACGTCAACCACGGCGCCGATGATCTGAACAATTTTTCCGTTGCTCATGTTGATTTCCTAAAAGTTGAATTCTTTAAACCGCGGCTGCGCCTGCGACGATTTCCGACAGTTCCTTGGTAATCGCGGCCTGACGGGTCTTGTTGTAGACCAGTTTCAGTTCGCCGATCACGTCCTTGGCGTTGTCAGACGCCGCCTTCATCGCCACCATCCGTGCCGACTGTTCGCACGCGATATTCTCGGCCACGCCCTGGTACACCAGCGATTCGATGTAGCGCATCAGCATGCCATCGACCACCGGCTTCGCATCGGGCTCGTAGATGTAGTCCCAGTGCGTCTTCAGGTTGGCTTCCTCGGTGTCTTCCATCTTGGCCAGCGGCAGCAGCTGGGTCAGCGTCGGGTCCTGCTTCATCGTGTTGACGAAGCGGTTGTAGACGATGTACAGCGCGTCGATCCTGCCCTCGAGGTAGGCATCCAGCATGACCTTGACCGGGCCGATGAGCTTGTCCATGTGCGGCGTGTCGCCGATACCGGTCAGCTGCGACACGACATTGGCGCCCAGGCGCTGCATGAAGCCCAGCGCCTTGTTGCCGATGGCGGTCACGTCAACCTGGACGCCAGCGGCTTCCCACTGCTTCATCTGGTTGACCACGACGCGGAACACGTTGGTGTTGAGGCCGCCGCACAAGCCCTTGTCCGAGCTGATGACGATGACGCCGACACGCTTGACGTTCTCGCGGGCGATCACGAAAGGATGCTTGTATTCCGTATGGGCGTAGGCCAGGTGCGTCGCCACGTTGGCGATTTTCTCGGCATACGGGCGCGCAGCCTTCATGCGGTCCTGCGCCTTGCGCATTTTGGACGCCGCGACCATTTCCATGGCCTTGGTGATCTTGCGCGTGTTTTC
>JBFHQA010000129.1:0-7701 GCA_041592455.1 Thiobacillus sp. | reverse complement strand
CGCTTGCCGGCGTCGCCGATCCTGGCGGTCAGCGCCGCCTCGATGTTGAGGTGGACGTCTTCCTTGTCGAGCGACCAGTTGAACTGCCCGGCGCGGATGTCGGCCAGCAGTTCGTCCATGCCGCGGCGGATCGCGTCCAGGTCGTCCTTGGTGAGGACGCCGACGTGGTGCAACATGGCGGCGTGCGCGAGCGAGCCCTGAATGTCGAACTCGGCCAGCCGATAATCAAAAGGAATGGACGCGGTGTAGCGTTTGACGATTTCGGAAACCGGCTCGGAAAAGCGGCCGGACCAGGCGGCGGGTGCGCCTTCGGTCGGCGTCGATGACGTGCTCATGGGAATCAGACGGGCTATGAAAAGAAAGAATCATAACAACCGGCAGGTCGAATTGCCGAACTTCTGTCATCTGGGCGTGAGCCTGCGCATCGCCCTGACGGTCGAAGCGGTGCTGATGGCAGGCGTGGCGGCGCGCGTGGCCGACGTGCAGCAGTTCTGGGAGGCGTTCGTCGAGCTGTCGGCGCTGGCGCAGCCTGCGCTGCTGCTGACCCTGCTCGCGCTGTGCGCGGCGGGAGGCTGGCTGAGGCGACAGCCTTATCGCCAGGGCGTCGGCTTCACGTTGATCCTGGGTTCGCTGGTCCCGCTGCTGGCCACGCTGTGGCTGTCGCCCGTGATGCAGGGCGCCTATGGGGTGTCGCCGGGCGGGGCGGCGCTGCTGGGGTTCCTGCTGAGCGCCGGCCTGTTGTCGTATTTCAACCTGCGCTCGCGCGCCCTGTCGCCCGCCATCACCGAGGCGCGGCTGCAGGCCCTGCAGGCGCGGATCCGCCCGCATTTCCTGTTCAACAGCCTGAATGCCGTGCTCTCCCTGGTGCGCAGCGACCCGCGGCGCGCCGAGCACGCGCTGGAAAACATGGCCGACCTGTTCCGCGCCCTGATGAGCAACGCCAGCCAGTTGACCCCGCTGGAAGACGAGGTCGCGCTGACCCGGGCGTACCTGGAGCTCGAGCAGCTGCGGCTGGGCGACCGCCTGCAGGTCGTCTGGCACACCCAGAAGATGCCGGCCGACGCGCTGATCCCGCCGCTGGTCATCCAGCCCCTGGTGGAAAACGCGGTCTACCACGGCATCGAACCGCAGCCTGCCGGCGGCGAAATCAGCCTCAATATCTACCGCAGTTCCGACAAGGTGCACATCGTGGTGCGCAATCCGATCGCCGCCGAGTCCGGCCATCACAAGGGCAACCGCATCGCGCTGGCAAACATCCGCGAGCGTCTGCTGCTGCACTTCGACCTCGACGCCCAGCTCAAGTTGGAGCCCATGGGAGCCGTTTATCAGGTGCATATCGTGATCCCGTTTACCCGTGAACGCACCCATCCCCCCCCTTCGAGTTCTGATCGTCGATGACGAAGCGCCTGCGCGCCGGCGCCTGCGCGACGTGCTGGAAGACTGCGCGGACAGGGTACCGGTCGAGGTCGTCGGCGAGGCCGCGACCGGTCCGGCAGCGCTGGAGCGCGTGCGGCAGGAGGCGGTCGACGTCGTATTGCTCGACATCCGCATGCCCGGCATGGACGGCCTCGAGTGCGCCGCGCACCTCAATCGGCTGTCGACCCCGCCCGCGATCATTTTCAGCACCGCTTACGATGCCTATGCCTGCCAGGCCTTCGACCTGAACGCGGTCGATTACCTGCTGAAGCCCGTCCGGGCCGATCGCCTCGTGCGGGCGCTGACGCGTGCGCACAGCCTGAGTTCGAGCATGATCGAGCAGTTGCGCGAAGCGCTTCCGCAGACGAGATCGCATCTTTCGGTCAACGAAAAGGGCCGCATCGTACTGGTTCCTCTGGAAGACATCCTCTATCTCAAGGCCGAGCTGAAGTACGTGACCGTGCGAACTGCTGCACGCGAGTTCCTGCTCGAGGAGTCGCTGACCCGGCTGGAAACCGAATTCGGCGAGACCTTCGTGCGCATCCATCGAAATTGCCTGGTGGCCCGCTCGCGCATCCGGGAATTGGGCAAATTGCCGGGCGACGAAGAGGGCCATTTCCTGCGCCTGGACGGCCTCGACGAGCAGTTATTGGTCAGCAGACGCCAATATTCGAGCTTGCGCGAAAAAATAAGATCAATATAAACAAACAGATAGCCTCCATCTACAACTAAAGTTGTATAGCCAAATCGGCGCGGGCTTCTTAGGATGAGCGTGCTTGCAGTTTTGCTGCAGGCAAGGAAGTTCTCCGCAATGAGGGGCTATCTCCTCTTTTTCGCCGGGTTCGCAAGGACCCGGCTTTTTTTTGCCCGCGCCCCGGTATCATGGCCAGCATGGACACCGATACCCCCAACCTCCAGGAAACCGAGCTTTCCAGCGAAACCGTCTTCAAGGGACGGCTCATGCACGTCAAGCGCGACGTCGTGCGCCTGCCCAATGGAAAGGAATCGACGCGCGAGTATATCGTCCACCCCGGCGCCGTCGTCGTGATTCCTGTATTCGACAACGGCGACATCCTGCTCGAGCGCCAGCACCGCTATCCGCTGCATCGCGACTTCATCGAACTGCCGGCCGGCAAGATCGACCCGGGCGAGGACGACCTCACCTGCGCGAAGCGCGAGCTGGAAGAGGAAACCGGCTACACCGCGTCCGAGTGGCGCGAGGTCACGACGATCTACCCGTGCATCGGCTATTCCGACGAACGTCTGGCCTTCTATCTGGCGAAAGGCCTGCAGGACGGCACCCACGGCCGCGACCCCGACGAATTCCTGGAGATATTCCGCCTGCCGTTCGACGAGGCGATGCAGTGGGTGCGGGATGGCCGCATCTGCGAGACCAAGACGGTGATCGGCTTGTTCTGGCTGGAGAAGATGATCCAGCAGGGCTGGTAAGCCCAACCAACGGCAAGTAGCGACAAAGGCTGGCTGCCGTGATGTCGCCCCGGTAGCAGTATCGGCGTTTTCCGTAACCCCCACTCAAGCCGGACAGTGTGAGTTGACCTTTAGGACGGCTGTCCTAAACTGTTGGCATGATGTCGCCGACAAGCAGAGGACACACATCGGGTGTCTCCCCCCTCCATGAATGATCAATCGACCCGGTCGCAGATCGTCGAGGTGGCGGACCGACTGTTCTACGAGCGTGGCTACGAGCACACGTCCTTCGCCCAAATTGCGGCGGATGTGGGCATATCGCGCGGCAATTTCTACTACCACTTCAAGACCAAGGACGAAATCCTCGATGCGGTGATCGCCCAGCGCGTGATCCGAACCCAGGCCCTGCTGGACCGGTGGGAAGCCGAGGGTGCCGATCCGGCGGAACGTATCCGCAGCTTCATCGGCATTCTGAACATGAACAGGTCGAAGATCGCGCGCTTTGGCTGTCCGGTCGGCACGCTGTGCGGCGAACTCGCGAAACTCGACCACCCCGCGCAACCCGACGCCAATGCCTTGTTCACGCTGTTCCGCACCTGGCTGCGCAGGCAGTTCGAGCAACTGGGCCGCCGCGACGATGCCGACGAATTGGCGATGCACCTGCTCGCACTCAGCCAGGGCGTCGCCACCCTCGCCAGCGCATTTCACGATGAGACGTTCATCGAGCAGGAGGTCAGGCGCCTTGATGACTGGCTTGTCTCAGTGACCCAAAGCTGAAAATGATCGAAAAGGAGGAAGCATGTTCGTCGTATTGCTGAAGTTCTCGCACAACAAGAGCCAGGCCGCAGGGCTGATGGAAGGTCACAATGCCTGGATCCAGCGCGGTTTCGATGACGGCGTCTTCCTGATGGTGGGCAGCCTGCAGCCGGCCCAGGGCGGCGCCATCCTGGCGCAGGCGTCGAGCCTGGACGAGATCCGGAAGCGGGTGCAGGACGATCCCTTTGTCGCGGAGGGTGTCGTCAACGCAGACATCCTGGAGATCACCCCCGGCCGCGCTGACGAACGGCTGAATTTCCTGCTCGGCTGAGTCGGTTTCAAAACAAGGAGGCAAGCATGGTCGCTACGTACAAGGGACCCGATGGCGAGGCGCGCTGCACCTGGTGTGCGGCCGCGCCCGAGTTTCTCGACTACCACGACACGGAGTGGGGGTTCCCAGTGGTCGACGACCGGAAGCTGTTCGAGAAGCTGTGCCTGGAGAGCTTTCAGTCAGGCCTGAGCTGGCGCACGATTCTGGCCAAGCGCGAGAACTTTCGCACGGCCTTCCATCACTTCAACTTCGACAAGGTCGCGCGCTTTACGGAAAAGGACATTGAGCGCCTGTTGCAGGACGAAGGTATCGTGCGCCATCGCGGAAAGATCGAGGCGGTCATCAACAATGCACGCTGCGCGCAGGAGTTGGTCAGGCAGGAGGGGTCGCTGGCCGCGTTCTTCTGGCGCTACGAGCCCGACCCCGACGCGCTGGCCGAGCCGCAGACTGCGTCCACGTCTCCTGAATCGGTCGCTTTGTCCAAGGCCCTGAAGAAGATGGGCTGGAAATTCGTCGGCCCCACTACGGTGTTTGCCTTCCTGCAGGCGATGGGCCTCATCAACGATCACGCGCATGGATGCGTGATCCGGCGCAAGGTCGACGACGCGCGGCGGATGCTCAAGCGGCCCTGAGGCCGCCGCCGATCGCTGGCCTTAATCCGGCTGGTATCCCAGGTTCGGCGCAAGCCAGCGTTCCGCCGTCTTCAGGTCCCAATCCTTGCGCTTGGCGTAATCTTCGACCTGGTCGCGCTCGAGTTTGGCCACCGCGAAGTACTGGCTGTCGGGGTGCGACAGGTAGAAGCCCGACACCGCGGCGCCCGGCCACATGGCGTAGTTCTCGGTCAGCTTCACGCCGATGGCTTCTGTAGCGTTCAGGATCTCGAACAGGCCGGCCTTCTCGCTGTGTTCGGGGCAAGCGGGGTAGCCCGGCGCCGGACGGATGCCCTGGTATTTCTCCGCGATCAGCTCGTCATTGGTGAGCGCTTCCTCGCTCGCGTAGCCCCAGAATTCGCGGCGCACGCGCTGGTGCAGGTGCTCGGCGAAGGCTTCGGCCAAACGGTCGCACAGCGCCTTGAAGAGGATGGCCGAGTAGTCGTCGTGCGCGGCCTCGAAAGCCTTGGCGCGCTCGTCCTCGCCGATGCCGGCGGTGACGACGAAGGCACCGAGGTAGTCGGGCTTGCCGCTTGCCTTCGGCGCGACGAAGTCGGCGAGGCAGAGGTTGGCGCGGTCGGACGGCTTCTTCATCTGCTGCCTGAGGTTGTGCCAGGTCATCAGCGTGCTGGAGCGTGAGTCGTCGGCGTAGATCGCGATGTCGTCGTCGTTGACGGTGTTGGCGGGGAACAGGCCGAACACCGCGCGCGCTTCGACCCAGTTCTCGGCGATCATCTGCTTCAGCATCGCCTGGGCGTCGGCATAAAGCTTCCTCGCCTCAACGCCGACGACTTCGTCGTCGAGGATCTTCGGAAACTTGCCGTGCAACTCCCACGACGCGAAGAACGGCGTCCAGTCGATGGCTTCGGCGAGCTTCGCCAGGTCGTAGGCCTTCAGTACGTGCACGCCGGGCTGCTTCGGCACCGGCGGCGTGTAGCTGGCCCAGTCAATCTTGACCTTGTTGGCGCGCGCATCGGCGAGAGGCACGCGCGTGGTTTCGGACTTGTTCTTCAGGTGCCGCTCGCGCGTTTTCGCGTAATCCGCCCGGATCTCGGCGGCGAAGGCGTCGCGCATGTCTTTCGACAGCAATTGCGTGCAGACGCCGACCGCGCGCGAAGCGTCCTTCACGTACACCACCGGATGTTCGTAATTCGGTTCGATCTTGACCGCGGTGTGGGCGAGCGAGGTCGTCGCGCCGCCGATCAGGAGCGGAATCGTGAAGCCCTGGCGCTGCATTTCCTTGGCGACGTGCGCCATTTCTTCCAGCGACGGTGTGATCAGGCCCGACAGGCCGATGATGTCGGCGTTGTGCTCTTTCGCGGCGTCGAGGATCTTCTGCGCCGGCACCATGACGCCGAGGTCGACGATCTCGTAGCCGTTGCAGCCGAGTACGACGCCGACGATGTTCTTGCCGATGTCGTGGACGTCGCCCTTGACCGTGGCCATGATGATCTTGCCGGCGCTCTGTGCGTCGCCCGCCTGCTTGTCGGCTTCGATGAACGGGATCAGGTGGGCGACGGCCTGCTTCATGACGCGCGCCGACTTCACGACCTGCGGCAGGAACATCTTGCCGGCGCCGAAGAGGTCGCCGACGACGTTCATGCCCGCCATCAGCGGGCCTTCGATCACGTGCAGCGGACGCGCGGCCTGCTGGCGCGCTTCCTCGGTGTCCTCGACGATGTATTGCGTGATGCCCTGCACCAGCGCGTGCGAGAGCCGCTCGTTGACCGGCAATTGGCGCCAGGCGAGGTCCTCGACCTTCTCCTTGGCGCCGCCCTTCACGCCTTCGGCAAAGCTGACCAGCCGCTCGGTCGCGTCTTCCCGGCGGTTCAGCAGCACGTCCTCGACGCGCTCCTTGAGTTCCGGTTCGAGGGCTTCGTAGACGCCGAGCTGGCCGGCGTTGACGATACCCATGTCCATGCCGGCCTGGATCGCGTGATACAGGAACGCCGTGTGGATCGCCTCGCGCACCGCATCGTTGCCACGGAACGAGAAGCTGACGTTCGACACGCCGCCGGAGATGTGCGCGTGCGGCAGGTTGTCGTGGATCCAGCGCGTGGCCTCGATGAAATCGATCGCGTAGTTGGCATGCTCCTCGATGCCGGTGGCCACGGCAAAGATATTCGGGTCGAAGATGATGTCCTCGGCCGGGAAGCCAACTTGTTCCGTCAGCAGCTTGTACGCGCGTTCGCAGATCTCGGTCTTGCGCGCGTAGGTGTCGGCCTGGCCGGTCTCGTCGAAGGCCATCACGATCACCGCGGCGCCGTAGCGCAGGCACAGTTTGGCGCGTTCGATGAACTCGGCTTCGCCTTCCTTCATGGAGATGGAATTGACGATGCCCTTGCCCTGGATGCACTTGAGACCGGCTTCGATGACGCTCCACTTCGACGAGTCGATCATGATCGGCACGCGCGCGATGTCGGGCTCAGAGGCGATCAGGTGGAGGAAGCGCACCATCGCCGCCTCGGCGTCGAGCATGCCCTCGTCCATGTTGATGTCGATGACCTGGGCGCCGTTCTCCACCTGCTGGCGCGCGACCGACAGCGCGTCGTCGTAGCGGCCTTCGAGGATCATTTTTGCGAACGCGCGCGAGCCAGTGACGTTGGTGCGCTCGCCGACGTTGACGAACAGCGAATCCTTGCCGACGTTGAAGGGCTCCAGCCCCGACAGGCGCATCGCTGGCTCGACGACCGGCGGCACGCGCGGCGCCACCCCTTCGACAGACTTGGCAATGGCCGCGATGTGCGTTGGCGACGTGCCGCAGCAGCCGCCGACGATGTTGAGCAGGCCTGCGCGCGCCCATTCGCCGATGTGGACGGCCATTTCGGCGCCGTCCATGTCGTATTCGCCGAAGGCGTTGGGCAGGCCGGCGTTGGGGTGGGCCGAGATGAACGCGTCGGCCTTGTTGGACAGCTCCTCGACGTACTGGCGCAGGAGGTCGGGGCCGAGTGCGCAGTTGAGGCCGATCGACAGCGGCCGGGCGTGGCGCACCGAATTCCAGAACGCTTCGCCGGTCTGGCCCGACAGCGTGCGGCCGGAGGCGTCGGTGATGGTGCCGGAGATCATCACCGGCAGGGCTGAGCGCGGGATCCGCACACGCCCGGGGGGGGGGGGGGGGGG
>JBFHQA010000128.1:0-7861 GCA_041592455.1 Thiobacillus sp. | reverse complement strand
TATTCTTGTCGTCGGCTGTTGGAGTTAGCACATCGTTCATACGTTGACTCGCTTCGTGGCGCTGTCCTCGGTGATTGACGGGGCATCGCCCGATATCTCCCTGACGGCGGGGGCCGCGTCCTCATCCATGCCTAGTTGTCCGAACAGCAGGCCCTTTTCTTCCGCGCTGACGGAAAGTTCCTGCGGCTGGTCCAGGCTGACCTGGTTGCGGCCGTTCGATTTTGCCCGGTAGAGCTGGATGTCGGCGCGCTCGATCCAGAGGTCGGCCGTCGAGCGGACCCATTCCGGCGCGTAGGCGCCGCCAATACTGATCGTGGTCTGGATATTCAACTGCGGGGCCGCCTGGATCGAGAGCGATGCGACGCTCTGGCGAATCCGTTCGGCCACGGCGCGTCCGAACAGGGGGCGGCAGTTGGGGAGGATGACGGCGAATTCCTCGCCGCCGTAGCGGGCGACGGTATCCATGGGGCGCAGGCAGCCAGCCAGGCAGCGTGCAACGGACCGCAGGACCTGGTCGCCAGCCAGATGGCCATGGGTGTCATTGATGCTCTTGAAATGATCGATGTCCAGCAGCAGCAGCAGGACCGATTCGCCCGAACGGGCCACGATCTCGATCGCCCGTTCGAGGGCCGACAGGAAATAGCGTCGATTGCCCAGGCCGGTCAGCGGATCCTTCAGCGACAGATCGCACAGGCCGTCGATCACGCGCTGCAGATAGGCCGTGTCGGATTCGCCCGCTTCACGGACAACGCTCCTGGCGTCGTGCGCCAGCAGGGCGCTCGCATCGTCCAGACGCAACGCGTCCAGGTCGATCGATGAATGTTGTGATTGTGAAGCCACCGCTTGTTTGTTGTTCCGGTTACCCAGTCTGCGCCAAGGATCGGGGAACGAGTCGATGGCTTTATCAGGGTCGAGTATGTGGGCATTTGGAACATTGATCAAGCGCCGCTCGATCCGTCAGCCATGCGCAAGCGGCCGGGCCGGACCGGCCTGGAACGCAACAGGATGACGGGGAAATGGAGGAGAGACGGGCTCCGGCGAAGCGGTTCAGCTGACGGGAACCCGGCTTGGCAACGCTCCCGCCGCGAGGCGGGGGTCAAGCGCCCGCGAGCGCCTCAGGCTACGCTGCCAAAACTGCGGTCGGCTGCTATGAAAGGGGCTTCCAGGCCCGCCAGGCGGCAACTCTGGGCTATCGGGCCGCCCGGGAACAGCGTGTACAGAAACTTCAGTCCCCCCTTCTGGTGGAAATGCTCGTCGAGCGCATCGTGCAGATTGCGCAGATTGATCGTGGTTTCGTCCTCGTGATGAGCGTAATAGGACTGCAGGGCGCGAACAGCCTCCCAGTGGTCCTCGGTGAGGTTGAGTTTTTCGTCGCGCGCAACCTTCATGGCGTCATCGCGGGTCCAGTCGAGCGGGGCATGCGGAAAGTCTGGGTCGGTCGTGGGTTCGCGAGTCAGCTTGTTGATGTCGGTTGATACGTGCAGCATGTCTGTCTCCTTGAAAGCCGTGATGGACACTCCTAAAAATAGGCCAGGCCAGGCCGGGTTTCAAGGTGAGGGGTTCCAGGTGCAAGCGGAGAATCCGGCAACAACGCGACAGGAGGACAAATGGCAAAGCGCGACTACCCGCTCGGCAAGGTGTACGGCCTGCTGGAACCGGGGCCGGTCGTCCTGCTGACCACGGCCCGCAAGGGGCGGCCCAACGTCATGACCTTGTCGTGGCTCACGATGATGGAATTCGAGCCGCCGCTGGTCGGCTGCCTGGTCAGCGGCCGCAATGCGTCGTTCGACGCGCTCAAGGCGACCCGCGAGTGCGTGATCAACATTCCGACAGCGGATCTGGCGAAGCAGGTGGTCGGCGTGGGAAACTGCTCCGGCAAGAGCGTCGACAAGTTCGAGCGGTTCGGGCTCACCGGGGTGCCGGCCTCCGAAGTGCAGGCGCCCTTGATCGCGGAATGCTATGCCAGCATCGAATGCCGCGTGTTCGATACCCGGATGGTCAACCGCTACAACTTCTTCATCCTCGAGGCGGTCAGGGCCTGGGTCGATTCCTCGATCAAGCGCCCGCAAACGCTGCATCATCGGGGCAACGGCGTGTTCGCCCTGGACGGCGAGGTCATCCGGCTGCGCTCGGCCATGAAGTAGCGAGAAATCTTGTCCGGCGTGCCGCATTCGACCCAAGCTCAGGGATAATCCGGCCGCATGAGTGCGGTTCCCTACTGGCGTCTGTCCGGTTTCTATTTTTTCTACTTTGCTTTTGTCGGCGCCATGGCGCCTTTCTGGGGGCTGTACCTGCAGTCGCTGGCGTTCAACGCCTTCCAGATCGGCGTGCTGATGTCGCTGTTGCAGGTGATGCGGATCTTTGCGCCCAATATCTGGGGGCATATCGCCGACCGCAGCGGCCGCCGCACGACCATCGTCCAGCTCGCCGCGCTGGGCAGCGTGATCGCGTTCGTCGGCGTGTTCTTCGGCAGCGGCTTCTGGTGGCTGTTTGCGGTCATGGCAGCCTTGAGCTTCTTCTGGAGCGCCTCGCTGCCCCTGGTCGAGGCGATGACGCTGTCCCACCTGGGCGAGCATACCGATGCCTACGGCCGCATTCGCCTATGGGGATCGATCGGCTTCATCCTGATGGTGGTGGGGCTGGGCTATGCCTTCGATCATGTCTCGATCGACTGGCTGCCGTGGGCGGTGCTCGTGGTCATGCTGGGCATCGTCGGATTCGCGCGGGTGATTCCCGAAGCCGAGATCCTGCCGCATCCCACCGACCATCATTCGGTCTGGGACATCCTGCGCCGGCCCGAAGTCGCATCGCTGCTGGCCGCCTGCCTGCTAATGGCCGTGACGCACGGTCCCTACTACACGTTCTACTCGATCTACCTGGTCGACCACGGCTACGACAAGTCGACCGTGGGATGGCTGTGGGCGCTGGGCGTGCTGTGCGAGATCGGGATATTCCTGATCATTCCCCGCATTTTTGCCCGGGTCACGCCGCGGCAGCTGATCCTGGCCAGTTTTGCGCTGGCCGTGCTGCGCTTCCTGGTGATCGCCTGGGGCGTGGAGTCGGCCTGGCTGGTCTGGAGCGCGCAAATCCTGCACGCCTTCACGTTTGGCACCTACCATGCCGCCGCGGTGGCGCTGATCCACCAGCATTTCCGCGGCCGCCACCAGGCGCGCGGGCAGGCGCTCTACACCAGCCTGTCCTATGGTGTCGGCGGCACCATCGGCGGCCTGGCCAGCGGCCTGACCTGGGATACCCTGGGACCGGCCTGGACGTTCACGCTGGCGGCCGCCAGCGCGGCGCTGGCATGGGCCGTTTTTACCCTGTGGGGGCGAACAAAAACCGTGCCTGCACCCGGCAAGCTATGAAATAATTGGTCTTTCGCACTTTTTGCCCGTTTGTATGTCCGGCCAGACCTTATTCCAGAAATTGTGGGACGCCCATGTGGTGCACGTCGAGGACGACGGCACCACGCTGCTCTACATCGATCGTCACCTGGTGCATGAAGTCACCAGCCCGCAGGCGTTCGAGGGGCTCAAGCTCGCCCAGCGCACGCCGCGCCGCGCCGATGCGGCGATTGCCGTGCCCGACCACAACGTTCCGACCACCGACCGCTCGCAGGGCATCGCCGACCCCGTCTCGCGCCTGCAGGTCGAGACGCTCGACGCCAACTGCGCCGAGTTCGGCATCACCGAATTCAGGATGGACGACATCCGCCAGGGCATCGTCCATGTCATCGGTCCCGAAGAGGGCCTGACCCTGCCGGGCATGACCGTGGTCTGCGGCGATTCGCACACCTCCACCCACGGCGCATTCGGCGCGCTGGCCTTCGGTATCGGCACGTCCGAGGTCGAGCACGTGCTGGCCACGCAATGCCTGTGGCAGAAGCCGTCGAAAACCATGCTGGTCAAGGTCGAGGGCCAGCTGGGCAAGGGCGTCACGGCCAAGGACATCGCGCTCGCGATCATCGGGGAAATCGGCACCGCGGGCGGGACCGGCTACGCGCTGGAATTCGGCGGCTCGGCGATCCGCGCCCTGAGCATGGAAGGCCGCATGACCCTGTGCAACATGGCGATCGAAGCGGGCGCTCGCGCCGGCATGGTCGCGGTCGACGCCACGACGATCGATTACGTCAAGGGTCGTCCCTATGCGCCCAAGGGCGACGTCTGGGACCAGGCCGTGGCCTGGTGGAACACGCTGCATTCGGACGCCGACGCGGTGTTCGATCGCGTCGTCGAACTCGACGCCGCTCGCATCGAGCCGCAGGTGACCTGGGGCACGTCGCCCGAGATGGTCACGACCATCGGGGGGCGCGTGCCGAATCCGGCGGACGCCCCGAACGAGGTCAAGCAGCACGACTGGACGCGCGCGCTCGAATACATGGGCTTGCAGGCCAGCACCCCGATGGCCGACATTGCGGTGGACAAGGTCTTCATCGGCTCCTGCACCAACTCGCGGATCGAGGATATCCGTGAAGCGGCCAGCGTGGCCAAGGGGCGCAAGGTCGCACCCGGCGTCAAGCTGGCGATGGTGGTACCCGGCTCGGGCCTGGTCAAGCAGCAGGCTGAGGCCGAGGGGCTCGACAAGATCCTGATCGAAGCCGGCTTCGAGTGGCGCGAGCCGGGTTGCTCGATGTGTCTCGCCATGAATGCCGACCGGCTGGAGCCAGGCGAACGCTGCGCCTCGACCTCCAACCGCAATTTCGAAGGCCGCCAGGGGCAGGGCGGACGCACCCACCTGGTCAGCCCGGCGATGGCAGCCGCCGCCGCATGCGCCGGCCATTTTGTCGATGTGCGGACTTTTTAAGGAGACATCCATGAAACAGATGATCATGGTCCTGATGGCCGTTTCGTTCGTTATGACCGGCTGCAACACGATGGAAGGTTTTGGCCAGGACGTCCAGAAAGCAGGCAAGGCGATCGAGAAAGCCGGCAGCAAGGCAGGTAACTAGTCACATGCAGGCCTTCACTACACTCAATGGACTGGTGGTTCCGCTCGATCGTGCCAACGTCGACACCGATGCCATCATCCCCAAGCAGTTCCTGAAATCGATCAAGCGCGCGGGCTTCGGCCCCAACCTGTTCGACGAATGGCGTTATCTCGACCACGGCGAGCCGGGCATGGACCCTGCGTCGCGCCAGCCGAACCCCGAATTCGTACTGAACTTCCCGCGTTATGCCGGTGCCTCCGTGCTGCTTGCGCGCGACAACTTCGGCTGCGGCTCGAGCCGCGAGCATGCGCCGTGGGCGCTCGAGGACTATGGCATCCGCGCGATCATCGCGCCGTCGTATGCCGATATTTTCTATAACAACTGTTTCAAGAACGGCATCCTGCCGATCGTGCTCGACGCGGCCGTGGTGGAACGCCTGTTCCGCGAGTGCGACGCGTCCGAGGGCTACAAGCTGACCGTCGATCTCGACCGGCAGACCGTCACCACGCCCGGTGGCGAGGTGCTGTCTTTCGACGTGGACGGCGGCCGCAAGCACCGCCTGCTGAACGGCCTGGACGACATCGGACTGACCCTGCTGCAGGCGGACAGGATCAAGGCTTACGAAGATCGGCGCAAGCAGGAAGCGCCGTGGCTGTTTAATTGAACGAGTGAGGAGAGAAGGGTGAGAAGTGAGGCGGAAGCCCGGCAGGCTTCGCTCCTTGCGCCTGACACCTCACACCTTTCAGGAATTTGAAATGAAGATTGCAGTTTTACCCGGTGACGGCATCGGACCGGAAATCGTCGCACAAGCCGTCAAGGTACTCGAAGTGTTGCGCTCCGATGGCGCGAAAATCGAAATGGAAACGGCACCCATCGGCGGAGCCGGCTACGACGCGTCGGGCGATCCCTTGCCGGACGCCACGCTTGCGCTGGCGCGTGCCGCCGACGCGGTGCTGCTCGGCGCCGTCGGCGGCCCGCAGTACGATGCGCTCGACCGCCCGTTGCGCCCCGAGCGCGGCCTGCTGCGCATCCGCAAGGATCTGAACCTGTTCGCCAACCTGCGTCCGGCGCTGCTGTATCCGGAACTGGCGGGCGCCTCGTCGCTCAAGCCCGACGTCGTGTCCGGCCTCGACATCATGATCGTGCGCGAACTCACCGGCGATGTGTACTTCGGCCAGCCGCGCGGCATCGAAGTCAGGAACGGTGAGCGAGTCGGCTTCAACACCATGCTCTATTCGGAATCCGAAGTGCGCCGTGTCGCGCACGTCGCGTTCGGCATCGCGATGAAGCGCGGCAAGAAGCTGTGCTCGGTCGAGAAGGCCAACGTGCTCGAATGCTCTGAATTGTGGAAGGAAGTGATGATCGAGGTGGCGAAGGACTACCCTGAGGTCGAACTGTCCCACATGTACGTCGATAATGCGGCGATGCAGCTGATTCGCGCGCCCAAGCAGTTCGACACGATGGTGACCGGCAACATCTTCGGCGATATCCTGTCCGATGCGGCCTCGATGCTGTCGGGCTCGATCGGCATGCTGCCTTCGGCGTCGCTGGATGAAAACAACAAGGGCATGTACGAGCCGATCCATGGCTCGGCGCCCGACATCGCCGGCAAGAACCTCGCGAATCCGCTGGCCACGATCCTGTCGGTGGCGATGATGTATCGCTACACGTTTGCCGACCTGGCGACAGCCGACCGCATCGAGAACGCGGTGAAAAAGGTGATCTCGCAAGGCTACCGGACCAGCGACATCTGGACCGAGGGCACCAACAAGGTGTCGTGCAGCGAGATGGGCGACGCCGTGGTGAAGGCGCTTTAATCATTTACGGATGCCCGTAGGCATCCGCAGAACGGATACTTGGAGATAGCAACATGATGAAGGTAGGGCTGATCGGCTGGCGCGGCATGGTGGGTTCGGTACTCATGGGCCGCATGAAGGAAGAACGCGATTTCGACCATATCGAGCCGCTGTTCTTCACCACCTCGAACGTCGGCGGCAAGGGCCCCGACATCGGCCGTGACGTGCCGCCGCTCAAGGACGCGAACGACATCGACGCGCTCAAGGCCTGCGACGCCATCATCACCTGCCAGGGCGGCGACTACACGAAAGAGGTGTACCCGAAGCTGCGCGCCGCCGGCTGGAACGGCTACTGGATCGACGCCGCCTCGACGCTGAGGATGAAGGACGAGGCCATCATCATCCTCGATCCGGTCAACAAAAACGTGATCCAGGACGGCATCGCCCATGGCGTCAAGACCTACGTCGGCGGCAACTGCACGGTATCGCTGATGCTGATGTCGATGGGCGGACTGTTTGACGCCGGCCTGGTCGAATGGGTATCGCCGATGACCTATCAGGCGGCCTCCGGCGCTGGCGCACGCAACATGCGCGAGTTAATCGCTCAAATGGGCGCGGTGCATGGAGAGGTCAAGGACCTGCTCGACGATCCGGCTTCGGCTATTCTCGAAATCGACCGCAAGGTGGCCGACTTCATCCGATCCGATCGCTATCCGGTCGATGCCTGGCCGGTTCCGCTGGCCGGCAACCTGATTCCGTGGATCGACGTTGCGCTCGAGTCCGGCCAGTCCAAGGAAGAGTGGAAGGCTCAGGTCGAGGCCAACAAGATCATGCGCCGCAGCGACAAACCGATCCCGATCGACGGACTGTGTGTGCGCGTCGGCGCGATGCGCTGCCATTCGCAGGCGCTAACCATCAAGCTCAACAAGGATGTGCCGCTCGATGACATCCACACCCTGATCGCCGAGCATAACCAGTGGGTGAAGGTGGTGCCGAACGATCGCGAGATCACGATGCGCGAACTTACCCCCGCGGCAGTGACTGGCACGCTGACCGTGCCGATCGGCCGCATGCGCAAGCTCAACATGGGGCCGGAGTACCTCACCGCGTTCACCGTTGGCGACCAGCTCCTGTGGGG
>JBFHQA010000127.1:0-7872 GCA_041592455.1 Thiobacillus sp. | reverse complement strand
TGAGGATCGCGTCTGACTTCAAATGCGGCTTCAGGCGAGCCAGCACGGCCTCGGTTTCGCCAACCGGCATGGCCAGCACGATGCAGTCCGCCTGGGCTGCTTCCTCCCACGCGGCCGCGCGATCGATCAGGCCTCGCTCAAGCGCAGCATCCAGGCTGCCCTGCGAGCGAGCGACACCCAGCACGGTGTTGACGGCTCCCGCCTGTTTCAGCGCCAGGGCCAAGGAACCGCCGATCAGGCCGGTACCTACGATGGCGAGCGTATCGACGATCACAGGCCGGCTTTCCGGTTGCCGGGGTCCGGGCGCGCTCCCGAATCCGCCAGGATTTCCCTCAGCGAATCGAGGAAACGCGCGTTCTGGCCGGCCAGGCCCACCGAAACGCGCAGGTATTCCGGCAGGCCGTAATTGGCGACAGGCCGCACGATCACGCCGCGCTTCAGCAAGGCCTGGTTGACGCTGGCCGCATCGCCGACCCGGGCCAGCAGGAAATTGCCTTTGGAAGGCACGGTTTCGACCTTCAGTTCGGCCAGCCCGGTCTGCAATTGCGCCAGGCCTGCTGCATTCAGCGCATAGCTGCGCGCCAGGAATTCGGTGTCGTCGAGCGCGGCCTCGGCTGCGGCCAGCGCAGGGGCGTTGACGTTGAACGGATGCCGCACCCGGTTCAGCAGGTCGATCACGTCCGGATGCCCCAGGCCGTAACCGACGCGCAAGCCCGCCAGACCATATGCCTTGGAAAACGTGCGGCTGATGAGCAGGTTGGGAAAGCGCGCCAGCCAGGCCACCGTGTCGCAGCGCGCATCGGCAGGAAGATACTCGCCGTAGGCCTCGTCCAGCACCACCAGGACGTGGGCAGGAACGGTTTCGAGAAAGGCCTCGATGTCCGGCCAGGGCAGGAACGTGCCGGTGGGATTGTTGGGGTTGGCAATCCACAGCACGCGGGTGTCGTCGCGAATCGCTGCCCGCATCGCTTCCAGGTCGTGACCAAGCTGTTTGGCAGCGACGGCGATCCCCTGCGCGCCGGCTGTCTGCGTGGCAATCGGATAGACCGCAAAGGCGTGCTGGGAATAGACGGAGGAGGTTCCCTGCGTCAGGAAGGCGCGCGCCACCATGTCCAGCACGTCGTTGGAGCCGTTGCCCAGCACGATCTGGCTAGACGTTACCCCGAGCGTGGCCGAGAGCCTGGCTTTCAGCGCGAATCCTGCCCCATCCGGATAGAGCGCCATGCCATACAGGGCATCCTGCGCCGCGGCCAGCGCCATGGGGCTGGGACCGAGCGGATTCTCGTTCGAGGCCAGCTTGACGATGTCCGCCTCATTGAGGCCCAGTTCACGGGCGAGTTCGGAAATCGGCTTGCCGGGCAGATAAGGTGCAATCGCGCGCACGTGGGCAGGCGCCAGGCCGGAGCAATTCAAGTCACACGCATTCATGATGCAGCTGCAGGATAGGAACCCAGTACTTTAAGGAAGGCGGCGCGCGACTCGATCTCGGCAAGGGCCGCAGCCATCTTGGGATCCTGCCGGTGGCCGTTGCAGACGACGAAGAACAGGTACTCCCAGTTGCCTGATCGCGCCGGACGCGACTCCAGCTTGCTCATGGAAATGCCCGCGTCGGCGAGCGGCTGCAGCAGTTTGACGACGGCGCCCGGCTGATTGAGGGCACCCATGACCAGCGAGGTCTTGTCCCTGCCCGAAGGCGTGGCATCGGAATGACCCAGCACCAGGAAACGCGTCGTGTTGCTGGCCTCGTCCTCGACTCGCGTCTCGACCACGTCGAGCCCATACAACTCGGCCGCGGCTGCGCTGCCCAGCGTGGCCGAATCGGGCTCGCTGGCCGCGCGCCGCGCGCCCTCGCTGTTGCTGACCACGCTGATTCGCTCGGCACGCGGCAGGTGGCGCGCCAGCCAGCGCTGGCACTGCGCCAGCGATTGCGCGTGGCCATAGACGCGCGCGATGCCTTCCAGGCCGGCGCCCTTGCGCATCAGCGTCTGGTGGATCGGCAGCATGACCTCGCTGCAAATCCTGAGCGGGCTCGACACGATCAGATCGAGCGTGCGGCCGACGGCGCCCTCGGTCGAGTTTTCGACCGGCACAACCGCAAAATCGGCGCGGCCAGTTTCCACCGCATGGAAGCAGGCGTCGATGTCGGCTTCGGCAAGCGCCTCGGCATCGTGCCCGAAATGCTTGTGCACGGCCTGCTGGCTGAAGGTGCCGACCGGGCCGAGATAGGCCACGCGCGTAGTCTGCTCGAGCGCCCGGCAGGCCGAAATGATTTCGCGGATCAGCCGCTCGACGGTGTCGCCCGACAAGGGTCCGGGGTTGGCCTCGCGCAGGCGGCGAATGATCTGTGCTTCGCGCTCCGGGCGATAGATCTTCTCGCCCTTCTTGGTATGCCCGACCTGCTGGGCGATGCCCGCACGCTCGGACACCAGTTGCAGGATCGTGTCGTCGATGCTGTCGATGCGGGCGCGCAGCGCCTTGAGTGCTTCGTCCATCGCTTCAGGCGGCGGGCAGGTTGCGCACGGCGAGCACGCCGGAGATCGCGGCCAGCTGCTGCATGACGGCCGAGCTCACTTCGCTGTCGACATCGACCAGCGTATACGCCATGTCGCCCTTGGACTTGTTGACCATGTTGTGGATGTTGAGTCCGGCCGCCGCAAGGGCCGCCGAAATCTGGCCCACCATGTTCGGCACGTTGGCGTTGGCGATCGCAAGACGGAACGCCGACTCGCGCGGCATGTTGACGTTGGGGAAGTTGACCGCGTTCTGGATGTTGCCGTTCTCCAGGTAGTCGGCAACCTCCTCTGCGACCATCACCGCGCAGTTCTCCTCGGCCTCGCCCGTGCTCGCACCCAGATGCGGCAGGGCGACGACCCTGGCATGGCCTTTCAGGGCATTCGCCGGGAAGTCGCAGATATAGGCGTGCAGCTTGTTCGCATCGAGCGCCTCGACCACGGCAGCGTTGTCCACCACGCCCTCGCGCGCGAAGTTGAGCAGCACGGCCCCCGGCCGCATCACGCCGATGCGCTGGGCGTTGATCAGATGGCGGGTAGCGTCGAGCAATGGGACGTGCAGCGTGACGAAGTCGGCCTGGCGCAGCAGGTCTTCGACGCTCTCGGCACGCCTGACCGCCGACGGCAGCCGCCACGCGGCGTCGACCGTGATGGCCGGATCGAATCCGACCACGTTCATGCCCAGCTTGATCGCGGCTTCCGCGATATAGGAACCGATCGCGCCCAGGCCGATGACGCCGAGCGTGCGGCCCGGCAACTCCATGCCGGCGAACTGCTTCTTGCCGGCTTCGGTGGCCTTGTGCATCTCTTCGTCGGTGCCGGACAGGCCCTCGACGAACTTGAGTGCCGGCATCAGGTTGCGGGCGCCCATCAGCATGCCGGCGATCACGAGTTCCTTGACCGCATTGGCGTTCGCGCCCGGCGCGTTGAACACGGGAATGCCGCGCTCCGACATGGCCTTGACCGGGATATTGTTGGTGCCGGCGCCGGCACGACCGATTGCGCGAACCGAGGCTGGGATCTCCATCTCGTGCATGTTCGCCGAGCGCACCAGGATCGCGTCGGGCTCGCTGACGTCGCCACCGACTTCGTAGTGCTCGGGCAGGCGCGCGAGGCCGCGCGCGGAGATGGCGTTGAGCGTGAGAACCTTGCGGGACTCAGCCATGGCTCTTCTCGAAGTCGCGCATGGTGTCGACCAGCGCACGCACGCCTTCGACCGGCATGGCGTTGTAGATCGAGGCGCGCATGCCGCCCACCGAGCGATGGCCCTTCAGCTGCAGCAGGCCGCGTTCCTTGGCGAGCTTGAGGAAGGCCTCGTCGAGCGCGGCGTCCTTCAGCGTGAACGGCACGTTCATCAGCGAGCGGTTGTCCTTCGCCACCGGCGAATTGTAGAAGTCGGTCGAGTCGAGGTAGTCGTACAGCAGGCCCGCTTTTTCGCGGTTGGTTTTCTCCATCGCAACCAGGCCGCCGCGCGCCTTCAGCCACTTGAACACCAGGCCCGCCGTATACATGCCGAAGGTCGGCGGCGTGTTGTACATCGACTCGTTGTCGGCGTGCGTCTTGTAGTCGAACATGGTCGGCGTGCCCTTGACGGTTTCACCGATCAGGTCCTCACGCACGATCACGATGGTGAGGCCGGCCGGGCCGATGTTCTTCTGCGCGCCGGCGTAGATCACGCCGAACTTCGACACGTCCATCGGGCGCGACAGGATCGTCGACGACATGTCGGCCACCAGCGGCACGCTGCCGGTTTCAGGTGTCCAGAACATCTCGACGCCGCCGATCGTCTCGTTCGGCGTGTAGTGCACGTAGGCGGCGTTCGGATCGAGCTTCCACTGGTCCTGCGCCGGCGCGTAGCTGAAGTTCCTGTCTTCGCTCGTGGCCACCACGTTCACGGAACCGTATTTCTTCGCTTCCTTGATCGCTTTCTTCGACCACTCGCCGGTGTTGAGGTAATCGGCGCTGGCTTTGCCGCGCAGCAGGTTCATCGGCACCATCGCGAACTGGCTCGAAGCGCCGCCCTGCAGGAACAGCACCTTGTAGTTGGCGGGGATGCCCATCACTTCGCGCAGGTCGGACTCGGCCTCGGTGGCGATGCCCATGAACTCCTTGCCACGGTGGCTCATTTCCATCACCGACATGCCGCTGCCATGCCAGTCGACCATTTCGGCCTGAACCTGCTGCAGCACATCCTTGGGCAGCACGGCGGGGCCGGCGCTGAAGTTGTAGATTGTCATTCGGGGTCCCCTTATTCCTCTTCGTTATCGGCTTCGGCTACTTTTTCCAGGCTGATCAGCGTCTCGCCCTTGTCGAGGTTGATCAGCGTGACGCCCTGCGTGGCACGGCTCATGGCGCGGATTTCCTTGACGCGGGTGCGGATCAGCACGCCGCCGGTCGTGATCAGCATGATCTCGTCCTCCGGCTTCACCAGCGTGGCGGCCACCACGCGACCGTTTCGCTCGCTGGTCTGGATCGCGATCATGCCCTGCGTGGCACGCGCGTGACGGGTGTATTCGGCGATCGGCGTGCGCTTGCCAAAGCCGTTTTCGGTCGCGGTCAGCACGAAGTCGTTCTCGTCCTCGGCCACCAGCAGCGAAATCAGCTTCTTGCCCTTGGCGAGCTTCATGCCGATGACGCCGCGTGCGGTACGGCCCATCGGGCGCACGTCGTTCTCGTCGAAGCGCACCGCCTTGCCGCCGTCGGAGAACAGCATCACGTCGTGACGGCCGTCGGTGATCGACGCGCCGATCAGGAAGTCGCCGTCATCCAGGCCCACTGCGATGATGCCGGCCGTGCGCGGACGCGAGAAGTCGGAGAGCGGCGTTTTCTTGACGATGCCGTTCGCGGTCGCCATGAACACGTACTGGTCGTCGTCGAAGGTTTTTACCGGCAGCAGCGCGTTGATCTTCTCGCCCTCTTCCAGCGGCAACAGATTGACGATAGGCTTGCCGCGCGCGGTGCGCCCGCCCGCGGGCACGTTGTAGACCTTGAGCCAGTAGACGCGACCGCGGTTCGAGAAGCACAGGATGTAGTCGTGCGTGTTGGCGATGAACATCTTCTCGATGAAGTCTTCATCCTTCGTGCCGGCTGCCTGCTTGCCGCGTCCGCCGCGCTTCTGGGCGCGGTAGTCGTCGAGCGGCTGCGACTTCATGTAGCCGCCGTGCGACAGCGTGACCACCATCTCCTCCGGCTTGATCAGGTCTTCCATCGACATGTCCTGCGCGTTCTCGACGATGGCGGAGCGGCGGCCATCGCCGAACTGCTCCACGATCTCGGCGAGTTCCTCGCGGATGATCTGGGTGATGCGCGCCGGGTTGGCCAGGATGTCGAGCAGGTCCGTGATCCGGTCCATGACATCCTTGTATTCGTTGAGAATCTTGTCCGACTCGAGGTTGGTCAGGCGCTGCAGCTGCATTTCGAGGATGCGCTGCGCCTGGATCTCGGACAGGCGGTAGCCGTCGGCATGCAGGCCGAACTCGGGACCGACGTTGGCCGGACGCGAATATTCGGGATCAATGCGCGACAGCATTTCCTCGACCATGGCCGATTTCCAGGCCCGGCCCAGCATGCGCTCCTTGGCGATGGCCGGTGTTTCCGAGGACTTGATCAGCTCGACGATCTCGTCGACGTTGGCGAGCGCGACCGCCAGGCCTTCGAGGATATGGCCGCGTTCGCGCGCCTTCCTGAGGTCGAACACGGTGCGGCGGGTGACGACTTCGCGGCGATGGCGCAGGAAGGCGTCGAGCATTTCCTTCAGGTTGAGCAGGCGCGGCTGACCGTCGATCAGCGCCACCATGTTCATGCCGAAGGTGTCCTGCATCTGCGTCTGCTTGTACAGGTTGTTCAGGATCACGTCGGCGTTCTCGCCGCGCTTCAGCTCGATGTAGACGCGCATGCCCGACTTGTCGGACTCGTCGCGCAGGTCGGCGATGCCGTCGATCTGCTTCTCGCGCACCAGTTCGCCGATCTTGATCAGCAGATTGGCCTTGTTCACCTGGTACGGCAGTTCGTCGATGATGATCGCCTGCTTGCTGCCGTTCTTGTCGAGATCCTCGACGTGGCAGGTGGCGCGCATCACCACGCGGCCGCGGCCGGTGCGATAGCCGTCGCGCACGCCCGACAGGCCGTAGATGATGCCGGCGGTCGGGAAATCGGGCGCCTTGACGATATTGATCAGCGACTCGATGTCGGTTTCGGGATCGTCGAGCAGCGCGGTCAGCGCGGCGCAGACGTCGGTGAGGTTATGCGGCGGGATGTTGGTCGCCATGCCCACCGCGATGCCGGACGAACCGTTGATCAGCAGGTTGGGGATCTTGGTCGGCAGCACCAGCGGTTCCTGCTCGGAACCGTCGTAGTTGGGGCCGAAGTCGACCGTTTCCTTGTCGAGGTCGGCCAGCAGTTCGTGCGCGATCTTCGCCATGCGCACTTCGGTGTAACGCATCGCCGCCGCGTTGTCGCCGTCGACCGAACCGAAGTTGCCCTGGCCGTCGATCAGCGGGTAGCGCAGCGAGAAGTCCTGCGCCATCCGCACCATGGTGTCGTACACGGCGGTGTCGCCGTGCGGGTGGTATTTACCGATGACGTCGCCGACCACGCGGGCCGACTTCTTGTAGGCCTTGTTCCAGTCGTTGCCCAGTTCCTTCATGGCGTACAACACGCGGCGGTGCACGGGCTTCAATCCATCGCGCACATCCGGCAGCGCGCGCCCCACGATCACGCTCATGGCGTAATCGAGGTACGAACGGCGCATCTCCTCCTCGAGGCTGACCGGGAGGGTTTCCTTGGCAAACTGTTCCATATCCGGCTTTATTGTTGGCTTAAAGCGGGCGATTTTAGCACGCCGGAGGGGTGTGGTTTGAGGCGCCGTCACGGCCTGTCCCGGCGGCCCGCACTGGCCGTCCATAGCCCATCAGGGCCGGTTTCCAGCCGTACCACCCGACCCTTTCCGGTCTTTCCCCGGCCAGCCCCCGCTCAAACCGGCGCCAGCCTTTGCGATTTCGGCCGCAAACAGTGAGAATGCACGCCACGATGAAAACCCCTGCCGACCTGATTCTCCTGCCGCAATGGATCGTCCCCGTCGAAACCGACGGGGTGCTGATCGACCACGCCGTGGTCGTGCAGGACGGCCAGATCCTCGACGTGCTGCCCCGCGAGGCCGCCCTGGCGGGCCATGAAGCGGCCCGGAGCCTGGCCCGGCCCGGGCAGGCGCTGATCCCCGGCCTCGTCAACCTGCACGGCCATGCCGCGCTGTCCCTGATGCGCGGTTTTGCCGACGACCAGCCGCTGATGAGCTGGCTCAACGACAAAATCTGGCCGACCGAGAAAAAGCACGTGTCGGAAGCCTACGTGCGCGACGGCACCC
>JBFHQA010000126.1:0-7943 GCA_041592455.1 Thiobacillus sp. | reverse complement strand
TCTCGCCGCATCGAAGGCGAGGACCGCAACGAACTGCGCGACACGCTGGCGCAACTCGACATTCCCGAAGGCATGAGCCTGATCGCCCGCACCGCCGGCATCGGCCGCACCGCCGAAGAATTCCAGTGGGACCTGAACTACCTGCTGAGCCTGTGGAAGGCCATCGACGGCGCCTCCAACTCGCAGCCCGGCGCGTTCCTGATCTACCAGGAAGGCAGCCTCGTGATCCGCGCGATCCGCGACTATTTCTCGGCCGACATCGGCGAGATCCTGATCGACACCGAAGACATCTTCGAGCAGGCGCAGCAGTTCATGGCGCACGTGATGCCGACCAACGTCAACAAGGTCAAGCTCTACCGCGACGACGTGCCGCTGTTCTCGCGCTTCCAGATCGAGCACCAGATCGAGTCGGCGTATTCGCGCCAGGTCAACCTGCCTTCCGGCGGCGCGATCGTCATCGACCACACCGAAGCGCTGGTCTCGGTCGACGTCAACTCGGCGCGCGCCACCAAGGGCAGCGACGTCGAGCAGACCGCCTACAACACCAACCTCGAAGCGGCCGACGAAATCGCCCGCCAGATGCGCCTGCGCGACCTCGGCGGCCTGATCGTGATCGACTTCATCGACATGGAAAACGCCAAGCACCAGCGCGAAGTCGAGAACCGCCTGCGCGATGCCCTGCACCACGACCGGGCCCGCGTCCAGACCGGCAAGATCTCGCGCTTCGGCCTGCTGGAAATGTCGCGCCAGCGCCTGCAGCCCTCGCTCGGCGAAACCAGCTACAACCCCTGCCCGCGCTGCCACGGCACCGGCCACATCCGCGGCGCCGAATCGTCGGCGCTGCACATCCTGCGCATCCTGCAGGAAGAGGCGATGAAGGAAAACACCGGCGCCGTCCACGTGCAGCTGCCGGTCGACGTCGCGACCTTCCTGCTGAACGAGAAGCGCGTCGACATCCACACCATCGAGTCGCGCCTGAAAGTGAATGTGGTGCTGATCCCCAACATTCACATGGAAACCCCGCACTACACGCTGACCCGCCTGCGCCACGACGAGCTCAACCAGCGCGACGCGGCCGAGCCCAGCTACAAGATGGTGACCCTGCCGGAAACCGAATCCAGCTACGAGGCCGCGCAGGCCGCGCTGCCGGCGCGCCAGGTGGCTGCCGTCAAGTCGATTGCGCCGCCGCAGCCGATCGCGACCGAAGCGCCCGTGGTCGCCGCCGTGCCCCAGGCCCAGTCCGGCCTGTTCGAACGGATTTTCGGCTGGTTCAAGAAACGCGGCGACGAAACCGCCGAGCCGGTGGCCGAACCCGCCGCCGAGCAGGTGCCGGCCATTGCCCGCCGTGAGCGCACGAACGAGCGACGCGACCGCAAGCCGGGACAGCGCCGCGGTCGCGGCGAGGCGCGCAGTGAATCACGTGGCGAAGGTCGCGGCGACAACCGCCAGCAGGAACCTCGCCAGGCCGAAGCGCGCAAGCCTGAAGCCCGCACCGAGGCACAAGCCAACGGCTCGGCCAAGCCGGCTCGCCCGCCGCGCCAGCCCAAGCCCCGTCCAGAAGCCGAGGCTGCCCCCCGCCTGGAAGCCGCTGCGCCGGCAGAGGCCCCGCGCGAAGGTGGCAGCGAAGAGAAGCGCGAACCCCGCAGCCGCCGCGGCCGCGGCAACCGCCGCTCGCGCGAGGGGCGTCCGGAAGCCGCTGCAGCAGGCGTTGAAGGCATGCCGCAGAAGGAAGGCCGCTCCGAGCCGCGCTTCCACGCGATCATCGAAATCGCCGGCGCCGCGAAAGCGGTGGCCGCTGCACCGGCCGAACCGGCCCAGCAGCCGCTGCTACTGGATACGGCAGCAGCCCCGGCGCCTGCGACGCCAGCCGCAGCACCGGCTGCGCCCGCACCCGCTGCCGTCACGGCCTCTCCGGCCGAGATCCTGGCCCAGCTGTCCAGCGGCCAGGCCGAGCTGCAGCAGGTTGAAACACAGGCTGCGGCCCGTAGCGAAGCCGAGCCCAGGGAAGCGAGCCGCCCGCGTCGCCGCCGTCGGCCCTCCGCCAAGCCCGAGTCGGCACCGGCCGGCCTGATGCAGGTGGAAACTACGGCGCCCGCATCGACAGCCCCCGAGGCCCCGGCAGCACCCGTGCCCCACCCCACGCGCCGCCGTGCGCGCCCCCAGGTGAGCGCGTCGCAGGAGCCGCTGGTGCAGGTCGAAACCCAGGTCAAGTAACAGGCTTGATCCCCCATGAACAAGGGCCGCTTGATGCGGCCCTTGTTCATTTCCGTTCGTGCGGGCGATTAACTGCCGGCGCGCATCCTCGGCTGGTTCGCACCGGTAATCTCCCGGATCAAGCCCTGCACGGCATCCTCGATCATGTCGAGGTTTTCCTCGAAACCCTTGGGGCCGCCGTAATACGGGTCGACCACGTCGAGGTTGGGGTACTTGCGGCTGAACGACAGCAGGCGGCGGATCTTGTCGTGGTGATGCGCCGGCGCACGCTCGATCAGACGGTCGTAGTTATCGCCGTCCATGACGAGGATGTAGTCGAATCGCTCGAAATCGGTGTCGGCCACCTTGCGCCCGCGCAGATTGCTGATGTCGACGCCGCGCTGGCGGATGGCCTGCTGTGCGCGCGGATCGGGCGCCGAGCCGACATGGTAGGCATGGGTGCCCGCCGAATCGATCTCGATATGGCTTTCCAGACCCGCTTCACGTACCGCCTTGCGCAACATGCCTTCCGCCATCGGCGAGCGGCAGATATTGCCCATGCACACCATCAACACTGCTGTTTTCTTCATATGAATCACCAACCTGCTACTAAAACGAAAACCGCACTCAAAACACTGTAACGGCTGCCCGCCTGATTAATCGAGGGCGCTCTTGAGCGAGTGCCACTGGATCGGCGCGGGTCGGGCGTTCTGCAGCGCCTCAGCCTCGGCCTCCGCCTGCTTGCGTCTGGCGTACTCCTCCGCGCGCTGCATGAACTTATGCAGATCGGCATTGGCGATGCGCATCTGCTCGTCCATCTCGTCGGCCGTCAGCGGCGCTTCGGTCATCCGCACCTCGATGCGCAGCACCGCCGGATATTTTTCGGTCAGCGCCTGCAAAATCGCGTCGAGCTTCTTGCCCGGCAGGCCGTAGCGCAGCTGCTTGGTCAGGAACAGCCGCAGGATCGCGCCGTCGCCCGGTTTGGCGCGGTTGCTGATCACCGCTGCCTCTTTCTGCAGCCAGCCGCGCAGGCGCAACGGCGTGATTTCCACGCCGGGGTTCAGGATCGTGATGTGGATTTGTCCCGACATAGGGGACTCCTATGATGCAAAAGCGGCATTGTGCAGAAGTTTCCCGCACAAGGCCAATTCGAAAATCGGGCTAGGTCCGCTCTTCCACCCCGAACAGCAGCGCCTTCAACTCCTTCAGTTGATCGCGCAGTTCGGCGGCTTTTTCGAACTCCAGGTTCTTCGCCGCGTCCTGCATCTCTTTTTCGAGCTTCTTGACCCGCTTGGTCAGCGACTTCTCGTCCATGACCTTGTATTCCGCGGCGGTCTGCGCGGCCTTGAGCTCCTGGCGCGTGGCGTCGGCGTCGTAGACGCCGTCGATGATGTCCTTGATGCGCTTGACGACGCCGCGCGGCGTGATGCCGTGCTCGGCATTGAAGGCGAGCTGCCTGGTGCGGCGGCGCTCGGTCTCGCCCATCGCTTTCTTCATCGAGTCGGTGATCTTGTCGGCGTAGAGAATCGCCGTACCGTTGAGATGGCGCGCGGCGCGGCCGATGGTCTGGATCAGCGAGCGTTCGGAGCGCAGGAAGCCTTCCTTGTCGGCGTCGAGGATCGCCACCAGCGACACCTCGGGGATGTCGAGGCCCTCGCGCAGCAGGTTGATGCCGACCAGCACGTCGAATTCGCCGAGCCGCAGATCGCGAATGATCTCGACGCGCTCGACGGTGTCGATGTCCGAATGCAGGTAGCGCACCTTGATGCCGTGCTCGGCGAGGTAGTCGGTCAGGTCCTCGGCCATGCGCTTGGTCAGCGTGGTGACCAGCACGCGCTCGCCGACCGCGATGCGCTTCCTGGCCTCGCTCATCAGGTCGTCGACCTGGGTCGCCACCGGCCGCACATCGACAACGGGATCAACCAGCCCCGTGGGGCGCACCACCTGCTCGACGACCTGCCCGGCGTGCTCGGCCTCGTACTTGGCTGGCGTGGCCGAAACGAACACCGTCTGCGGCATCAGCGCCTCGAATTCCTCGAACTTGAGCGGCCGGTTATCGAGCGCGGACGGCAGGCGAAAGCCGTAGTCGACGAGGTTTTCCTTGCGCGAGCGGTCGCCCTTGTACATGCCGCCGACCTGCGTGACCGTGACGTGCGACTCGTCGATGATCATCAGCGCGTCCTTGGCCAGGTAGTCGATCAGCGTCGGCGGCGGCTCGCCGGGCTTGCGCCCCGACAGGTGCCGCGAGTAGTTCTCGATGCCCTTGCAGAAGCCCAGCTCGACCATCATTTCGAGGTCGAAGCGGGTGCGCTGCTCGAGCCGCTGCGCCTCGACCAGCTTGTTGTTGGCGTAGTACCACTCCAGCCGCTCGCGCAGCTCGACCTTGATCTGCTCGATCGCGCGCAAGGTCGTCTCGCGCGGCGTCACGTAATGGCTCGACGGGAACACCGTGAAGCGCCCCACCTTCTGCAGGATCTGCCCGGTGAGCGGGTCGAACAGGTGCAGGGTCTCGACCACGTCGTCGAACAGCTCGACGCGGATCGCGGTCTCGGCGTGTTCGGCCGGGAAGATGTCGATGACGTCGCCGCGCACGCGGAACACGCCGCGCTTGAACTCGAAATCGTTGCGTTCGTACTGCATCTGCGTCAGCCGCGTGATGACATCGCGCTGGCTCATCTTCTCGTTTTCGCGCAGGAGCAGGATCATGCTGTGGTAGTCGGACGGGTCGCCGATACCGTAGATCGCCGACACGGTGCAGACGATCACAGTGTCGCGCCGCTCCAACAGGGATTTCGTTGCCGACAGCCGCATCTGCTCGATGTGCTCGTTGATGCTCGAATCCTTTTCGATAAAAAGATCGCGCGCCGGCACGTAGGCCTCGGGCTGATAGTAGTCGTAGTAGGAGACGAAGTATTCGACCGCGTTTTCGGGGAAAAACTCGCGCATCTCGGCGTACAGCTGCGCCGCCAGCGTCTTGTTGGGCGCCATGATCAGCGCCGGCCGGCCGGTCTGCGCGATGACATTGGCCATGGTGAACGTCTTGCCCGAGCCGGTCACGCCCAGCAGCGTCTGGTACGACAGTCCGTCCTCGATCCCCTCGACCAGCTGGGCGATGGCATGCGGCTGGTCGCCAGCCGGTGGAAAAGGCTGAAACAGACGGAACGGGCTATTGGGGAAGGTGACGAACACGGGTAAAATCGCGCGGTTAAAACCAGTCGATAGTAGCACCCTCGGCGTCCCGGGGTGCAGAAGGAACCATTGTGGAACTCTCCCGCCGCGTCAAGGCCATCAAGCCCTCCCCCACCCTGGCTGTCACCGCCCGTGCCGCCGCGCTCAAGGCCTCGGGCCGCGACATCATCGGCCTCGGCGCCGGCGAACCCGACTTCGACACCCCGCAGCACATCAAGGATGCGGCCATCGCGGCGATCAATTCGGGGTTCACCAAGTACACCGCGGTGGACGGCACGCCCAGCCTGAAGGCCGCCGTGATCGCCAAGCTCAAGCGCGACAACGGACTGGACTACACGCCCAAGCAGATCCTGGTGTCGTGCGGCGGCAAGCAGAGCTTTTTCAACCTGGTGCAGGCCGTGATCAACCCCGGCGACGAGGTTGTCATCCCCGCGCCGTTCTGGGTCTCGTATCCCGACATCGTCATCCTGGCCGACGGCAAGCCCGTCATCGTGGACGCCGGCATCGAGCAGGGCTTCAAGATCACGCCCGCCCAGCTGGAAGCCGCGATCACCCCCAAGACCCGCCTGTTCGTCATCAACAGCCCGTCCAATCCCACCGGCGCCGTCTACAGCGCCGAGGAACTGGCCGCGCTGGGCGAGGTGCTGCGCAAGCATCCCCAGGTGCTGATCGCGTCCGATGACATGTACGAGCACATCGCGCTGACCGATGCGCCCTTCGTCAACATCCTCAACGCCTGCCCCGACCTCTACGACCGCACCCTGGTGCTGAACGGCGTGTCCAAGGCCTATTCGATGACCGGCTGGCGCATCGGCTACGCGGCCGGCCCCGAGGCCATCCTGCGCGCGATGACCAACGTGCAGTCGCAGTCGACCTCCAACCCCACCTCGATCTCGCAGGTGGCCGCCGAGGCCGCGCTCAATGGCGACCAGGGCTGCATCACACCGATGCTCGACGCCTTCAAGGCGCGCCACCGCTTCGTCGTTGACGGCCTCAACGCCATCCCCGGCTTCAAGTGCCTCGACAGCGGCGGCGCCTTCTACGCCTTTGCCGACGTACGCCCCGCGATCCAGAACCTGCTGGCGCGCGACATCATCGAGCAAGGCACCGATGTGGCGTTCTCCGAATACCTGCTCGAATCGGCCGACGTGGCCGTGGTGCCCGGCTCGGCCTTCGGCGCCGAAGGCTACATCCGCCTGTCGTTCGCCACCTCGCAGGCCAACCTCGAAAAGGCGCTCAAGCGCATTGCCGCCGCGATGGCCTGACGCTGGCCTCGCGGCCCGGGTGCGGGTAGGCTAGCGGCCATGCGCCCCACCGCCCTGCTCCCGACCCGCGGCACGCTGAGCTGGATGCTCCAGCTTGGCTACACCACCGCGCGTCTGTTCGGCCAGAACGGCCTCATGAACCACGCCGCCGCCACGGCGTTCTATTTCCTGCTGTCGGCCACCCCGCTCCTGCTGCTGCTGAGCTACGCGCTGCAGTTGCTCGGCCGCATCGCCGAGAACTCCGTGCCCGCCACTATCCTGATGGCCGCGCTCTACGACCAGATGCAGCTCGAAAACCTGACCGCACTCGGCTTCATTCCGCGCCAGGCCCAGCTCGCCGCGAGCGGCGTCGGCCTGCTGACGCTGGTGCTGTCGTCGCGCTGGCTGGTCAACGCCGTGCAAGGCGCGTTTCGCGTGATTTTTCCCGAGCCGCGCAAGCGCAACTTCGTGATCAACTGGATCCTGCCGCTCATCATCCTGCCCGTGCTGTTTGCGCTGATGGGCGTGGCTGCGCTGGCGCAAGTCACACTGGGTTTTCTGGCGGAGTACGATTTCATCGGCACCGGCAACGCCATCGCGCTCGGCGTGCTCAACTCGCTGTTCACCTTTGCGATGGTGTGGGCCCTGCTGTTCACCGCCTACTGGCAACTGCCCCGCCGCCATCCCCCGGTGCGAGTCGCCGCCGCGTTCGCCCTCGCCGCCACCGTCTGCCTCACCGCGCTGCTCGTCGTGTTCGGCGTGTTCTTCAAGCTCGAGAAATACCACAGCCTATACGGCGCGCTGGGCGGCGTCGTGTTCGTGCTGATCGCCGCCTACTTCGCGTTCATGCTCGTCTACCTGATCGCACAGGCCATGTATGCCTACGGCAAGGTCGACGTCACCGCGCTAGAAAAGCTTTTTCTCGGCAGTACCGGCGAAGGCGCCAACAAGCTCGAAGCCTACGTGTTCGGCAGCAGCCACCGCCTGCTGGAAAAATATGGTGAAACCTACCCGGCCGGCCATGTCCTGATCAAGGAAGGCGACGACTCGCGCACCGCCTACTTCCTCTATTCTGGCCGCGCCTTCGTCTACAAGGAAACCGACGAAGGCCGCCGCCGGCTGGGCGAGCTCACCGAAGGCCAGTTGTTCGGCGAAATGGCCTACCTGCTCAACGACACACGCACCGCCTCGGTCATCGCGGACACCGAACTCACCGTGCTGGCGCTGCCGCCCCACATCATGGAAGAACTGATGCGCCATTCCGCCCCGCTGTCGCGCCGCATCATCGACACCCTGTGCCAGCGCCTGGAGCACATG
>JBFHQA010000125.1:0-8068 GCA_041592455.1 Thiobacillus sp. | reverse complement strand
TTGCGGCGCCGCAAGACGGTCTGACGCTGCTTCAAGATCAGCTCCAATGAGAATAGCCGGCGCGAGCGCCGGCTATTTTTTCGCCCCTCCTGTTCAACGCAGGTAGCCTTCGTGCTCCAGCTTGAGCAGGACCTGCTGCACGGCGTCCTCGATGCCCAGGTGGGTCGTGTCGATCGACAGTTCCGGGTTATCGGGAATTTCGTAAGGATCCGACACGCCGGTAAATTCCGGGATCAGCCCGGCCCGCGCCTTGGCATACAGGCCCTTGCGATCGCGCGATTCGCAGGTTTCGATCGGCGTGGCGACATGGATCTCGACAAAGCCGCCGACGGCTTCGACCATGTCGCGCACGTCGCGCCGCGTCTGGCCGTACGGTGCGATCGGGGCACAGATGGCGATGCCCCGGTTCTTGGTGATTTCACTCGCGACAAACCCGATCCGTCGCACGTTGATGTCGCGATGGGCCTTGGAAAACCCCAGCTCGGACGACAGGTGGCGACGCACGATATCGCCGTCGAGCAGGGTCACCGAGCGGCCGCCCATTTCCATCAGGCGGGCCGCCAGCGAGCGGGCCAGCGTGGACTTCCCTGCGCCGGACAGGCCGGTGAAAAACACGGTGAAGCCCTGGCGTTCGCGAGGCGGGCTTTGGCGGTGCAGTTCGGCGACTACTTCGGGAAAGCTGTACCAGTCGGGGATCTTCAATCCGGCCCGCATGCGGCGTTCGAACTCTTCGCCGCTCAGGGTCAGCAATCGCGCGCCGGGCGGCGCCTCGGATTCGGGCAGATGCTCGGCCCGGTCGTCCACGTAGACCATGCGCGGATAGGGAATGAGCGTGACGCCGATTTTCTCGACCGATGCGCTTTCCGGCAGGCCGCTGGCCTGGTCGAACAGGTCCTCGCCGCGTCGGCAGTCGCCGGAGGGCTGGTGCTGCCCGCCTGCGATCAGCAGGCTGCATCCGTAGTTGCGGGCAACGATGGCCCTGAGCAGCAGGGCGCGCGCGCTCGCCTCGCGCGGGGGCGCCGGCATGATGGCCAACTGGGTCGACGCCGAGGGAAAGCGGTCGCGAATGGCGATGAAGCTCCTGACCAGGCCGAAATATTCGGGCGATTCGGAAATGTCGCCACCGGCTTTGGGATGCAGCAGCAGGTTGGCCTGGTTGGCGATCGCGGCTCGCAGGCAGAACTCGAACTGCGCGCGGTGCATGGGCTGGCGGGCCTGCCAGGCGACGACGCGGCGCCATCCGCGCCGGGCGAACAGGGCGCGCAGCTCGGCCGGCGTGGCGCGCAGGCTGACGAAGTCGGGGTGCGGCGGCAGGGACACGCCCTCGACGGCGCCTCCCAGATGCCAGGTGCCGTCCTGCTCCCATACGTCGCTCACCGTCAGCACCGCGAGCATGAAGCCTTCGCCGTCGCGCAGGGCCACGCGCATGCCCGGCCTGAAATCCGCGACCGCCTTCTGCCGGCCGATGAGGCTGATGGAATAGGGCCAGAAGGTGCCGTCGTCCAGCTGGCAGCTTGTCTCGACGCGCTCGCATTGGGCGCGGGTCATGAACGATGCGAGAGGCGAATAGGCGCCCGACATCAGCATCTCAAGTTCGCACTGCTGGCGCCAGCCCAGGTCGAGCGAGGGCAGACCCAGGGCTTCCTGCTTCAAGGCGTCGACCTGGGCGGGATCGATCAGGTTGACCAGCGCACCACCGTACGGGGAGATCAGTTGATCCAAAGTTCAGCTCCGGGAAAAGACTGCGTAGAATTCAGCGACAAAACGATCGTGTTCGGACTCGGGCAGGTGATTGATGCCCGCTGCCGCCTTGCGGCCGCCACCGGTCTCGAAGCGGCTGCACAGTTCGTCGGCGCCATGCTTTGCTGCCAGCGGGGCGCGCACGCTGACGACGTAGCCGCCGCCCGCACGCGCCGTGAGAACGGCATGCGCCTGCCGGGGAGATTCGACGGCCAGCTGGTTGCCGAACACACCGGAGATCCGCCTCGCCCATTTTTCTGCCGGCAGCGCAAAAATGCGGCCGCTGTCGCGATCCTCGGTCGCGGGGATGGCCACGGCGCGCGCCATGTCCTCCTCATATCCGGCCTTCAGGGTGCGGTAGGCGGGCGACTCGGCCACGAAGGCAAACGGGTCGGCATAGGGCTGCACTTGCCGGTACAGTTCGGCCGGATCGAAGAACAGGTCGTCGAGCGTCTCGCCGTAGCCGTTGTAGTTGAGGCATTCGCCCAGCGACTGCAATTGCGCCAGCTGCGCGGCTGCGAGATCGAGCGGCGCCGCGGCCTGCCTCGCCGCATCGGCGAGGTTGTCGCCGAACGCGGCCACCACGGCCCACGGCAGATGCCTGTCCCGCAGAAACTGGTTCACCAGCAGGCTGGTGCACACGTTGGCATCGGTGTTGATGTGCGGCTCGAAGCGGGGGTGGTCCGGTATGTCTCCGGGCTGGTGATGGTCGAAGTAGCGCACCTGCGCGCCCGCCTCGAGCAGCGCATCGAGCGCCTCGCGGTTTTTCGACAGCGCGATATCCAGCACGGTGATGCGGTCGCCAGCCTCGGCCTGCACCCGCTTCAGCAGGCTGATGTCGCGTTTGGGGCCGGTGATCAGTCTTGAATCGACGGGCTCGGCCAGGCGCAGTTGCTGCAATGCGCAGATGCCGTCGGCGTCTCCGTTGAACACGTCAATGGTCTGCATGAGAAGACTTCCCATGCAGGGAAGCGCGTGATCGAAAGTAAGGCCATTGTAGGATCACAAGCGACGCAACGACAACCCCGTGCAGCGCGACGTACCGCAGCCACACGGTCAGGTGCGACGCGTAATTCTGCCGATCCGCGCTTAGCAGGAACTGCAGTGCAGAGAAGCGCTGACCATACTTGTCAATATCGTCGGCAAGACCAAGATACAGGAAGAGTGCCGCCATCGGCAGAGACAGCGCTGCGCCCGCGAGACGTACGCCGACGAACACTTGCGCCACCGGCGACGCAATCCATGCGGCCGCCACGAACACTAGATAGAGCCACGCGCACAGCGCGACGAAGGCGAGCGCGTGGGGCCGCGCGACGAGCTCGGTGAGGTTATCGGTCGCGGCCGCGCCGATCACACCCCAGTAAGCGGCGATCAGGATTGGCAGCGCGGCCCAGAAATGCGCGGCGCCGAGGCGCAGGCCGCGGCCGCGCCGTACCGTCTGCGTCGCCAAATACATGAGCACTCCCGGGACGGCGGCGAGCGCGGCCCAGCGCAGCCCCGTCTCGAGCTTGCCGGGCCAGTCAAGCACGGGGCTGCCGACGAGATCGTGCAGGCTCTCGTCCGGCACGGCGGCGTTGACGAGCGCGAAGGCAACGCCTCCATAGGCAGCAACACCCAGCGAAAGCTGCAGCGCACGGCCCCAGCCCGACACGCGCCGCCGCGCCAGCCACACCGGCCAGACCGCCAGCCAGTAGCAGCAGAGCGCGAGCAGCAACGCTGACATCCAGACGGCCCCTTCCCCCAGCAGTTCACGCACGTTGTACGGCGCAAACGGCGCGCGCGCGACACCCCACATCACAATCGTCATGACCCCGACCGCAAGAGGTAAATGCCAGCGCACGCCGGAAGCCGCGGTCGCAACCGGATCGCGCACGCGGTGTCCGTCTACATGGTGTCCCTGCGGCAAGTGACGCGGCGCAAGCAGCAGACGCCGCGTGACGCCGTAGCCGGCCACGCCGCCGAACCAGGCGAGCAGCCAGTCGGTGGCATCGACGATCTTTTCCGGTAACATCAACTGGCCGAGTTCAACGACCCCAGGCAGTCCGGCAAGCGCAAGCATCGACAGCGCGAACATCGGCGCACGCCAGTGCCACGGCTGGTTCGCCACACCCCAAGCGAGCAGCCCGCCGAGTGGCGCGAAGAACAGCGTCTTGTGCAGCACTTCGGTGACGGCGCGGAACTCGGTGCCGAAGTAATACGCTTCGAACGGAACGCGGATCACGCCAGCCAGGCGCAGCTTGACAAACGCGCCGTCTGTGCGGAATTCGAACGGAAACCAGAACACGAACATCAGCACGATCATCCATCCTGCCGCCAGAACAAAAGGCCACCCTGCCAGCCAGGGCAGCGGACGGCCAGCAGGCGTGGCATTCACAGCCAGTCGCCCGCCCGCCAGGCACCCCATGGCAGCGCCCGCAGCTGCCGTGAACAGGTCGGTCACATCACTGACGCGTGAGTACACAAACAGCTGCATGAACTCAAGGGCCAGTGCGGCCCCAAATGTCATGAGCCATACGCGTTGCGAACTGCGCGTGCCATCCAGGCGCCACAGCAGGGCAAGCGGCGTCCAGACGATGGCATCGCTGGCAATTTCATACAGCGCATAAGCCGCATCGTCCGGCAAGCGCCCGAACGGAATCAGGTTGACCTTGTCATCCCGCCATTTGTGAAACAGTTCGACCAGACTGATGGTCAGGTCGAGAGGGAGCACGTTGTAGATCAGCACCCCAGCCAGATAGGCCCATGCCAATCGCTCGGCCAGCACAGCGCGGCTATGGATTTTCTGCCAGGATTGCAGCCACTCGACAAACCGGCTTCCGCCGGCCCACCAGGCCAGCACGCCAAGCATGCCCCCCAGGGCCTCGGCGAATATGTCGTTCTGCGAGACGGTACGCTGCGGAAAAAACAACTGCGTGAACTCGATGCCGAGGCTCAGTCCAATCGCCAGCGGAATCAGCACGAGCGCGGCCAATCCATCGCGCAGCGGACCACGCCCTCCCCCCAGCACCCCCATCCACAAGAAGGTCAGGGGAATGAACAGCAGAACATTCGCCACCCAGTCAGCGCGTGAGCCAATGCCCAGATCCAGGAAGGGAATCGCTGCAAACCGTGACACGGCCTCATCCCAGGGGATCGCCCGGTAATCCAGCGGCAC
Organism: Thiobacillus sp.; assembly: GCA_041592455.1. Classification (GTDB taxonomy): domain Bacteria; phylum Pseudomonadota; class Gammaproteobacteria; order Burkholderiales; family Thiobacillaceae; genus Thiobacillus. Next base: position 3,174 of record JBFHQA010000125.1, on the reverse strand, counting down.
CAGGCTGCCGTAGAGGACGAACAGGGTGTACGCCAGCGCGGCGAAGACAAGCAAGCCTCGCGTACCACCAGTCAGCCCGGCATTCGCACTCAAGGCTGATACCTTTCCAGCTTGCCGGCCCCGGGCTGCCGCATCTCCGGCCAGCCCGGATACGACGCAAACTCGCTCACCAGGCTGTCCGGCAACAGCCGTGCCGTTTTCGAGGTGGCGAGCAGTAGCGTTGTGATCCGGGGTGCGGCGGCTCGCAACAGCTCGGGCTGGTAGGGCAAGGTCACGTTGTGCGTGGCCTCGCCGCCAGCAATCGCCTGCCTGGCGGCAACGACATTGGCCATCACACGCTGTCGATAGGCGGGATCATCCCCGGACCGGACCTGGATGCCGGCTCCCGAAGCCACGACGGTATTGGAGAAGATCATCATGTCGCGCGGCATATCATTGTGCGGCTGGATATGAATCGCATCGCCGTTGCCGTTGATCAATAGATTATTGTAGACCGCGACGCGCCCCTCGGCCTGCAGCAACGCTTCGCTGGGGTTGTGCAGGAATAGGTTGCCGTAGACCAGGTAGCGATCCTCGCTTCCGGGCCCACTCAAGGGGAAATGCCCGAGCAGGACATTGGGCCGCGCCATCGGGCCGGGCAAAGCGTCCTGCTTGGAAAACACGTTGTGGCGGATCGTCGTGTCCCGCCGGTCGTCCAGACCGGCCGGTCGCCTGACCTGATGCTTGACCTGGAGGTTGTAGCCCAGGGTATAGGCAATGACGTTCGATTCGATCAGGCCGCCGACAAAGGCGTCCGATCCGTCCGAGTCGCCGAAATACATGCCGGTTCCGACGCGTTCGATGCGATTGTTCCGGACGATCCAGCCCTGGGCCGGGCATTTGGTGGAAACGCCCACGTTCTGCTGCGAGGCCGCGTGGTCGTGAATGTGCAGATGCTCGAGGGTGATGAAATCCGCGTAGTCACTGTGGCCTTCGGCCTTGACCGCATCCACGGGCAGATTCCTGCCATCGAGTTCGAGGTGGCGCAGCACCAGATGACGCGCATTCACCAGGCTGACGGTATTGGCCCCCGCCCGGGCGATCAGGCGAGGCGGGCGCGTTCGGCTGGCCGCCTCGATCACGATCGGCCGGTCCGGACTGCCCGACAGGTTGTGAAGCGGCAAGCCCCGAAGATAGTCGCCGGGCTCCAGCAGCAGCCGGTCGCCCGGTTGGAGGGCCGGCAGGCGTTCACGGTAAGTATCCGGATTGACGCGGTAGTCCGCGGCATTCACCAGGCCGGCCAGCATGCAGAACACTGCTGCGCAGGCGGCCCTGTTCATTCAGTCGGCCACGTCGGGCAGCGGCAACCCGCTCCGCAGCAGATCGAGTTTTCCGCACAGGACCCGCGTCATGCCGGAAACGCTCTGCCGGCCCGTGTCGACGATGATGTCGGCCACTTCCCGATACAGTGGGTCACGCTGCTTGTACAGATCCCGCAACCGGGCCAGCGGATTCTCGGTTTGCAGCAGCGGGCGATTGCGGTCATGCCGCGTGCGCTCGAACAGGTGCTCCGGAGTGCCGCGCAGATAGATCACGACCCCTGTCCTGCGCAGGTTCTCGCGCGTGACAGGCGACAGGACTGCGCCTCCCCCCGTTGCCAGCACGATGCCCGACATCGACGTCAGTTCGGCGATCACGGCTTCTTCGCGTTTGCGGAAACCGGCCTCACCCTCGATCTCGAAAATGACCGGAATCTTGACGCCGGTTCGCGCCTCAATCTCGTGGTCCGAATCATGGAAGGGGCAGCCGTAGTGCCTGGACAGCAGCCTGCCCACCGTGGTTTTGCCGGCCCCCATCAAACCGACCAGATAAAGATTGTCTCGCTTGCTCATGGCGAGATTCTAATGGACAGCGACGCAAGCGCGAACACAGACGAATTCGCAGGCAAAAAAAACGCGGGACTCGCCCGCGTTTTCTCAAGCCATCTTCTTTCAGCGAAGCGACAGGCGCTCGTCCAGAATCCGGGGCGTCAGGAAAATGATCAACTCGGTCTTGCTGTTGGCCTTGGTCGTGGTCTTGAACAGATTGCCCACGACCGGCACATCGCCAAGCAGGGGAACCTTGCTGACCGTCGTGCTCTCGTCACCATCAAAGATACCGCCCAGCACCAGGGTTTCGCCATTGCTGACGCGCACCTGGGTCTTGATGCGCTTGGTGTCGATGGCAGGGTTGTTGCCGAGATCGGCGATATTGCGCACTGCGTCCTTCTGCACCTCGACCGTCAGGATGATCGAATCGTTGTTGAGAATCTGCGGATCGACCAGCAGACACAGGAAGGCATCCTTGAAGGTCACCGTGGCGGGGGCATTGGCCGTTCCCGGTGTGATGTAGGGAATCTGCGTACCGTTGAGGATGACCGCGGGCTTCTGGTTGGACGTCACGACGCGCGGATTGGAAATCACCTTGCCACGGCTGTCGGCTTCCAGCGCACGCAGTTCAAGGCCCAGCAGGTTGCCGTTCGCCAGATTCAGCAGGGACAGCGTCAGGTTGGGGCTGACATTGGGAAGATTCTGGCCAGCGCCGCTACCGCTCAGTGAATGCTTGTCGCCGAAGAAGCTGCCGATGGTGTTGGCGGCATTGCCAGTGGCGCTGAAATTCAGGCGAGCGCCCAGGTCACGACTCCAGCCATCGGTGGCGACGACCACGCGCGCTTCGATCATGACCTGCCGGGCCGGCACGTCCAGGCGCGCCAGCAACTCGCGAACTTCCTGAATCTTGCGAGCCGTATCGGTAATGATCAGCGTGTTGGTTTTCAGTTCGTAGGTCGCCCGCCCGCGCTTGGTCAGCACTTTCTGGTCAGTTTCACCCTTGCCCTGTTGCGACGCCTGTGCAACGGCCGCGCCGCCCAGCCCTTGGGCCTGAGCCGAACAGTTCACTGTATTGTTCGTCGCAGAGTTCAGGAATGCTCCCGAAGCAAATCCGTACAGCATGGTTTGCGCCTCGTCTGCCCGCATGTAGTTGAGCTGGATGTAATCGGTCGTAAGGGGTTCGAGGTCGACCACTGCGGACCGGGCCTCGAATTCCAGTTTTTCCTTGGTCAGCAACTCATCCTTGGGCGCGATCCAGATGACGTTGCCGTTCTGGCGCTTGTCGAGGCCCTTGGTCTGCATGATCAGGTCGAGCGCCTGGTCCCAG
>JBFHQA010000124.1:0-8141 GCA_041592455.1 Thiobacillus sp. | reverse complement strand
GTGCCGTTGACGTGTTCCTGCGTGTTGTCGATCAGTTCCTGCAGCGCGGCACGCTCCGGGCTCCACCAGTAGCCGTTGTAGATCAGGCTGGCGTAGCGCGGCATCAGGTCGTCCTTCAGGTGGGCGACTTCTCGGTCCAGCGTGATGGACTCGATGGCGCGGTGCGCCTTCAGCAGGATGGTGCCGCCGGGGGTTTCGTAGCAGCCGCGCGATTTCATGCCGACATAGCGGTTTTCCACCAGGTCGAGGCGGCCGATGCCGTGCTTGCCGCCGAGCCGATTCAATTCGGCGAGCAGTTCGTGCGCGGGCATGTCCTGGTCGTTGATCGCCACCAGGTCACCCTGAATGAAACGCAGCGTGATGTACTCCGGGGCATCGGGCGCGTTTTCCGGCGACACGGTCCAGCGCCACATGTCTTCCTCGGCCTCGGCATTGGGGTCTTCCAGATGGCGGCCTTCGTAGGAGATATGCAGCAGGTTGGCGTCCATGCTGTAGGGCGAGCCGCCCTGGCGGTGCTTCATGTCGATCGGAATGCCGTGGGTCTCGGCGTAGTTCAGCAGTTTTTCACGCGACAGCAGGTCCCACTCGCGCCAGGGAGCGATCACCTTGATGCCGGGCTTCAGCGCATAGGCGCCAAGCTCGAAGCGCACCTGGTCGTTGCCCTTGCCGGTGGCACCGTGGCAGATCGCATCGGCGCCGGTTTCATTGCAGATATCGATCAGGCGCTTGGCGATCAGCGGACGCGCGATCGAGGTGCCGAGCAGGTATTCGCCTTCATACACGGTGTTGGCGCGGAACATCGGGAACACGAAGTCGCGCACGAACTCCTCGCGCAGGTCGTCGATGTAGATCTGCTCGGGCTTGATGCCGAACTTGAGCGCCTTGGCGCGCGCCGGCTCCAGTTCTTCGCCCTGGCCGAGGTCGGCGGTGAAGGTCACCACTTCGCATTGATAGGTGTCCTGCAGCCATTTGAGGATGACCGAGGTATCGAGGCCGCCGGAATAGGCCAGCACGACTTTCTTGATAGTGCTCATAATGTTTTGACTCAGTGAGTGGAACCAGAGGTGTTGGGATCGATGACTTCGACCATGCCGGGAAAGCCGCCGATTTTCAGGATGTCGAGATTGGCGGACTGGCTGGCCTTCTCGATTTCGATGCCGACCACGCGGCCGTCCTCGGACAGGTTCAGCACGATGCCCTCGTGCGCCTCCCAGGCCCGGGACGGGCTTTCGGGGCTGATTTCGACATAGAGCGAGTCCATGTCCTTGAAGTAGGCAATATTCATGTTCAGCTTTCCAGTTTTCCGAGCAGCAGGAATTCCATCAGGGCCTTCTGCACGTGCAGGCGGTTCTCGGCCTCGTCCCACACGACCGACTGCTTGCCGTCGATCACTTCCGCCGTGACTTCCTCGCCGCGGTGCGCCGGCAGGCAGTGCATGAAGACGGCATCGGACTTGGCCACGGCCATCATCTCGGCGTCGACCTGCCAGTCGGCGAAGGCTTTCATCCGCTCGTCGTTCTCGGCCTCCCAGCCCATGCTGGTCCAGACGTCGGTCGTCACCAGGTCGGCGCCGCGACAGGCATCCATCGGGTCGACAAAGCTTTCGAAGTGGTCGGTGCCGTACAGTCCGGCGCGTTCAGGCTCGACCTCGTAGCCGGGCGGCGTCGATACGTGCACGTTGAAATCGAGCACCTCGGCCGCCTGCAGCCAGGTGTTGCACATGTTGTTGGAGTCGCCGATCCACGCCACCGTCTTGCCCTGGATCGAGCCGCGATGCTCGATGAAGGTGAAGATGTCGGCCAGGATCTGGCAGGGGTGGTATTCGTTGGTCAGGCCGTTGATCACCGGCACGCGCGAATGCGAGGCAAAGCGCTCGATGATCTCCTGCTCGAAGGTGCGGATCATCACGATGTCGACCATGCGCGAGATGACTTCGCCCGCGTCTTCCACCGGCTCGCCGCGGCCCAGCTGGGTGTCGCGCGTGTTGAGGTAGATCGCCGAACCGCCCAGCTGGTGCATGCCAGCCTCGAAGCTCAGCCGGGTGCGGGTCGAGCTTTTCTCGAAGATCATCGCCAGCGTGCGGTCGGTCAGCGGATGGTAGGGCTGATAGCGCTTGAAGCGCGACTTGATGACGCGCGAACGCTCGAACAGATACAGCAGTTCGTCGCGGGACAGGTCCTTGAATTGCAGAAAATGTCTGAGCATCACGCCGCCTGCTGCAGGTAGTTCTTGATGATGCCCGACACGGCCGCCACCAGCACGTTGACTTCGGCCTCGCCGTAAATCAGCGGCGGCACCAGGCGCACGACCTTGTCGGACGTGACGTTGATCAGCACCCCGGCATCTCGCGCCACGCCCACCAGTTCGGCGCAGGGCCGGTCGAGCTCGATGCCGATCATCATGCCCTCGCCCCGGATCTCGACGACGCCCGGAATCCCGTCCAGCACCTGGCGCAGGCCGCTGCGGATGGCCTCGCCGCGCACCCGCGCGTTCTCCAGCAGGTTTTCCTGCTCGATTGCGTCCAGCGTCGCCAGTGCGGTTGCGCAGGCCAGCGGATTGCCGCCGAAAGTCGAGCCATGGCTGCCCGGCTTGAACACCTCGGCCGCCTCGCCACGCGCCAGGCAGGCGCCGATCGGCATGCCCGAGCCCAGGCCCTTGGCCAGCGCGATCACGTCCGGCATCACGCCGGAATGCTGAAAACCGAACCAGGTGCCGGTGCGACCGATGCCGGTCTGCACTTCGTCCAGCATCAGCAGCCAGCCGTTGGCATTACAGATTTTCCGCAGCTCGACCAGGAATTCGGACGGCAGCACGTTGATTCCGCCTTCGCCCTGGACCACCTCGACCAGCACGGCGACGACGCTCTTGTTGTGCTCGCCCACCTGACGAATCGCCTCCAGGTCGTTAAACGGCACCCGCGCAAAACCGGACAGCAGCGGCTCGAACCCGGCCTGGATCTTGCGGCTACCGGAAGCGGTCAGCGTGGCCATGGTGCGGCCATGGAAGGCCTTTTCCATCACGATGATGGTCGGCACCTCGATGCCCTTGCCGTGTCCGTGCAGCCGCGCCAGCTTGATGGCCGCTTCGTTGGCCTCGCAGCCGGAATTGCAGAAAAAGGCCTTATCCATGCCGGACAGCGCACATAACCGATCGGCCAGCTCTTCCTGTTTCGGAATGCGATACAAATTGGAAGTATGGATCACGCTTGCAGCTTGTTCGCTGATAGCCTTGACCAGCTTGGGATGGGCATGGCCGAGACCATTGACCGCCACGCCGGCGACCGCATCCAGGTAACGCTTGCCGCTCTCGTCCCAGAGATAGGCGCCCTCGCCTCTCACGAAGGCTACAGGCTGGCGCGCGTAGGTATTCATCAAATGTGTTGTCATGGCAGTCCTCTAACCAGGCTGTCTTGAAACCAGGCTGTTTTGAAAATAGCTGCATCTGCATTGGAAACAGCAAAATAGAAAACGGCGGCCAAAGCCGCCGTGCTTGTCATGCAGCGCCTTGATTATAGGCTGAAAAGCGCCGAATGCGTCATACCGGTTGCCATGAAGAACAGCATGGGAATCGACAGCATGGTATTCGTGCGCGAAGCCAGAAAGGCCACGCGACGCGCACGGTTTTTCTCGTCTTCGGTTGCCGGCTTCAGGCCCAGGATCTTTTTCTGGTTCGGCCAGATCAGGCCCCAGACGTTGAACAGCATGATGGTACCCAGCCAGGCGCCGATGCCGATGGGCCCCATGCCGTTGCGCAGCATGAAGGCATCGACGAAATGCGGGCCCAGCAAGGCTGCGCCGGCAAACCAGGTCAGCAGGGCCGACCAGCGGAAGAACAGCAGCGCGCGCGGGGCCACATGCTTGGTGATGCCGGTTGCCGTGCCGTCGGCCCCGGCATTCTTCAAGGCCGCCACCTGGACGAAGTTGAAGTAATACAGCAGGCCGATCCACATGATGCCGGCCATGAAATGCACCCAGCGGGCCAAAGCGGAAATCAGGTCGATATTGTCCATGTCTCCAGTCCTCGCTTAATTCAGGAAATTGCGGGCAAAAACATACAACACGGCCGTGAGCACAAAGCCCGCAATCACCGTGCCCCACAACGAGTCCAATGGATTTTTCATGCTGCTCTCCTCCAGATTTGAATTTATCGATATGTTGACCAATTTGGTCGGGTAAGCCCACGCAGTATCAACAAAATGCCGCGTCCGTGCAAGCCGGGCTTCCCGATTCACCCCATCCGGCCCGTGCTAAAATCCGGCAACTCATGAATAAAGCCCGCCGCCCCATGGATGACGCCACCACCACTCTTCCCTTCATCATTCGCGGCATCACGACCAAGGGCTCCCGGTTTCGTCCCAGCGACTGGGCCGACCGCCTGGCCGGTGCGTTCGCGTCCATCGACCCCAACAACCGCACCAACTACTCGCCCTACGTGCAGCCCAAGACGCTGGACGGCATCCGCTGCGTGGTCGTGGACAGGAAACTCAGGGACAGCGATCCGAACGCCTGGCGGTTCCTGCAAGCCTTTGCCCACAGCAATGAATTGATGACCGAGAACGAAGAGTAGTCGCCCCCCGGCAGCCAATAAAAAACGCCGCTGATGCGGCGTTTTTTATTGGGCAGCAGGCGCACCCGCTGCAGAAAGCCTTCAGGCCATGCTCTTGACGGCCAGGGACAGGCGGCTCTTGTGACGGGCAGCCTTGTTCTTGTGCACGATCTGCTTGTCGGCAATGCTGTCGATCACGCTCATGGAAGCCTGGAAAACCTGCTGTGCAGCGGCCTTGTCGCCAGCCTCGATCGCCTTGCGAACCTTCTTGATCGCGGTGCGGAGTTCGGAACGCTGACTCATGTTGCTGTCGCGCTGGGCGCTGGCCTGACGTGCGCGCTTACGTGCCTGGGCGGAGTTCGCCATAAAATATTGCTCCTGTAGGCCCCGAACAGGGTTCGAGGCGGATTGAATCTGTCTGGGCGCCCCGTCGAACGGAGCAAATCCACCAAAGCCCGCGATTGTACGTGACAATCCGCCAATAAATCAAGCCCCGGACAAGCAGTCTTGCAGCCCGGCCGCACGCCCCTCACAATGCGGGCAAACTACGGCCCATTCATGAATCTACTCAAAGCCCTCGCTGCGGTCAGCAGCATGACCTTCCTGTCGCGCATCCTGGGCTTCGTCCGCGATGCCATCATCGCCCGGGTATTCGGCGCCGGCCTGCTCACCGATGCGTTCTTTGTCGCGTTCAAGATCCCCAACCTGTTGCGGCGGCTGTTTGCAGAGGGGGCGTTCTCCCAGGCCTTCGTGCCAATCCTGGCGGAATACAAGAACCGCAAGGGACACGATGCGACCCAGGTGCTGGTCAACCAGGTGGGAACCGCCTTGACGCTGGTGCTGGTAATCGTCGCCCTGCTGGGCATCGTGGGCGCCCCCTGGGTGGCCTATGTCAGCGCACCCGGCTTCAGGGCCGATCCGGACAAATTCGAGCTCACGGTCACGCTGCTGCGGATCACTTTCCCCTACATCATCTTCATTTCGCTGGTTGCGCTGGCGGCCGGCATCCTGAACACCCACAGCAAGTTCTCGGTGCCGGCGTTCGCGCCCGTCCTGCTGAACGTGGCCATGATCGTTGCTTCGCTGTGGCTGGCGCCCTACTTCGACCCGCCGGTGCTGGCGCTCGGCTGGGGGGTGGCCCTGGGCGGGGTACTGCAACTGGCATGGATGATTCCGCACCTGCTCAAGATCAGGATGCTGCCGCGCCCGACGCGGCATTTCGACGACCCCGGCGTGCGCCGCATCCTGAAACTGATGGCCCCTGCCACGCTGGGCGTGTCGGTCGCCCAGATCAGCCTGCTGATCAATACGATCTTCGCGTCCTTCCTCGTGACGGGCAGCGTGTCGTGGCTCTATTACGCCGACCGCCTGATGGAGTTTCCGGCCGGCATGCTGGGCGTGGCGCTGGGTACGATCCTTCTGCCTAGCCTGGCCAAGCACTACGCCGACGACAAGCCGGATGAGTATTCCAGGCTGCTCGACTGGGGGCTGCGGCTCACGCTTCTGCTCGCGCTGCCCTCTGCAGTGGCCCTGGCGGTGCTGGCAGTTCCGCTCATTGCCACCCTGTTCCACTACGGCGCCTTTAGCGCGAACGACGTGCTCATGACCCAGCAGGCGCTCGTTGCCTACAGCCTGGGGCTGGTCGGGCTGATCCTGGTCAAGGTGCTGGCGCCGGGATTCTACGCCCGGCAGAACATCCGCACCCCGGTCAAGGTGGCCATCTTCACGCTCATCGCCACCCAGCTGATGAACCTGGCCTTCATCATTCCGCTAGGCCATGCCGGCCTGGCGCTGGCCATCGGCCTGGGCGCCTGCCTCAACGCCGGCCTGCTGCTGCACCTGTTGAGGAAGCACCAGATCTATCAGCCCCAGCCCGGCTGGACGGGCTATTTCGTCCGGGTGCTGCTGGCGGTCACCCTGATGGGCGGCATGCTGTTCTATGCGATGGGCGAGGCTTCATGGTGGCTGGCGGCAGGGTTCATCGATCGCATCGTTCGCCTGTCGTGGCTGGTCGGAGGAGGCGCGGCGCTGTATTTCGTCGCACTGGGGGCCATGGGCTTCCGCCCCCGTCAATTCGTCCGCCGCGCGGCGGACTGATTGCACCCTGCCTGCGCGCCGAAGAACCAGTCAAGGCGCTGAATCGGCTAGAATAAGCCCTTTTTTGGCGACTCGCCTGCAATGCGCATCACCCACGGTTTCAGTTCTCTCGACACGCCCCATGCGGTCACCATCGGCAACTTCGATGGCCTGCACCTCGGCCATCAGGCCATGCTCGCCCGCCTGCAGGATGTGGCGCGGGCGCGCGGCCTGCCGAGCTGCGTGCTGAGTTTCGAGCCGCATCCGCGCGAGTTCTTCACGCCCGAGCAGGCGCCGGCGCGGCTGTCCAGCCTGCGCGAGAAAGCCGAATACCTGCGGCAGACGGGCATCGACCGGATGCACGTGTTCCGCTTCGACCGGGCCTTTTCGTCCCTGTCCGCCGAAGCCTTTATCGAGCAGGTACTGGGGCGCACGCTGCAGGCGCGCTACGTGCTGGTGGGCGACGACTTCCGCTACGGCGCCAAACGCGCAGGAGACTTTGCCCTGCTGGAGCAGACAGGCCGGTCGCTCGGCTTCGAGGCCGAATTCCTGCCCACGGTGGCGGTGGCCGGTGAACGCTCCTCGTCGACCGCCGTGCGTCACGCCCTGGCGGGAGGCGACCTCGAACATGCGGCGCGCCTGCTGGGCCGCCCCTACAGCATCTCGGGCCGGGTCGTGCACGGCGACAAGCTCGGGCGCGATATCGGCTTTCCCACCGCCAACATCCAGCTCAAGCACAACCGGCCGCCGCTGATGGGCATTTTTGCAGTCGAGGTCTGCGGCCTCGACGGCAAGATGCTGCCGGGGGTGGCAAGCCTCGGCAAGCGGCCCACCGTCAAGAGCCCGGATGCGGTGCCCGTGCTCGAAGTCCACCTGTTCGATTTCAGCACCGAGATTTACGGTCGCCGCGTGCGGGTGGATTTCCTGCACAAGCTGCGCGACGAGGAAAAATACCCCGACCTCGACAGCCTGGTCGCGCAGATCCATCGCGACGTGGACAACGCCAAACACTTTCTAGAACACCGTCATGTCTGACTACAAGAGCACGCTGAACCTCCCCGACACCCCTTTTCCGATGCGCGGCGACCTCGCCAAGCGCGAACCCGGCTGGGTGAAAAGCTGGCAGGAGAAAAAACGCTACGAGGCGATCCGCAAGGCGGCAGCCGGCCGGCCCAGGTTCATCCTGCACGACGGCCCGCCCTACGCCAACGGCGACATCCACATCGGCCACGCGGTCAACAAGATCCTCAAGGACATCATCGTCAAGGCCAAGACGCTGTCGGGATTCGACGCGCCCTACGTTCCGGGCTGGGACTGCCACGGCCTGCCGATCGAGCTGCAGGTAGAAAAGACGCACGGCAAGAACAACGACCCGGCGAGATTCCGCGAACTTTGCCGCGAATACGCCGCCGCGCAGATCGAACGCCAGAAGGCCGACTTCATTCGCCTCGGCGTGCTGGGCGACTGGGACCGTCCCTACCGCACGATGGATTTCCAGTTCGAGGCCGAACAGCTGCGCG
>JBFHQA010000123.1:0-8163 GCA_041592455.1 Thiobacillus sp. | reverse complement strand
CTGCTCGAAGTCATCGTTTACGACGCCGACGGCAACACGGTCGACCGCAGCGTGCACGTGTCCGAGCTGTCGGCCGACATGGCCGAGCTCGGCAACTACCGGCACTTCATGCAGAAGGAAATCCACGAGCAGCCTCGCGCGCTGACCGAGACGCTGCTGAACGCCGTGTCGCAGGACCGCGTGCAGCCCGAGTGGTTCGGCTACGATGCGGCCGAGGTGCTCGGCCGGGTCAACGCCGTGACCTTCCTCGCCTGCGGCACCAGCTTCCACGCCGCCAAGGTCGCGACCTACTGGCTCGAGGAAATCGCCGGCATCCCGGCGCACGCCGAGATCGCCAGCGAATACCGCTACCGCACCTCGGTGCCCAATCCCGACGCGCTCGTCGTCACCATCTCGCAGTCGGGCGAGACCGCCGACACGCTGGCGGCGCTGAACCACGCCAAGTCGCTCGGCCAGGACAACACGCTCACCATCTGCAACGTGCCCGAGTCGGCGCTCACGCGCGCGTCGCGGCTCAAGTTCCTGACCCGCGCCGGCCCCGAGATCGGCGTCGCGTCGACCAAGGCCTTCACCACCCAGCTCGCCGGCCTGTTCCTGCTGACGCTGGTGCTCGCCAAGCTGCGCGGACGTCTGACGCCCGAGCAGGAGGCGGCGCATCTCGCCGCGCTGCGCAGCCTGCCCAACCAGGTGCAGCAGGTGCTGGCGCTGGAGCCGCTGGTCGAGTCCTGGTCGCAGCGCTTCGCCAACAAGAGCCACGCGCTGTTCCTCGGCCGCGGCGTGCACTATCCGATCGCGCTCGAAGGCGCGCTCAAGCTCAAGGAAATCTCCTACATCCACGCCGAGGCGTATCCGGCGGGTGAGCTCAAGCATGGCCCGCTGGCGCTGGTCGACGAGAACATGCCGGTGATCACGATCGCGCCCAACGACCAGTTGATCGAAAAGCTGAAATCGAACATGCAGGAAGTGCGCGCCCGAGGCGGCGAGCTGTACGTGTTCTCCGACGGTGACGTGCACATCGAGGAAACCGAGTTCGTGCACGTCATCAAGCTGGCGGGCGGCCACAACGGCCCGCTGTCGCCGATCCTGCACACCGTGCCGCTGCAGATGCTGTCGTACCACGCGGCACTACAGAAGGGCACCGACGTCGACAAGCCGCGGAACCTGGCGAAATCGGTGACGGTGGAATAAGCCTCGCCTGCCTGGCGATTCCGGGCAGGCGCGGCTTGCTCAGTCCGCCGCGCTGAGGCGCCGCACAATATGCCGGGCCAGCGGGGAGACCAGCAGCACGGCCGGAAACGCAACCAGCCATGCCGCAAGCCACGCCCCGATCCAGATCTCGACAAAGTGGGGGGCGATTCCCGTGGCGCGGTACGTCGTGATGCCCGAGACCAGCAAGGACATCAGTCCGGACAGGATCAGGCTGAATAGATAAGGCCCGTATTGCTTGGGGATCATGGTGGTTTCTCCTGGCGTCGAACAGGTTTCAGGCAGCGTGGGTCACGCGATGCAGGACGTTCGAGAAGTGTTCTCCGAACAGCCTGGCCGTCTTGATGTCGCCTGCCGGGAACGCATCGGCGGGGGCCGCGTGGCCCGCCTGCGCCATCAGTCCGGTCCACGAACCCAGGCGGTTGGCCGCTTCGTCATATGGAACGCCGATGTGTTGCTCGGGCAGGATGGGGTTGCCGACCCAGAGCATGCCGTGCTGCATGCAAAAGACGAACATCGAAATCAGCGTGGACTGCTTGTCACCGGCCGGCAGCGACGACACCGTAAACCCGCTCGCCAGCTTGCCCTTGAGCTGCTGGTTGCGCCACAGCCGGCCGGTGGCGTCCATGAAGGTCTTGAAGGTTCCTGACACGCCGCCGAGGTAGGTCGGCGAACCCAGAATGTATCCGTCGTACTCAAGCAGCGCATCGGGCGCGCCTGCGAGGTCGTCTGCCTTCAGCATATGGACCTCGGTATCAGGCACGCCGAGGGCGCCTGCATGGATGTGCGAGGCGATGTGCGCAGTGTGACCATGGGCACTGTGGTAAATGATGGCGAGTTTTTTCATGGGGCGTGCTCCGGTTGGCAAGGGGAGGGTGGTCGGGTTGGCGCGCGTCATCGGACCATCCACGCGAGCGCCAGGGCCGACAGGTACAGGCCCAGACCGAATATGGTGTGATTGACCAGGCTGCGGAAGCAGTTCTTCAGCGGCGCCGGCGTTTTCGAGGCGGCAAAGCCGGACCCCATCGCCGGCTGCATCACGAACAGCGGCGCCACGACGGTGCTCATGCCCACCCACAGCGCCGGCAGCAGCGTGGGCGCTTGCACCCAGCCGGTCCCGTGGATGCAGGCGAGCAGGGCCGCGAAGGCGACGCCGATGGCATAGTGGGTGAACCAGCCCAGCGCCCGTTCGCCCGGGATCGGCGGCGCTTTGCCGATCGATGCGTGGGCGAAGCGGCCCCGGAAGAGGTGTCCGACCCACCGGCCGATCAGCGCGAAGTTGAGCGTCTGGACACCCAGGCGCTGGATGAGCATCAGCCAGAGATCCATGACCATGGTGGCTCCGATGCCGATGAGAATGACGAGGGGGATGGTGTACGAGTCAGTCATGTGTGCTCCTGGTGGTTGACGAAAGAACAGGTTGGGCACACGATACAAGTTGAAGTCAACTTCAAGTCAAGGGGGGCGACATGGATATTTCGGAAGTGGCCAAAAGCACCGGCGTGCCGGCATCGACGCTGCGCTATTACGAGAAAAAAGGCCTCATTGCCTCGGTCAGCCGGCAGGGTATCCGGCGCCGCTTCGCCCCGGCCGTGCTGGATCAGCTGGCGCTGATTTCACTGGGGCAGGCGGCGGGCCTGTCCCTGGACGAGATCCGTTCCATGTTCACGCCCAACGGCGAAGCGAATATCGACCGACAGCTGCTGGCGGACAAGGCCGACGAGATCGACGCGCTGATCAAGCGGCTGCGCGCGGTGAGCCGGGGGCTGCGGCATGCTGCGGCCTGCCCCGCGCCTAGTCATGCGGAGTGCCCCAGCTTCCAGAAGCTGCTCAAGGCCGCCATCTCGGGGTCCATCGGGAAACGCTGGAAAAAGGGGGAACTCAAGCGGCCGCGCAAAAATGACGGAAGCAGTTCCGGATGATTGCGGAAGGTGGCCAGGCGGATGACGAAATCGCCATCGCATCAAGAAAAAACGGCGGCAACGTATGCTGCCGTTTTTGTTGGCGCTTCCTGCGGCCATCTTTGTCGAGTTTCTTTACAGCGTGCAGGTTTTTCGGGCGGTAATGGCCGAAAAGACAATCCTATCCTATTGATATATTCATGTTTTTTAGATCTTGTTGTGCCTGGAATATTCATTGCTTTGACATCAAAAGCTTCAGTGTGGCTTTGATATAAGCCGCGATCCTGAAGCGCTTTTTTAAAAAACAAGTTGGCTCAACTAAGGATAACAAATGGACTTTCTTCAACTTCGGCAACGCTCAACCATCGTGGCCACGTTAACCCTGCTCGCCAGCAATGCATATGCTGTTCCAACAGTGATCGACCCCTGGCATTCAGCCGGCAATGGCACGATCGTGGGTAGCAACTATGGCGTTCCAAACCTGACGGTGACCTTTATGGGCAAAGCCGATTCGGGTGCATCGCCCAACACGGATCAGATGCGGGTCTGGGCATTGTGGGGGAGCTTGTACCACGTGACGTATTCGCCCACCGCTTGGGCGGATGTTGGCATCACTCCCAACGCCGGTTGGTCGCAAGGTGTCAGCTTGTTCAGTTTCGATTTGGGAGCGTGGCAGGGTACGCCGATGACCACGGATTTGAAAATCTGGAACGGGGATTACACATCATTGCTGTCGAGCCAGACCGTGAGTCTGGGGGCCAATGGCGTGACGCTCTCGCCAAACCTTTTTAGCAGCAATGGTTTCCACGTCCAGTTCCAGTCGGCAGGCTATGTCGCGATCGACAATATTACGGTGGAAGCCGGCAACACTGTGCCTGTCCCTGAGCCCGAAACGTACGCTTTGATGTTGGCCGGGTTAGGGCTGGTTGGCTTTGCGGCGCGTCGTCGCTTGCGCTGATCGCATCGGACAATAAGAAGCGGCGGCCTTGAGCCGCCGCTTCTTATTGCTGCCGCACCCGACTCAATGCCGCTTCTGGTCTTCCTTCAGCGCCAGCGTCGCGACCTGCACGCGGTTGCGCAGACCGAGCTTTTCCATGATGTTGCGCAGGTGGTTGCGCACGGTGTTTTCCGAGAGGTTCATCTTGAAGGCGATGGCCTTGTTGGAGAGGCCTTCCTTGACCTGGCTGACGATTTCCATTTCGCGCGCGGTCAGCGACGACAGGGCGCTGCTGTTGAGTTCGCCGCGCGCCATCTTCTGCATGATGTTGAGCGGGAAGCTGCTCTGGCCGTCGCAGACGCTGCGGATCGCGGCCAGCACCTGCTCGGGGTCGCTCGACTTGACGACGTAGCCGTCGACGCCGGACGAGATGGCTTCTGAGATCTCCTCGTCGGTATCGGCGATGGTCAGCATGATGACCTTGATGCCGAGGTCGCGCAGGTCGGACACCAGGTCGAGGCCGTCCGCATCCGGCAGCGAGCGGTCGAGCAGGGCCGCATCCGCCTTGTTGCCGGCCTCGATCCAGGCGCGCAATTCGGCTGCGTTGGCCAGTTGCGCCGTCAGCGTGAGGTCGGGCTCCTGCTCGATGTAGCCGGCCACGCCCATCCGCAGCAGCGGGTGGTCGTCGATGAGTATGATGTTCAGGGGTTGAGGCATTGCTTCTCCGCGAAGTTTTTCTGCTTAGGTGGGCAAACCACGGGGTTTGCGCGGCGCTTTGACGAATAATGCATCATAGACCGGAATCGGTAGCCATTTCAGCAATCGTGACACCCAGGCCATCTGCCAGGGGATCACGGTGTAGGCGCGGCGCAACGCGATGCACCTTGCCACTTTATTAGCGGCCACTTCGGCCGTCAGCTTGAAGGGCATGGCGTAGGGGTTGACCCGCGTCATCGGGGTGTCGATGTAGCCCGGCGCGATGGTGACGACGGCGAGGCCGCGCGGCTTCTGTTCCAGGCGCAGGGCTTCCAGGTAGACCGTGGCCGCGGCCTTCGACGCCGAATAGGCGCCGCCGCCTGGCAGGCCGCGCACGCCGGCGACGCTGGAAATGCCGCACAGCACACCGCCGCGGGACATGGCCGGTATGAAGGGTCGGAACGTGTGCACCAGCCCCATGACGTTGGCGTCCATCACGGCCTGGAAAACCGGGGTGTCGGATGCTTCCTCGGTCAGCGTGCCGACGCTGATGCCGGCGGCCGCGATGACGATGTCGGGCGCGCCGACCTCGTCGAGAAAGGCGGTGGCGGCGGCATGCATGGCGTCGGCATCGCGCACGTCGGCCTGGTACAGCCGGGCGTCAACATCCTTGGCCGTGGCCTGCAGCGCGTCGAGACGGCGTCCGGCCAGGCCCAGCCGCGCGCCCTGTGCGCCGTAGTGCCGCGCCAGCGCCGCGCCGAGGCCGGAACTGGCGCCGGTGATGAATACCTTGAGCGGCGCGGTCGACAAACGCTTACTTGGACTTTTTGCCGGCGCGTTCGGCGCGCGCCTTGACGATCAGCTGGTCCAGCACGTCGAACAGGCGCGGTTCGCTGTGGGTCATCGACATCGAGGTGGCGTACTTGCCGTCGATGATGAAGGCCGGCACGCCGGTGATGGCGTAGGCACTGGCCAGGCGCGCGCCCTGCGTGGCCTTGGACTGGGTCGAGAACGAGTTGTAAATCGACTCGAACTTCCTGCGGTCGACGCCGTGCTTGGCGATCCAGCCGCCGAGCACGGCCGGGTCGTTGAGGTTGATGTTCTCGACGTGGTAGGCATCGAACACCTTGGTGTGCAGGCGGTCGAGCAGGCCCATCTGCTCAAGCGTGTAGAAGAGCTTGGCGCCCGGCATCCAGTCGTCGCGGAACACGGCCGGCACGCGGCGCACCTGGGCGTCCTTGGGCAGCTTCTTCAGCCAGGCGCCGAGGCCGGGCTCGAGCTGGAAGCAATGCGGGCAGCGATACCAGAAGAACTCCAGCACCTCGATCTTCTTGCCGGTGGCGACGGGCTGGGGCTTGGCCAGGCGCGTGTAGTCGTGGCCCTCGAAAGCGGAATCGGAGGCCGCGAACGCGGACAGGGACAATACGGCTGCGGCGAAAAAGGCCAGTGTGCGAGTGAACATCAAGGCGTCTCCTGTGGGTTGGGAACTTCTTTGACCAGCGTGGCAGGGATATTGTTCTGCGCGAGCAGCTTGCGGGTCATGTTGATCGGGCTCATGTTGTTGAACGGGCCGATGCGCACGCGATGAAAAACGCCCTTCTCGCCCAGGTCGCGGGTCTGGATCACGGCTTCGACGCCGAGCAGGGCGAGCTGGGCCTTCAGGTTGTCGGCGTCGGACGGGTTCTGGAACGCACCGGCCTGCAGGTAATACAGCGGCATGCTCGGCTGGGGCGCCGCCGGCGACGGGGCGACCTCGCTCGGCGCGTCGCTCGGCAGCACCTTGTAGAAATCGAAGCTGGGCGCGGCTTCGGGCGCGGCAGGCTGCGCGGGCGCCACGGCCTCGGGCGCAGGCTTGGCCGGCGCGTCGGACGCGGCAGTCTTGAACGGGTTGTTGCCCGTTACCCACAGCGCGATACCGACAGCGAGCACGGCGCCGAAGGTAAGCCCGATCAGCACGCCGGTGAAGATGGAGCTGCCGCCGGACCGGCCGCTGCTGCGATTGTTGGACTTTGCCATGACTACATTTTCTCCGGGGCGGATACGCCGAGCAAGGCCAGGCCGTTAACAATCGTAATGCGGGTGGCGTCCGCCAGCGCCAGCCGGGCCAGCCTGGTCGCCTCGTCGTCGACCAGGAATTTCTCGGCGTTGTACCAGGCGTGGAAATCGCCCGCCAGCGTCTGCAGGTAGTGGACCAGCAGATGCGGCGCCAGTTCGCGCGCGGCGGTGGCGACCGTTTCGGGATACTCGGCGAGGCGCTGGATCAGCGCGGTCTCGTGCGACGCGGTCAGCGGCGCGAGGTCGGCGCGGTCGAGCGCGTCGGCCATGCCGCCCCATTCCTCGAACACGCGGCAGATGCGCGCGTGCGCGTACTGCACGTAGTAGACCGGGTTGTCGTTGTTGCGTGCGAGCGCGAGGTCGACGTCGAAGATGTATTCGGTGTCGGGCTTGCGCGAGAGCAGGAAGAAGCGTACCGCGTCCTTGCTGGTCCACTCGATCAGGTCGCGCAGCGTGACGTAGCTGCCCGCGCGCTTGGAGATCTTGACCTCTTCGCCGCCGCGCATCACGCGCACCATCGTGTGCAGAAGGTAGTCGGGATAGCCCTCGGGGATGCCGACGCCGGCGGCCTGCAGGCCGGCCCTGACTCGAGCGATCGTGCCGTGGTGGTCGGTGCCCTGGATGTTGATCGCGCGCTCATAGCCGCGCTCGAACTTGGCGATGTGGTAAGCGACGTCCGGCACGAAGTAGGTGTAGGTGCCGTCGGATTTCCGCATCACGCGGTCCTTGTCGTCGCCGTAGTCGGTCGTGCGCAGCCACAGCGCGTCGTCCTGCTCGTAGGTCTTGCCGGCGTCGACGAGCTTCTGCACCGCCGCCGCGACGCGGCCGCTGGTGTAAAGGCTCGACTCCAGGTAATAGTGGTCGAAGCGCACCGCGAAGGCCTTGAGGTCGAGGTCCTGCTCGTGGCGCAGATAGGCCACGCCGAACTGGCGGATCGAGTCGAGGTCGTCGATGTCGCCGGTCGCCGTGTATTCGCGGTCGTCCGATTTCACCGTTTTCTTCGCCAGGAAATCGGCGGCGATGTCGGCGATGTAGTCGCCGTTGTAGGCCGCTTCCGGCCACTCGGCGTCGCCCGGCTTCAGGCCTTTTGCACGCGCCTGCACGCTGTTGGCCAGCGTGGCGATCTGCACCCCGGCGTCGTTGTAGTAGAACTCGCGGTAGACCTCCCAGCCCTGCGTTGCGTACAGGTTGCAGATCGCGTCGCCGAGCGCGGCCGGGCGGCCGTGGCCCACGTGCAGCGGGCCGGTCGGGTTCGCCGACACAAACTCGACCAGCACCTTGTGGCCCGCCTTGTCGTCGCTGCGGCCAAACGCGGTGCCGGCCGAGCGGATCTGCGGCACCAGGCTGTGCCACGCCGCCGGCGTGAGG
>JBFHQA010000122.1:0-8268 GCA_041592455.1 Thiobacillus sp. | reverse complement strand
GTCGCACAAGGGGCGTTCCCGCGCCTTTATCCGGAAGCTGAACACCCATGTCGTCGAACTGCCTGCGGGCGTCGACGAGGTGGCGACGATGCGCGAGATGCGCAAGAACCGCAAGCTGAAGTTCGTCGAACTCGACATGCTGGTGGCCCACGCAGCAACGGTGTCCGATCCTTCCTACGGCAATAGCTGGGCCCTGCCCAAGATCCAGGCGCCGGCGGCCTGGGATACTGCCAACGGCAGCGGCGTCACCATCGCGGTGCTCGATACCGGCGTGGATGGCACCCATCCCGATCTCGCCGCCAACATGGTGCCGGGCTGGAACATGTACGAGAACAACTCGAACACGGCTGACGTTCACGGCCACGGCACCTGGGTGTCGGGCGTGGCGGCCATGGCCGCCAACAATGGACAGGGCAGCGCGGGCGTGGCCTGGGGCGCCAAGATCATGCCGGTGCGGGTGGCCGACGCGAACGGCTATGCCTACTGGAGCACCATGGCGCAGGCGATCTACTGGGCAGCCGACAACGGCGCCAAGGTCGTCAACATCAGCTTCAACGGCGTGTCGGGCAGCTCGACCATCCAGACGGCCGCCCAGTACCTGAGAAACAAGGGCGGCGTGGTGATCGTGGCAGCCGGCAACAGCGGCGCCCAGGAAAATATCGCGGCCCACGACGCCTTGCTGACCGTGGCGGCAACCGACCAGAACGATGCGCGCGCGAGCTTCTCCAGCCATGGTGCCTACGTCGACGTGTCAGCCCCCGGCGTCAGTATCTACACGACCAAGGTGGGCGGCGGGTACTCGAATGCCTCCGGCACCTCGTTCTCCAGCCCGATCGTGGCGGCCACGGCGGCCTTGATGCTGTCGGCCAACAGTCGCCTGACGCCTGCTGACCTGGACCGGTTGCTGACCAGCAATAGCGTGGACCTGGGCACGTCGGGGTTTGACAACTACTTCGGACACGGACGGGTCAATGCGGCCGCGGCCGTGCAGGCCGCGCGGCAGGCCGGTGCGGTCGACAGCGAGGCTCCGGTCGTCTCCATCACCTCGCCCACGGGGGGGCTCGTTTCAGGCGTCGTCGCGGTCGACGTCAAGGCTACCGACAATGTGGGCGTGACGCGCGCCGAGCTGTATGTCAACAATCAACTGGTGGCGACCGACAGCCTGGCGCCTTTCGCCTTTGCCTGGGATACCGCGGGCAAGATTGACGGCAGCTATGCGCTGAGCGTTCGCGCCTATGATGCAGCCGGCAATCGCGGCACGTCGCCCTCGGTGACGGTCACGCTGGGCAACGACAGCGGCTCGCCCACGATCAACAGCTTCAACCTGACCGACGGCATGACGCTATCCGGCGGTCGCTTCACCGTCCGGGCCAGCGCATCCGACAACCAGAGCGTGGCGAAGATCTCGCTGGTCATCGACGGCAAGGAAGTGGCCGTGACCTATGGCGGCGAATTCAAGTACGCCTGGAATACCCGCAAGCTGGCTACCGGCGCCCATACGGTGACGATTCGCGTCACCGACAACTCGGGCAACGTGACCAGCCAGACCGTGACGGTTTATCGATAGACGACTCCCTCTGCTCTGCAGCAGCTGGCGCCCTTCGGGGCGCCTTTTTTATTCAGGGCGAGGGGGCGTGAGCGCACGGGTGGTGTTGACCAGTTCCAGCACCAGGCTGTGCAGGCGTGCCGGCGACTTGAGCGCGCCGGTTTCCGCATCGAACGCTTCGTCGGCGTGGGCCAGCGAGAACTGTCCCGGCAGCACCAGCACGCCCAGCGCGTTCAGGATCTGACGCAAATGCGGCAGCATCCGCATGCCGCCCAGCGATCCCGGGGAGGCGCCCATGATGGCCGCCACCTTGTGCTGGTAGGGCACCAGGCCGGATTCGCCCTGCCACTCCCGCGACACCCAGTCGATGGCGTTTTTCAGCAGCGGCGGGATCGAGCTGTTGTACTCGGGGCTGGCGATCAGCAGGGCGTCGTGTTCCTTGAACAGCGCCTTCAGGCGCAGGGCGCTGTCGGGCAGGCCTTCGCGTGCTTCGAGGTCTTCGTCCATGATGGGCAGCGGATAGTCGGCCAGGTCGATCAGCGTGACGTCGCCGCCGGCAGCCTGGGCCGCGTCGACAGCGGCCTGGATGAGCTTGCGATTCCAGGAATCGCGACGAATGCTGCCGGACAGGGCGAGGATTTTGGGCATGGGGTTTTCCTTGCTGAAAAACCTGCCATTGTACCGGGGCTTCTAGATGCCATCGCCTGCTCGAATGGCGTGGACCGGATTGGTGCAAACGGATCAAAGCCGGCACAATTCCGGTATCAGGATTTTTTCATGCGGCAGTGGCCGCGGGATGCGCATTGCCAGGCAATCAAACGACACTCGACAGGATGCGGCTCGACAAATGGCTGTGGGCCGCGCGCTTTTTCAAGACGCGCAGCCTCGCGACCCAGGCCATCGAGAACGGCCGGGTCAGGCTCAACGGCGAGCGCGTCAAGCCGGCGCGCGAAGTCAGGCCCGGCGACAGGCTGGACCTGCATGTCGGCGACGCCGACTGGCAGGTGTCGGTGCGCGGCCTGTCGATGCAGCGCAGTCCCGCGCCGGTCGCGCAGCAGTTGTACGAGGAAGATCCCGAGAGCCAGGCGCGGCGCCTGCAGCAGATCAGCGACCGCAAGCTGGCCGCGAGTCCGGCCGCGACGATCAAGGGTCGGCCCACCAAGCGCGATCGCCGGCAGATCCACCGTTTCACCGGCGAGTGAGACACGATTTTTTACCGCTGCAAGGCGCCGCAAGGCGCGTGCAAGCGCATAGAATCAGGGGATTCGAGACCCTCTGTTTATGGCCCTTTCACCCGCATTCGCGTTGACCCTTCGCCGGCTGGCCGTCGTCATGGCCGTACTGGCCGGTGTGGCTGCGCTGGGCTTCGCGATCGCGGCTTCGGTCATGTTCTTCTGGGTGCTGCCGAACATCGGCGACCACCGCGACACCGTGGCCAGACTGATGTCGCGTGCGCTGGGCCAGACCGTCACGCTGGAGGCGGTGTCTGGCGTGTGGCAGCAGGCGCGCCCCGAATTTCGCATGCAGGGCGTGCGTCTCTACGACCAGCAGGGCCGGCCGGCCTTGTTCCTGCCCGACCTGAAGGCCGAGTTTTCCTGGCGCTCGTTGCTGATACTCGAACCGCGCTTCAATCATATCGAGCTACAGGGCCTGACCCTGGGCGTGCGGCGCGCGCGCGACCGGCATTTTTATGTCGGCGGCATCCCGATCAATCCTGCCGACCCCGATAGCGGATTCACGAGCTGGCTGCTCAGGCAGGGCCAGGTGCATGTGGGCCAGGCTACGCTGACGTGGCTCGACGAGGTGCGGGGCGCGCCGCCGCTGACGCTGACCGGGGTCGATTTCACCCTGACCAACCGGCGTCGCGCCCATCGCCTGACCTTGAGGGCGGTCCCGCCGGCCAGCCTGGCGCGGCCGCTTTTTTTCGATGCGCAGATGACCGCGCGCAGCGTGGATGACCTCAAGACCTGGAGCGGCACGATCGAGGCGGAAGTGGCGGGTGTTTCATTCCCGGGGCTGGCGCGCTGGCTGGAGGTGGCCTACCAGCCCCATCAGGGCTGGGGCGCGCTGCACGTGCACTTCAACGTCGACAAGGGCGCCCTCGCCAGCGTGTCGGCGGGCGTGGACCTGCGCACGATACAAACCCGCCTGGGGGCGGAACTGCCCGTGCTCGAGCTGGCGCAGGTGCGCGGCCAGGCAATCTGGAAGCGCGGGCCGGATGGGCAAAGCCTCGCGTTCCAGGACGTGCGCGTCGCCATGCCGGGCGGCGCGCTCGGCAAGCCCTTCAACCTGGGCCTCGCCTGGAATGACGTGTCGCGCGAGATCACCGCCCAGGCGCTCAACCTGGGAAGCTGGCAAGCGGTGCTGCCCAGCCTGCCGATGGACGACGCGCTGCGTACTCGCCTGCAGGCGCTCAAGCCGCAGGGGCGCCTCGACAGCCTGCGTTTCAAATGGCAGGGCGCCGAGCCGGGGCTGGACAACTTCAGCATCGCCACGCGTTTTTCCGGACTGGGTCTGGCGGCTAACGGCAAGCAGCCCGGCCTGGAAAACCTGTCGGGCAGCCTGGGCGGCGATGCCGAGGCGGGCGTATTCACCCTCGACTCGAAGCAACTGGTCCTGAACATGCCCGAACTGTTCCGCGAGCCGCTGATGCCCATCGATGCGCTTCGCGCGCGCGGCAACTGGAAAAAAACCGGGCGCGGCAGGCTGCTGACGGTCGAGGATGCGGCCTTTTCCAACCAGGATGCGGCCGGCACGGCGCAGGGCAGCTATGAATTGATCGCAGGTCATCCGGGCGTGGTGGATATTCGCGCACACCTGACGCGTGCAGATGGCACCGCCGTCTATCGTTATCTGCCCAGGGTCATCGGCGACATCACGGTCAACTGGGTGAAGGAGGGGATCGAAGCAGGCCGGTCGGACGACGTGAAGCTGACCTTGCGAGGCGACCTGGCGAAGTATCCGTTCGAGCATGGCGAAGGCGTGTTCCACCTCGAGGCTCAGGTCAAGGATGTCGCGATCGGGTATGTGCGCGGATGGCCGCGCATCGAAGGCGTGCAGGCACGCGTCTTGTTCCAGGGCAAGACGATGGAGATCACCTCGCGCCAGGCGCGCATCTATGGTGTGGCCCTGTCGCCCGTGCGGGCCTTCATCCCTGACCTGCTGCATCACGAGGAGGTGCTGCACATCGATGGCGAGGCCAACGGACCGGTCCAGGACTTCATCCGGTTTTCCAACTTCAGCCCGGTCGGCGAAAAGCTTCGCGGCATGACCGACACGCTCGTCGGCAGCGGACCGATGCGGCTGGCGCTGAAGATGACTGTGCCGCTGCGGCACAGTCATGACACCACGGTCAGCGGCCGGCTGTCCTTCCTCGACAACACCCTGTTCCCGACGGCCCTGCCCCGGCTCGACCATGCGCGCGGGGCCATCGACTTCACCGGCAGCAGCCTGACCGCGAACAACATCACCGCCCAGTTCATGGGGGGGCCGATACGCATCGATGCGGCAACGCTCGACGGGCAGGTACAGTTGCTGGCGCAGGGCCGGGCGACCGCTGCCGGAATGGCCCCCTGGCTGGGATCCAGTTGGGGCAAGCGCCTGAGTGGTCAGGCCCCTTGGCGCGGCCAGGTCAACCTGGACCCGAACGGCGATCGCGTTCGCATCGAGTCCGACCTGGTGGGGCTGGAATCGAGCCTGCCCGCCCCCCTGGCCAAGGCGGCCGCGCAGTCCCTGCCGCTCACCATTCTGAGCCAGCCCCAGGGCGACGGCCGGCAAAACGAGATACGCCTGGGCAAGACCGTGGGGGCCGTGTGGCGCAGCACGTCGGACGGCCGCTTCGAGCGCGGCGAACTGCGCTTCGGCGGCCAGGCCCTGATCCCGGTGGAACCTGGCCTGCGCCTGGCTGGCAGCGGCCGCGGCCTCGAGTTTTCCGGCTGGCTGGCCTTGCTGCCGGGCGGCGAGGCGGGCGATGCCCTGCCGCTGACGTCGATGGACCTGAATTTCGATGCCTTCGACCTGATGGGCCGGCGCTACCAGGATGTGCGCCTGCAGGGGCGCGTTCGCAACGGCCTGTTCCGCACGCAGATCACCGGACGGGACCTGAGCGGCACGCTGACCTATCGTCCGGCAGATGCCGCTGATTCCAGTGCAGCGACTGCCCGGATATCGGCCCAGTTCAGCCGGTTGACGATTCCGGATGCTGCCCCGGCGGGGGGGCTGGCGGGCGCCATGAACATGAAGGCGGCGAGCTTTCCGGTGCTGGATGTCGTCGTGGACGATTTCAGGCTGCAACACCGCATGCTCGGCCGCCTCGAGGCCGTTGCGCGCGGCGCGCCGCAGGGCCTGGTAATCGAGAGCCTGGAACTGACGCATCCGGACAGTGTCTTCCGCATGAGCGGCCTGTGGCGCGACAGCGGGCTCAGCGAAACGCGCGCCGACCTGAGCCTGAAGGTCATCGACGCGGGCCGGTTCCTGACCCGCTTCGGCCATCCGGATGCGATCAGGCGCGGTTCGGCCGAGGTCAGGGGCAATGCCACCTGGGAAGGGTCGCCCGCGGATTTCAGTTTCCGCACGCTCGCCGGCCAGCTCGATTTCAAGGCGCAGGGCGGCCAGTTCCTCAAGGTGGATCCCGGGGTCGGCAAGCTGCTTGGCGTGCTGAGCCTGCAATCGTTGCCGCGTCGGCTGAACTTCGATTTCCGTGATATCTTCAACGAAGGCTATGCCTTCGACGACATCAGCTCGACGCTTCGCATCGCGCGCGGCGTGGTGTACAGCGACGACTTCAGGATGCGTGGGCCGTCAGCCAAGGTCAACATGTCCGGCCTGGCCGACCTCAACCAGGAATCGGTGCAGTTGCGCGTGAAGGTGATCCCGAAACTGTCCGAGGGCGTGGCGGTGGCAGGCGCGCTGATCGGCGGGCCGCTGGCCGGGGTGGGGGCGCTGGCCGCGCAGAAGATCCTGCGTGACCCGGTCGAGGAAGCCATCAGCCAGGAATACATGGTGATCGGTCCCTGGCTGTCGCCCGATGTGAAACGATTGCCGAAAACCAAGGCCCAAGCAGAACCTCAGGCGTCCGAGCCCTGATTGTGGAATGAATTCATGACGACGAAAAAAATCACCAAATCCTCCGTGGCACGCTCGAAGAGCGCGCAGGTGAAAAAGCCGGCGACGCAGGCGGGGACCGTCCGCGTGGCGGCCATCCAGATGGCCTCCGGCCCTAATGTGCCCGCCAACCTGGCCGAAGCCGAACAGCTGATCGAACTGGCGGTCGACGCCGGCGCGCGGCTGGTCGCCCTGCCGGAATTCTTCTGCATCATGGCGATGAAGGACGCCGACGTCGTCAAGGTGCGCGAGACCGAGGGCGACGGCCCGATCCAGACCTTCCTGTCACGCATGGCGAAAAAGCACAAGATCTGGCTGATCGGCGGCTCGGTTCCGCTGGAGGCCACCTCGGCCAACAAGGTGCGCAACAGCTGCCTGGTGTACGACGATCGCGGCAAGCTGATGGCTCGCTACGACAAGATCCACCTGTTCGGACTCGACCTCGGCAACGAGCGCTACCAGGAAGCCAACCTGATCGAGCCGGGCGACAAGGCCATCGTGGTCAACAGCCCGTTCGGCCGCATCGGCCTGTCGATCTGCTACGACCTGCGCTTCCCCGAGCTGTACCGCGCCATGCCCGACGTCGACATCATCGTGGTGCCGTCGGCATTCACCGCCACCACCGGGCGCGCGCATTTCGAAACCCTGATTCGCGCGCGCGCGATCGAAAACCTGGCCTATGTGATCGCGCCGGCCCAGGGCGGTTACCACCTGTCGGGCCGCGAAACGCACGGCGACAGCATGATCGTCGACCCCTGGGGCGTGGTGCTCGACCGCCTGCCGCGTGGCTCGGGCGTCGCCATCGCCAACATCAACCCCGCCTACCAGGACAGCCTGCGCAAGAGCTTGCCCGCGCTCAAGCATCGCTTCATCCAGTGCAAGCAGATCGAGGTCGACGTCGTCGAGCGTCGCACCACGGCCAAGCGCGAGCCGGCCGCCAAGTAAACCAGGAACCGCCATGAATCCCACCGATGCCTTCGTCCCCATCCAGACCGCCGAGCAGCTTTTCCAGACCGCCGAGACCACCCTGCTGTCGCCGAACGGGCTCGACGCCGACAAGCTGGCGCCGGTGTTCGGCCGCCTGCTGACGCACGACGTCGACTACGCCGACCTCTACTTCCAGTACAGCCGCTCCGAAGGCTGGAGCCTCGAAGAAGGCCAGGTCAAGTCCGGCAGCTTCAATATCGACCAGGGCGTGGGCGTGCGCGCGATCTCGGGCGAGAAAACCGCCTTTGCCTATTCCGACGACATCAGCCTCGAGGCGCTGGGTGCCGCGGCCGATGCCACCCGCGCCATCGCGCGCGCAGGCCAGGAACGCCAGGCGGCCCTCGCACGGCGCGGCGAAGGCCGCCTGCTGTACAACGCGGTCGACCCGCTGGCGAGCCTCGACGATGCCGCCAAGGTCAGCCTGCTGGAGCGGCTGGAGAAGAAGGCCCGCGCCATGGATCCGCGCGTCATCCAGGTCATGGCGAGCCTCGCGTCCGAATACGAGGTGATCTACGTCGCGCGCTCCGACGGCCACCTGGCCGCCGACGTGCGCCCGCTGGTGCGACTGTCGCTGCAGGTCATCGCCGAGCAGAATGGCCGCCGCGAGCAGGGCACCGGTGGCGGCGGCGGAC
>JBFHQA010000121.1:0-8325 GCA_041592455.1 Thiobacillus sp. | reverse complement strand
TCGGGATAATGCGCGGCTTCTGTCGCTGGATCATTCAGTATCCAGCACCCCATGCCGGGATGGCGGAATCGGTAGACGCAGCGGATTCAAAATCCGCCGGTGGTAACACTGTGGGGGTTCGAGTCCCCCTCCCGGCACCAGCAGCCTGTTCCTTCCTGAATTCAGAAACGCCGTGTCAGGCTGATTTCGAAGAGGCTTGAACGGTAGGCGCCGATGTCGCCGCCGCCATAGTCGGAGTAGGCCGCCTTCACGTTGAGATACCAGTCGCGGTAGATGCCGAAAAACCCTTCCGCCACGATGTCGCCGCCGGTGCGGTAGCCGCCCATGCGGTTGTCCTTGTAGGGGCCTGCGCTCATGCTCAGGCTCACGCCGTTGTCGTCGTCGATTTTCCAGTACGAGAAGGCAGTCAGCGCGTAGCGCTCGTAGCGCGACGGGGCGTAGTAGCCGTTGCCCGGGTCGCGGTCGTATCCGAACCAGCGGCCGCTCACGCCGATGTCGAGGTTCAGGCGTTGCGTGCGCAAAACGGCGCGGCGCGGGGCGAGCACGGCTTCCCAGCGGTCGTTGCCGTCGGAGAAGGTGTCGTAGACGAAGCGGCTGGCGATGGTGTGGCGCAGGCCGGGCGACCAGGTGGCGTCGAGGGTGTTGGCGCGTCGCTCGATACCCAAAGCTGCGGCGCGGGGCGACACCATGTGCAGGTCCTGGCGGCGCGAGACGCGCAGGCTGAGCGCGTCGGCGGGCTCGATGTCGGCGCCGACTTCATAGATGAAGCGGCTGTCGCCGCCGGCGGAGCCGTGGCCGACTTCCGCGTCGACTGACAGCCGGGGCGAGGTGCGATGCCGGATGCCGATCCAGGCACGTATGTCGTTGAGCGAGGTGCTGCCGGCAGGCGTGACGTAGGAGCTGCCGGTTTCGGTCGAGATTCTCTGCCAGCCGCCGCCACCGAACAGGCGCGTTTCAGGGCTGACGACATATTCCCCACGGACGCCGGCATGATGCAGCGAGATGTCGTCGGACCCGGCTGCGTAGCCGTAGTCGATGCGGGCATTCGAGCGCAGGGGGGTGTGGACGAAGCGCGTGAGGTCGGCGACTTCCTCGCTGCCCAGTTTCAGCAGGGCAACATCGGCGAGGCTGGACAATGCTTCGCGCGGGCGGTTGGCGTGATGCAGGGCCACGGTGCGCGTGTAGCCGAGGTCGTAGTCGCCGGGATGGCCGGGCGCCAGTGCTGACACGATGCCGAGCGCTTGCGTGGCGCGTTCCGCCAGGGCCAGGATGCGCGCTTCCTGCTTGCGCAGGGCATCGCTGTCGCCCAGGCGTGCTCGCGCGGCGTCAAGCATGTCCGAGGCGCGGGCGTAGTCGCCCAGTTCGGTGATGACGACGATGTATTCGCGCCATGCCGAGGCTTCGTCCGGATGGCGGGCGAGATAGGCCTGGTAGGCGTCGGACGATTCGGCGAGATTGCCCTGCCAGTGCTGGACGCGGGCCAGGCCGAGGCTGGCCTGGGGATCGTCGATTGATTGGGCGAGGATGCGGCGGTAGCTGTCCTGGGCGGCGGGCAGGTCCTGGTTCCAGGCGGCGAGTTCGGCGCGTGCGCGCAGGTAGGCCAGGTTGTCCGGGTCGAGCGCGACGGCCCGCTCGATGGCGGCAAGGGCGGCGGGGGCGTCCTGGCGCGCGGCAAGCGATTGCGAGAGCTTGTGGTGCAGACGGGCGTCGTTCGGGGCGTGCTTCGCCGCCTCGCGCAAAGCCGCCAGGGCCTGCTCCGGCGCATTCAGCCGGGTGGCCTGGATGTCGGCGATGCGTTCCCACAAGTGCGCCTGGGCCGGATTGGCCCGGAGGGATTCGGCGTAGATGTCGACGGCGCGAGCCCATTGGCCCTGTGTCTCGGCATGCAGTCCGGCATCAGGCACGGCTTGGGCTGCGGCTGGAAGCGAGAAGGCCATGGATAGAGCCAGCGAAAGGATACTGAACAGCTTCATTTGCGCCACTTTCGGTTGCGGAAAATCCAGAGGTCCGCGGCAAAGCGGCCCATGGTCACGAGATCGAACAGGAGGACGGCATACCGCAGCGGGGTCACCAGCACCCCCTTGAAAAAATACTCCAGACGCTTGCCCTTGGCGAGGGTGACCAGTATGCCGGTCGACACGGCCGTTTCGGCCAGCAGGGTGATCGCCAGGGGTTCCCACAACTGCAGCAGGAGCATGATCAGCAGGGCGGTGGGAAAGGCCACTTTCTCGAAGGCGGACATGAACAGCACCCAGCCGATCGGCCGGCCGAATTTCCGGGTGTAGTCCGATCCGAACGGCTGGCGGTATTGCTCGTGATGGATGCGCTTGTCCGCGAGGCCCGTCGCCAGTTCGGCCTGCTCTTCCTGCTTGTGGCGGTAGCGCTTGAACGCCTTGAACGGGCTGCGCAGGAGTTCGTCGAAGTAGAAGCAGCTCTGCAGGAACGACGAGGACCACAGGTAGATCTGTCCCGGCACGCGCCCGACCTCGGGTTCCTGGGAGCGCGCCTGCACATCGGTCAGCTGGATGTTGCGGTAGCCGCTGTCGTTCATCGCAAAGCCGATGAAGATGTCTTCCGAGTTGGTGAGGTCGTCGCCCATGACTGGCTCGTAGCGGTCGAACACGATGGTTCTCAGCACGCTGCGGCGATAGGCTACCGCGCAGCCGACCGGGTTGAGGATGCCGCCGAAGAAGGCCATCTGGCCCTGGTAGACGAATTTCTGCAGAAAGAAGTACAGCACGTCCCGGTACATGTCGGTGATGCCGCGCTGCAGATGGTGGAACCAGCCCACCTTGGGGTAGATGCTGGCTTCGGGGTGGGCCTCGAGGAAGGTTTTCAGCTCAGGGGTGCCAAGCATGGCACGACGGTCGCTGTCGCGCAGCGGCAGCACGGTGCCGCAGGCACTGGCGATGCCGGCGCCCTTGTAGAGTTCCTCCACGACGCGGTCGATGTAGTTGTCGGACTCGAGGACGGTGTCGCCGTCGAGAATGAATTCGACGTCGGAGTCGAATTCGCGCGACTGGCGTTTTAGCGTCGGCGTCTTGCCGATCGACCGGGCGCGGCTGATCGAGATCAGGTCCATGTCGTTCAGCGCACAAAAGGTCCGGGCGTATTCGACCGTCCGGTCCTGGCTGCCGTCGTCGATCAGGATGATGCGGGTGGGCTTGCGCGTCTGGCGGGCCAGCGCAGCGAGGCACAGCGGGATGTTGCTTTCCTCGTTGAAGGCGGGGATCACGACGTCGACGGTCGCTTCGCGCCAGTCTTCGGCCGGGTTGGGCACGGTCTTGTCGGGCCCGTGGATCAGGCCGATGATGCTCAGTACCGTGTTCGGGCTGAGGATGAAATAGGGTGTGGTGGCCATGGCCGGTTTTTCCTAGGCGACGCGCAGGTTTTTCGCGCACTCCCTATCGATGAGGTCGTCCAGTGTATCGCTGAGCGTCCATTCTGGGGCAAAACCGGTCAGGGCGCGCAGCTTGTTGAGTTCGGGACGCCGGTGCGTCACATCCTCGAATTCCTCGCCGTAGGCGTCGGCGTAGGAGGAAAAGTGCAGCGGGGAGCGGCTGCGGGCCCGCTTCACGATCAGTGTTGCCAGATCGTGAATCGATATTTCCTGGTCGTTGCCGACGTTCACCACTTCGCCCCAGGCTTCCGGGCAGCCGGCCAGCTGGTCCAGTGCCACTACCGTGTCGCGTACGTCGCAGAACGAGCGCGTCTGCGTGCCCTCGCCGAAGATGGTGAGGGGTTCGTTGGCGACGGCCTGGCGCACAAAGTTGGGCACCACCATGCCGTAGTGTCCGACCTGGTTCGGCCCGATGGTGTTGAACAGTCTGACGACAACGACATGCAGGCCGTACTTGCGGGCATAGGAGAACGCGAGGAATTCGTCGGCCAGCTTGGTCACGGCGTAGGTCCAGCGCAGCCGGCCGGCAGAGGGCAGGACGATGTGATCGGTTTCGGCGAAGCTGTCCTTGTCGTTGAAGCCGTAGACCTCGGAAGTCGAGGCGATGATGACCTCCGGATTCCAGCCGCCGTGCTGGATGGCGCGCAGGACTTTTTCGGTGCCGGTCATGTTGGCCGCCATCACGGCAACCGGGTCTTCCAGGACTTTCCTGACGCCCACGACCGCGGCCATGTGGTAGATGCGGTCGGCCCAAGCCACGGCCTCGCTCAGGCCGTCCCAGTTCAGGATGTCGGCCTCGGCGAAGCGAAATGCCGGATGGCCGCGAAACGACTTGATGTTCTCGAGGGAACCCGTGCTGAGGTTGTCGACCACATAGACCTGGTCGCCGCGCGCGAGATGGCGCTCCGCCAGATGCGACCCGATGAATCCCGCTCCGCCCGTTATCAGTACATGCATGTCACATTGCCTTTCCGAGTTTTCGCCAGCCACTGCTGAACTGTTAACACACCGGCACGACCAGCCTTTCTGAAATCCACAATCAAAACAATGTCTTGTCTTGTTTGCCTGGGAAAGTCCGACGGCCTGAGCCGCACCTGAAGGGATAACTGCAATTTGCGTACCCGGATGGCGAGCACGATGCACCAAAATGATGCATCGTGGGGCGGGTCGGTGGCATGCGGGTCGGGTTGGCGATTCGATTCCCGGATGGCCGGGGCCGGGTTGTCATGGTCCTATCACCAATATTTCCTATCCTTAGTGGGTTGGTCGTGCGTCGACCGTGTGCCAGTGGCACAGCCATTGCTTGAACGTGTTTATCCGGCCTGAACATTGAGCCGGCAGGAAGAACGCGGGGCGATCCACTGAATCAGGAGGAAAGGTTGCATGTCTTCATCAGCATTTGCGATACAGGAACAGAACGAGATCACGGGGCCGTTGCACCGGCCGGTGTGCCACTTGTTGAGAGCGCACCAGTCCGCCATGGCCAGGGCCCACATGCGTGACCTGTTCGAGGCCGACCCCTCGCGTTTCGAACGGTTCTCGCTCAAGGTAGGAGAATTGCTGCTCGATTATTCGAAGAACCGCATCACCGAAGAAACCATGAGCCTTCTGGTGCGGCTGGCCGAAGAGGCGGACGTGGAAGGCTGGCGCGAACGGATGTTCCAGGGCGACAAGATCAACCACACCGAGAACCGCGCCGTGCTGCACGTGGCCCTGCGCAACCGCAGCAACCATCCGGTCGTGGTGGACGGCGAGGACGTGATGCCCAAGGTCAACGCCGTGATCGAACGCATGGGCGCGTTTGCCGAACAGGTGCGCAGCGGCCAATGGCGCGGTTATACCGGCGAACGCATCACGGCGGTGGTCAACATCGGCATCGGCGGATCGGACCTCGGACCGCAGATGGTGTACCAGGCCCTGAAGCCGTATCGCCATCCCCGGCTCAAGGTGCATTACATCTCCAACGTCGACGGCGCGCACGTGAAGGAAACGCTGGAAACACTGAATCCCGAAACGACGCTGTTCATCGTGTCGTCGAAAACCTTCACCACGCAGGAGACGATGACTAACGCGCATTACGCGCGCGAGTGGTTCCTGGCGCAGTCGCAGGCGGAAAAACATATCGCCAGGCACTTTGTCGCGGTGTCGACCAACCGCGAGGCGGTTGAGTCGTTCGGCATCGATCCGGCCAACATGTTCGAGTTCTGGGACTGGGTCGGCGGCCGCTATTCGCTGTGGTCGGCGATCGGCCTGTCGATCGTGCTCGCCGTGGGCGCGGAGCGCTTCATCGAGTTGCTCGAGGGCGCGCACGAGATGGACGAGCATTTCCGCCATGCGCCGCTCGACCAGAACATGCCGGTGATCCTGGCGCTGCTGGGCGTCTGGTACAACAATTTCTACGGGGCCGAATCTCACGCAATCCTGCCTTACGACCACTACCTGCGCAGCCTGCCGGCCTATCTGGAACAGGCCGACATGGAATCCAACGGCAAGTCGGTCGACCGCAACGGCCATGTGGTCGACTATGCGACCGGACAGATCATCTGGGGCGCGACCGGCATCAACGGCCAGCACGCCTTCTACCAGTTGCTGCACCAGGGTACCAAGATGATTCCGGCCGACTTCATCGTGTCGGTCGAGCCGCATACCGAACTGCAGGAGCACCACGACATCCTGATCGCCAATTTCCTGGCCCAGACCGAGGCGCTGATGCGCGGCCGCACGCGAGAGGAGACGCAGGCGCAGACGGGTCAGTTCGTCTCGCACAAGGTGTTCGACGGCAACCATCCGAGCAACGCAATCCTGCTGCAGAAGCTGACGCCGCACACCCTGGGCATGCTGGTGGCCCTCTACGAACACAAGATCTTCGTGCAGGGCGTGATCTGGAACCTCAACTCCTACGACCAGTGGGGCGTGGAGCTCGGCAAGCAGCTGGCCAGCCGGATCCTGCCGGAACTGCATGCGAATGCACCGGTCGGCACCCACGATGCGTCGACCAATGCGCTGATCAACTACTACCGCCGCATGAGTCATCCGCATACGGGTTTATAGTCTGCCCATGGAGCTCATCGCAGGCGATATCGGGGGAACCAAGAGCTGGCTGGCGTGGGCGGCCGCGTCTTCTGGCGGAGAGCGGTCGGTTCGCTTCGAGCGGGTGTATGCCAGTGCGGATTTCGCGTCTGCAGACGACCTGCTGCGCCGGTTCATGGCGGACGCGGCCAGCGGGGTTGCGCCGGACCGCATGGTGCTGGCCCTGCCCGGACCGGTGGCCACCCAGCGGGTCACGCTGACGAATCTGGCGTGGACGCTGGACGCCTACGAGATGCAACAGACGCACGGCATCGGGCATGTGCGATTCATCAACGATTTCCAGGCCGCCGCCGCCGGTGTCGCCACGCTGTCGGCTGACGATGTGATCGCGCTCAATCCGGCGCCTGCCGAACCGCACGGCGTTCGCGCCATCACCGGCGCCGGCACCGGCCTGGGCCTGGCGTTCATGATGGCCGATGCGGCGGGCCATTACCGCAGCTTTGCCACCGAGGGCGGGCACATCGATTTCGCCCCGGCCAACGCCATGCAAATGCGCCTGCTGGAGCGCCTGCAGGCTGTGTACGGGCATGTGTCGTGGGAGCGCGTCGTTTCGGGGCTGGCCATGAACGATCTGTACCGCTTCTGCTGTGCCGAGCAGGGGGTGGCCGAGCCCGAAGAGCCGGCCGACGGAGCCAGGCTGATGGCGCTCGCCGAATCCGGCGACCAGCCGGCGCGGTCGGCGCTGGACCTGTTCATCGACCTGTACGGGGCCTGGGCAGGCAACCTTGCGCTGCTGTACCAGCCGAGCGGCGGGCTGTATATCGCAGGCGGCGTGGCCGGGCACATGCTCGACCGCATGCGGTCGCCGCGGTTCATGCGCGCTGCCACCGACAAGGGGCGCATGCGCAGCGTGGTCGAGCGCACCCCGATCTACCTGATTACCTGCAATCGGCTGGGCGTGCAGGGTGCGCTTGCAAGCGCGGAAGGCTAGCCAGAAAGTCGTATTCATCCAATGATTCCAAAACGATCCGAACCCAGGAGTGAGGCATGACCCTTTCAAAAGACCAACAAGAACGGCTGTACCGCTACTACACCGAGCCCAAGACGGTGACGGACCTGACGCGCAAGACGCTGGCGCTGGTCCTGGCGGGCGGAGAAGGCTCGCGGCTCAAGGACCTGACGGCCTGGCGCGCCAAGCCGGCCGTGCCGATCGGAGGCAAATACCGCATCATCGACTTTGCACTGTCCAATTGCGTCAACTCCGGCATCCGGCGGATCGGGGTGCTGACACAGTACAAGTCCCACTCCCTGATCCGCCACCTGCAGCGGGCCTGGGGCTTCATGCGCGGCGAGATCGGCGAATTCGTCGAGATCCTTCCCGCGCAGCAGCGCACCAGCAAGAAGGAGTGGTACCTGGGCACGGCCGACGCGCTGTTCCAGAACATCGACATCATGCAGCGCCATCATCCGGACTACGTGCTGGTGCTGGGCGGCGATCATGTCTACACCATGGACTACTCGGAGATGCTGCTCTACCACGTGCAGACCGGCGCGGATTTCACGGTGGGCAGCATCGAGGTACCGGTTGCGGAAGCCAGCGACTTCGGTGTGATGTCGGTCGACGAAGACATGCGCATCACGCAATTCACCGAGAAGCCGGCTGCCCCCGACAGCATGCCCGGCAAGCCCGGCACTGCTCTGGTGTCGATGGGCATCTACATTTTTTCCAAGGACTTCCTCTACAGGACGCTGATCGAGGATGCCGGGAAGACGAATTCCAGCCACGACTTTGGCAAGAACATCATTCCCGACAACATCGCAAAAGCCCGGGCGATGGCCTATCCCTTCCGCAACGAGGAAGGCAAGCCGGCTTACTGGCGCGATGTGGGGACGCT
>JBFHQA010000120.1:0-8334 GCA_041592455.1 Thiobacillus sp. | reverse complement strand
CTACATGTGGGCGGGTCCCCACCACCTGCAGTACACCGCGCTGCCCGACTGGGCGCAGTCGCTCGGCATGGTGTTCTCGCTGATGCTGCTGGCACCAAGCTGGGGCGGCATGATGAACGGCATCATGACGCTGTCGGGCGCATGGCACAAACTGCGCACCGACCCGATTCTCAAGTTCATGGTGACCGCGTTGTCGTTCTACGGCATGTCGACCTTCGAAGGTCCGATGATGTCGATCAAGACGGTGAACGCGCTCTCGCACTACACCGAGTGGACCATCGGCCACGTGCACTCCGGCGCGCTGGGCTGGGTGGCGATGATCACGATCGGCTCGATGTACTACCTGATCCCGCGCCTGTTCGGCCGCGAGTCGATGTTCAGCACCAAGCTGATCGAGTGGCACTTCTGGCTCTCGACCATCGGCGTGGTGCTGTATATCGCCGCGCTGTGGATCGCCGGCGTGGCACAGGGCCTGATGTGGCGCGCAGCGAACGCCGACGGCACGCTGACCTACAGCTTCGCCCAGGTGCTGAACACCATGTATCCCTTCTACGGCATTCGCCTCCTCGGCGGCGCGATGTTCTTCACCGGCATGCTGATCATGGCGTACAACGTCTGGCAGACGACCCGACAGGGCCGCGTGGTGAATGACGCCCCCATCCCGCAAGCCGTTCAAGCCTAAGGAGACCGAACATGATTTCGCATGAAAGCATTGAAAAGAACCTCGGTCTGCTGATTGTGCTGACCATCCTCATCGTCAGCGTGGGCGGCCTGGTGCAGATCGTGCCGCTGTTCTTCCAGACCTCGACGACCACGGCGGTGGCAGGGCTCAAGCCCTACACGCCGCTGCAGCTGTCGGGACGCGACATCTACATCCGCGAAGGCTGCGTCGGCTGCCACTCGCAGATGGTGCGTCCGTTCCGCGCCGAGACCGAGCGCTACGGCCACTACTCGGTGGCGGGCGAGTATGTCTACGACCGCCCGTTCCTGTGGGGATCGAAGCGCACCGGGCCGGACCTGCACCGCGTCGGCGGCCGCTATTCCGATGCCTGGCACGTCGCCCACCTGCTGAACCCGCGCGACGTGGTGCCGGAGTCCAACATGCCCGCCTACCCCTGGCTCGACCGTCCGCTCGCGGATCCGGCCATCCAGAAGAAGATGCGCATGCTGAACGTGGCTGGCCACGGCTACACCGAGCAGGAAATCGCCGACGCGCCCGCTGCGCTGGAAGGCAAGACCGAGCTTGATGCGCTGATCGCCTATCTGCAGTCCCTGGGCACCCACGCCCCCAAGAACTGAGCTGCATCATGGATAGCGGAACCATCAGCGGCATCGTCACGGCTGTATTCGTATTCGTGTTCATCGGCATCGTCTGGTGGGCCTACAGCCGCGGCAACAAGCAGACATTCGAAGACGCCGGCCGTCTGCCTTTCGAAGAAGACGACGCGCCCACCAGCAAGGGAGACAAGAAATGAGCGATTTCATCAGTGATTTCTGGCATTACTGGATCAGCGGCCTCACCCTGCTGAGCATCATCGGCACCTGGATATTTCTGAAAATGCAGACCACCCGCAAGCTCGCACCCGGCGAAAAGGCCGAGCTGATTGAGCACACCTGGGACGGTGACCTGCAGGACTTCAACAACCCGCTGCCGCGCTGGTGGCTGGGCCTGTTCTACGCCACGATGGTGTTCGCCCTCGTCTATCTGGTGCTGTGGCCGGGCCTGGGCAAGTACGCAGGCGTGCTGGGCTGGACCTCCAAGGGCGAGTACGAGACCGAGGTGAAGGCTGCCGAAGCCAAATTCCAGCCGGTATACGCGGGCTTCATGAAGCAGGACATCGCCACCGTGGCGGCCGATCCGAACGCGCGCGCCATCGGCAAGAACCTGTTCCTGACCTACTGCTCGCAGTGCCACGGTTCGAACGCCGAGGGCGCCAAGGGCTTTCCCAACCTGACCGACGGCGACTGGCTCTACGGCGGCGCCCCCGAGACGATCGTGGCCACCATCACCAACGGCCGCAGCGGCATGATGCCGCCAATGGGTGCGGCATTGGGCGAGGACGGCACCAGGGCCGTGGCCCACTACGTGCTGTCGCTGTCGGGTCGCAAACACGACGCGGCGCTGGCCAGTGCCGGCCAGGCGAAGTTCGCCGAGAACTGCGCCGCCTGCCACATGCCCGACGGCACCGGCATGCAGGCGCTGGGTGCACCCAACCTGACCGACAAGGTCTGGCTGTATGGGGGTTCGGAAGCCGCCATCATCGAAACCATCTCCAAGGGTCGTAACGGCGTGATGCCGCCGATGGCCCAGACGCTCGGCACCACGTCCAACCAGGAAGCCAAGCTGCATCTGCTGGCGGCCTATGTGTATGGGTTGTCGCAGAAGCAGTGAGTGGCAGGTGGTAAGTGGTAAATAGATAGTAGTCAGTGGTGTCGCTGGGTTCGCCCGGCGAGCCGCTCGAGCGCATTGCCGGCAGTGCGTTCCAGCGACTCAATACGACACGGACCATGGCAGCGAACGAAGAGAAATCCGCCGCTCCGGGCGAGGCCCCGATCGAGCAGCAGCTTTACGCGATCCAGCAGAAGATCCAGCCGCGCGCGGTGCATGGGGTGTTCGCCAGCTGGCGCATCGCGCTGGTGCTGCTGACCCAGGGCCTCTACTACGGGCTGCCGTGGCTGCAATGGGACGACCGGCAGGCGGTGCTGTTCGATCTCGCCGCGCGCAAGTTCTATATCTTCGGGCTGGTGTTCTGGCCGCAGGATTTCATCTATCTCACCGGTCTCCTGATCCTGTCGGCGCTCGCGCTGTTCCTGTTCACGGCGGTCGCTGGACGGCTGTGGTGCGGCTATGCCTGCCCGCAGACGGTATACACCGAACTCTTCATGTGGGTGGAGAACTGGCTGGAGGGCGACCACCTCGCGCGCAAGAAACTCGACAAATCCCCCTGGAACGCCAACAAGCTCAAGAAGCGCGGCGCCAAGCACGTCGTATGGTTTGCGCTCGCGCTGTGGACCGGCTTCACCTTCGTCGGCTACTTCTCGCCGATCCAGACCCTCACCGCCGACGTGTTGAGCGCGATCCTCGGGCCGTGGGAGACCTTCTGGATCCTGTTCTACGGCTTTGCCACCTGGGGCAACGCCGGCTTCATGCGCGAGCAGGTCTGCAAGTACATGTGCCCGTACGCGCGCTTCCAGAGCGTGATGTTCGACTCCGACACGCTGACCGTCACCTATGACAGCTCGCTGGGCGAGCCGCGCGGCCCGCGCAGCAAGAAGAGCGACTACCGGGCCAAGGGACTCGGCACCTGCGTCGACTGCGGCGTCTGCGTGCAGGTGTGCCCCACCGGCATCGACATCCGCAACGGCCTGCAATACGAATGCATCGGTTGCGCGGCCTGCATCGACGGCTGCGACCAGATCATGGACAAGATGGGCTATCCGCGCGGTCTGATCCGCTACACGACCGAAAACGTGGTGAAGGGGAAATACGCCGACAGCGGCATCCTGCGGCACGTGATCCGCCCCCGCACAATCATCTACGCTGTGCTGATGGCCGCCATCAGCGGCGCCTTCATCTACAGCCTGGCGACACGGGTGCCGTTGCGGGTCGACGTGGTGCGCGACCGGGCCTCGCTGTCGAAGGAAACCGACGAGGGCATGATCGAGAACGTCTATCGCCTGCAGCTCATCAACAAGGATGCGCACCCCCATCGCTATACCCTCCAGGCGCACGGCATCCCCGGCCTGCAGGTGGTGACGGGCACGCGTGAAATCGCAGCCGCCCCACTGCAAACCATCGACCTTCCGGTGAGCCTGGTCGCCGACCCGGTCGAACTCAAGGGCCGCTCGATCGAGGTCACGTTCACGATCCAGTCGATCGACGATCCGCGCATCCGGGACGAAGTCGCCAGCAAGTTTTTCAACCACTAGACTGAAACGGACATCACGCCATGAATACGCTCAGTGCCCCGACAAGCAAGCCCTGGTATCGCGAACCCTGGCCCTGGTTCCTGATGAGCCTGCCCGCTGCCGCGGTCATCGCAGGCCTGACGACGGTCTGGATCGCCAACCGCAGCGCCGACGGCCTGGTGGTGGGTGATTACTACAAGGCCGGCCTGGCGATCAACCAGACCCTGGCGCGCGACGATGCCGCACGCGAGATGGCGCTGACGGCCACGATCCAGACGGAGAGCGGTGCGCTGGGCCTGGCGCTGGCGGGGCGCCTGCCATCCTATCCGGACCAAGTCACGCTGACGCTGGCCCACCCCACCCGGCAGGGTCTCGACCAGGCCATTCCGCTCGCCCATGCCGGCGACGGCCAATACCGCGCGGCCTTGCCCACGGCCATGCCGGACGGAAAATGGCACGCCCAGCTGACCGATGCGAACGGCACCTGGCGCCTGTCCGGCGTGCTACACACCCCTTTCGGCCAACCGGTCTCGCTGACGGCGGGAACGGTTTCCTCGGTTCAACCACAGGGAGAATGAAATGGACGTCGTACTCGATATGTTGCTCACCCAGCCGATTGGCCTGCTGAGCCTGTTCACCATCCTGTTCATCATCGGGATCGGTTTCTTCATGTCGGCCCTGATCAAGCGCAAGATGAACGACCCGAGAGAGTAAACCGTCCCAGCCACGAGGAGCACGCCATGATGAAGCGCCTGATCCCCATCCTGTGGCCGTCCTTCCTGGTTGCCGGGGTGGCCGTCATCCTGTTCACCACCCTGTTCGACCCGCTGGACATCCTGGTTCACGGTGAACCGCTGTTCGAAGAGCGCATCGCCGCCTACACGCTGTTTTTTTTCGGGTTCTGGATACTCGGCATCGCTTCGAGCGCGATGACCTGCTACTTCCAGCGCAGCGCCGATGAGATCAACCGCTGCCCGCTTCCTCCGCCCAGGCGGCCGGAGGGCTGTCCCAAGCGCGAGGACGGCGAGGGGTGTTGTTGACAGGGGTTGGCGCCAACTGACCGATAGACCGGTATCAAGTTAGGGTGAATTCCGGACGTTAATCGTCCATTAACCCGAATAGCAAACGATCGTGACGTCAGCCTCGCGCCCCACTCACATCCGCCCCCGCCAACTCCAGGGCCTGGAAGACGAACTGTTCCTGCGCAACCAGCAGATCGCCCTGTTCAAGGAAGTGGTGTCTGCCGTGCGCGAACGGCTCGACCTGGAAAGCATTTTCCAGCTGGTGGCAACCTTCGCCCAGGGGCTGATCCAGGCC
This sequence comes from Thiobacillus sp., assembly GCA_041592455.1. GTDB lineage: Bacteria > Pseudomonadota > Gammaproteobacteria > Burkholderiales > Thiobacillaceae > Thiobacillus. The sequence continues at coordinate 3,108 of JBFHQA010000120.1, read as the reverse complement.
GAGACCGTCCTCATTCCGGTGCTCGACGATGACAGTACGCACTACACCTACCGGGCCGGATTTGGCGTCCATGCCGACGAAATCGTCGGCGAGAGCCTGGATCTCAACCTTGGCATCTGCGGCTGGGTATGGAAGCACCGCCGCCCCTGGTGGCAAGGCGTGCTGGACGAACTCAGCGAGCAGGAGCGCAATCAATGGGAAAAGGAGGTCGGCAACGTCATCCTCGTCCCGCTGATCGGCCGCAGCAATTTTCTCGGGGGCATCGCCGGCATCAACAAGATCGGCGGCGGCGACTTCGACAAGCACGACCTCGACCTGTTGACCCTGCTGGCCAGCCAGATCGCCACCGCCATCGACAATAACAAGCTGATCGAGCAACTCGAAGAAGCCAACCGGAACCTGCATGCCGAGAAGAAAAAGGCCCAGGTCACGCTCTCGTCGATCGGCGATGCCGTCATCACCACCGATACTGCCGGCCGGATCGACTACCTGAACCCGGTTGCCGAACACCTGTTCGAAACCCCACTGGTCGAGGCCAGGCAACGCCATCTGTCCGAACTCGGCACCCTGACGCTCGAAGACAGCCACCTGCCCGCTGCCGACCTGGTCGAACATTGCCTCCGCGACGGGCACCTGCCCAGCCAGTACGGCACGCTGATCTTCACCCGGCCGGATGGCCAGCATATCTATATCGAACCCAATGCCGCCCCCATCCGGGATCACGACGGAAAGGTCTCGGGGATCGTGTTCGTCTTTCACGATGTCAGCCAGACCCAGGAACTGACCCAGCAACTGTCGCACCAGGCCACCCACGACGTGCTGACGGGCCTGTTCAACCGACGGGACTTCGAGGCCAAGGTCCGGCAGGCCCTGCGCGATACTGAACTGTCGGGCAAGGAATACAGCCTGCTCTACATGGATCTCGACCAGTTCAAGGTGATCAACGACACCTGTGGCCATACTGCAGGCGACCAGTTGCTGAAGCAGTACACCTCCGCCCTGTCCGACCTGATCCGACAGGGCGATACCCTGGCCCGCATCGGCGGCGATGAGTTCGGCCTGCTGCTGGAGAACTGCAGCAGCGAGCAGGCCATGCTGGTCGCCCACAAGATCCAGGACATGACGCAGCGGTTCCGCTTCGTCTGGGGCGAAAAAACCTTCGGCATCGGCGTCAGCATCGGCCTGATCGGCATCAACCAGCAAAGCGGATCGGTGATCGAGGTCATCAGCCGGGTCGATGCCGCCTGCTACATGGCGAAGGAGGCCGGGCGCAGCCGCATCTACGTGCATGACGCGCAAGACCAGGCCTTGCTGGCCCGGCACGGCGAAATGGAGTGGATGCCGCGCATCACCAAGGCCCTGGAAGAGCAACGCATGGTGCTCCACTATCAGCCCATCGCGCACAGCACCCATCCGGACGATCTGGTGAGCCACTATGAAATCCTGATTCGCATGCTCGACGAATCAGGGAAAATCATTCCGCCTGGCGCCTTCCTGCCTGCGGCCGAACGCTACAACCTGATCGCCCGGATCGATCGCTGGGTCATCAGCGAATACTTCCGCTGGCTGGCCGAACATCCGGCCCACCTGCGCTCGCTCGAACTGGGCTCGATCAACCTGTCCGGCAATTCGTTCGGCGATGAAACCTGCCTGGCGCATATCGAGAACCAGCTCAGCGAGTTTGCCATCCCGCCCGAGAAGATCTGCTTCGAAATCACCGAAACCGAAGCCATCGCCAACCTCGCCCAGGCCAAGGCCTTCATCAAGAAGCTCAAGAATCGCGGCTGCAATTTTGCGCTGGACGACTTTGGCAGCGGCTTCTCCTCCTATGCCTACCTCAAGAACCTGCCCGTGGATTTCCTGAAGATCGACGGGATGTTCGTGCAGAACATCCACTCGGACCCCGTGAATCACGCCATGGTCGAGTCCATCAACCATATCGGCCATGTCATGGGCAGAAAGACGATCGCCGAATTCGTCGAGGACAGCAGGACGTTCCAGACGCTCGACCAGTTGGGAATCGACTACATGCAGGGCTACGGCATTGCCAAGCCCGTCGCACTGAGCAACCTGGAAAACCAGCTCATTTGAATTGCGTCAGGCCGTGCGCGAGTAGCGCGGCTGCTCGGTGGCCGCTTCCTTCAGGTAGCGGTCGAAGCACATGCCGATATTGCGCAGGAACAGGCGGCCGGTCGCGGTCACGCTGATCCTGCCGGACTCGATGTCCACCAGGCCGTCATCCGCCAGCGGGCGCAGGTCCGCCAGCGCATCGGAAAAATAGTCGCCGAAGGCGATGCCCCATTCGCTGCCGAAGGCGGCAAAATCGAGTTCGAGATCGCACATCACCCGGGTGATGGCATCGCGCCGGATCTGGTCGTCTCGGGTCAGCTTCAGGCCGCGCTCGACCGCGAATCCCGTGGCCTCGATCCGCTCCTGGTAGCGCTTGAGGTTCTTTTCGTTCTGCATGTAGGTATCGGCGGTCTGGCTGATGCTGGACGCGCCGAAAGCCAGGATGTCGCAGTGCTTGTGCGTGGTATAGCCCTGGAAATTGCGCCACAGCGTCTTGTTCTGCTGGGCGCGCACCAGTTCGTCCTCCGGGCGGGCGAAATGGTCGAGGCCGATGTTGACGTAGCCGGCCGCGCCCAGCGATTCGTTGACGGCCTGCTGCAGGGCCAGCCGGGTGGCCGAGTCGGGCAGGTCCGACTCCTTGATCAGGTTCTGGTGCTTTTTCATCCAGGGCACATGGGCATAGGCAAACACCGCCAGGCGGTCCGGCGCCCACACCGCCACGCGATCGAGCGTGCGCTGGAAGCTTTCGACGGTCTGCTTCGGCAGGCCGACGATCAGGTCGAGGTTGATGCTGGAAAAGCCCAGCTCGCGCGACCAGTCGAGCACCTGCCGGATCAGGAACTCCGACTGGATGCGGTTGACCGCCTGCTGCACCTCCGGGTCCATGTCCTGCACGCCGAACGACAGTCGATTGAAGCCGCATTCGCGCAGGGACACCAGATGGTCGCGCGTCAGTTCGCGCGGATCGACCTCGCAGCTGATCTCGGCATCCTCGGCGAGGGTGAAGTGGTCGCGCATCATCGCCATCAGGCGCCGGAT
>JBFHQA010000119.1:0-8349 GCA_041592455.1 Thiobacillus sp. | reverse complement strand
GCCGTGGGACGCCGTCATCGGCAACCTGTCGGGTGGCGAAAAGCGCCGCGTCGCGCTATGCCAGTTGCTGCTGTCCAACCCCGACATGCTGCTGCTCGACGAGCCGACCAACCACCTCGACGCCGAGTCGGTCGACTGGCTTGAACAATTTTTGGTCCGCTATCCGGGCACCGTCGTCGCGGTGACGCACGACCGCTACTTCCTCGACAACGCCGCCGAATGGATTCTCGAACTCGACCGCGGCCACGGCATCCCGTGGAAGGGCAACTACACCAGCTGGCTCGAGCAGAAAGAGGCGCGGCTGGAGACCGAGGCCAAGCAGGAAGCCGCGCGCATCAAGACAATGAAGCACGAGCTCGAATGGGTGCGGCAGAACCCGAAGGCGCGGCAGGCCAAGTCGAAGGCGCGCCTGGCCCGCTTCGAGGAACTGAACTCGGCCGAATACCAGAAGCGCAACGAGACGCAGGAAATTTTCATCCCGGTCGGCGAACGGCTCGGCGACAAGGTCATCGATTTCCACCACGTGACCAAATCGTTCGGCGATCGCCTGCTGATCGACGACCTGAGCTTTTCGGTGCCGCCCGGCGCCATCGTCGGCATCATCGGGCCCAACGGTGCCGGCAAATCGACCTTCTTCAAGATGATCACCGGCCAGGAAAAGCCGGATTCCGGCGAAATCGAAATTGGCCAGACCGTGAAGCTTGCCTATGTCGACCAGAGCCGCGATGCGCTGGTGGCCGACAAGACCGTGTTCGACGAAGTGGCCGAAGGCCGCGACATCCTCACCGTCGGCCGCTACGAAATCCCGTCGCGCGCTTATCTGGGCCGCTTCAACTTCAAGGGCGGCGACCAGCAGAAGCAGGTCGGCAGCCTGTCGGGCGGCGAGCGCGGCCGCCTGCACATGGCGAAGACGCTGATTTCCGGCGGCAACGTGCTGCTGCTCGACGAACCGTCCAATGACCTCGACGTCGAGACGCTGCGCGCGCTCGAAGACGCGCTGCTGGAGTTCGCCGGCTGCGTGCTGGTGATCTCGCACGACCGCTGGTTCCTCGACCGCATCGCCACGCACATCCTCGCTTTCGAGGGCGATTCGCAGGTGACCTTCTTCCCCGGCAACTACCAGGAATACGAGGCCGACAAGAAGAAGCGCCTGGGCGAGGAGGGCGCCAAGCCCAAGCGTATCCGCTACAAGCCGATCAGCCGCTAGTTCGGCTGGGGCGGATATGGCTCCGCCTTGCGTTCAACAGATAATGTTCGATAGGCCGCGTTCAACGGGCAACGGGCCCAGGACCCTGCCTCAGCAGGGTCTTGATCGGGTCCGACTTGAAAAGAGGGGGAACAGATGACGCACGAGTCGCGCATTGCACTGCTGATCGACGCTGACAACAGTCCCGCCAGCAAGATCGATGAAATACTCGACGAACTGGCCAACCATGGCGTCATCAATATCCGGCGAGCCTATGGTGACTGGAAAAGCCGGCACCTCAAGGCTTGGGAAGGCGTGCTCCACGAATATGCCATCCAGCCGATGCAGCAGTTTGCCTACACCAAAGGCAAGAATGCGACCGACGCGGCCATGATCATCGATGCCATGGATCTGCTGTACACCAAGCAACTGGATGGGTTCGGCATCGTGTCCAGCGATTCGGATTTCACCCCGCTGGTGATGCGCATTCGCGCCAATGGCCTGAAGGTGTTCGGCTTCGGAGAAAAGAAGACGCCATCGCCTTTTGTCAGCGCCTGTTCCAAGTTCCTGTACCTGGAAACCCTTGGCGCACCGGCCGAGCCGGATGCCAAGACGCCAGCGGAGGCGGACAGCGCCCAGGCGTCGCCCAAGGCCGTGTCCACCCGCCTGGGCGCCAAGGAACTGAAAAGCGATACGCGGCTGGTCACACTATTGCGCAAGGCCGTCGAGGCCGGCGCCGACGACGAGGGCTGGGCCAGCCTGGGCGCGATTGGCCAGCACATTTCCAAGCAGGCCTCATTCGATTCGCGCAATTATGGCTACGCCAAACTCAAGGACCTGTACCAGGCCATCGGCCTGTTCGACATACAGGCCAAGGACAAGGGCGTGTACGTACGCGACAAGCGTGCAGCCCAGCGCGCGCCGGCCGGCTTGAAGCCCTGAATCCTCACGCCATCGACACAGACAGCCCATGATTCACGACAGACTCGATCGCCACAGCCGCTACGCCGGGCTGCATCCGCTATTCGCGCGTGCGTTCGAATTTCTCCGCGACACCGATCTCATGGCGTTGCCTCCAGGTCGGCACGACATCGACGGCGACCGCCTGTTCGTCATCGTCGAGTCCTGCGAGGGCAGGACGCGCGCCGAGGCCAGGCTGGAATGCCATCGGCGCTACATCGACATCCAGCTGGTGCTGGAGGGGATCGACGAGATGGGCTGGCGGTCGTTGGCCGAGTGTGTCTCCCCGGCAACCGGCTACGACGAAAAGCGCGACATCCGGTTTTTCAGCGATGCGCCGTCCAGCTGGATCGCGACGCCGGCGGGGACGTTCTGCCTGTTCTTTCCCGAAGACGCACACGCGCCCCTGGTCAGCGAGGGCTGGGTCCGCAAGGTCGTGGTCAAGGTGGCCGTGTAGCTCAAATCAATTGGCCCCGGAGCCCTACAGGTTCCATCAGGCGTGCCGATACACTATTAGTAGAAATCCGTGTTCATACCATGAGACTTGTGCAGCTGCTGCTGTTGTCGTGGTGTTGTTATGCTCAGGCGGCTGTTTCCACGCAGGTTTTCGTCTTACATGCCTACAGCCAGGAATATCCCTGGACCAAGGGACAACACCAGGGATTCGTTCAGGCACTGGACGAGGACCCCACGCGTGCGTATTCGCTGAATGTCGAATACCTCGACACCAAGCGGGCGGGCTATGGCCCCGGGTATGCCGACCTGATCGCCGATCATCTTCGCCAGAAATACCAAGGGTATCGGCCAGCGGCGATCTATGTCACCGACGACAACGCGCTGACTTTCGCGCTGACGCATCTGGACCAGATATTTCCCGGGGTTCCGGTGTTTTTCTCGGGCGTCAACAATCTCGATATCCGGCAGCATCTCGATCCGGCGCGCACGACCGGCGTGTTCGAGAAAAAGGAGATCGTGCCCAACCTGGACCTGATGCGGCGATTCGATCCGAATGTTCGGAATGTTGCCATCCTGGGCGATGCCTCCGAGACCTATGCGGCCATCGAAAGCGAAATACGCCAGAAACTGCAGCAGCAGCCCGATATCCGGGCCAACTTCATCTCCAGCAGCCGGATCGATGATCTGGTCGCGCAACTGGCGCAGCACCTGGACCGCTTCGTGTTCCTGACGACCCTGGGGGCCATCACCGATGCGTCCGGGCGCACGCTCACGTTGCCGGAAACGATGCGCGCCATCGTCCAGGCGGGGCACTTCGTCGTGATGAGCATGGAGGATGCCTACCTGTATCCCGGCGTGCTCGGGGGCTACGTTACCAGCGGCCCGGCACAGGGGCGAGCCGCTGCCGGGCTGCTGGTCCGTCACTTGCAGGGCACCCCTGTCGCGGACCTTCCGCCGATCCTGCAAAGCCCCAATGTCTACGTGCTGGACGAGTCGGAAATGGTGAAGTCGGGGCTGGCCCTTCCCCGCAACCTGTCCGGGCAGGTGAAGCTGCGCAACCCGCTGCCCTCTTTCTACGAAGCCAACCGCGCTGTCATCCTCGGCACGCTGTACGGGCTGGTGGCCCTGTTGCTGGTGACCCTCGGGGCCTTCCTGCTGGTACTGGTCCGCAAGAACCGCCAGATCGCGCACGCTTCGCTGCAACTGGGGGAAACCAAGGAGAGCCTGGACCGGGCACAGCGCATCGCTCAGCTCGGCAACTGGGACTGGCATATCCCGGACAACCGGCTGTTCTGGTCGGATGGCATTTATCACCTGTTCGGCATTGCGCCCTCGGCCTTTGGGGCGAGCTACGACGCATTCCTGGAGCGGGTCCACCCCGACGATCGCGAGGCCGTCAAGGCGGCTGTCCAGGACGCGATGCAAACCGGCATGCCGTATGCCATCGATCATCGAATCGTCAGGCCGGATGGGTCGATCAGGTTCGTGCACGAGAACGCCGAGGTATTGCTGGACCCGCAGGGCAAGCCCGTTCGCATGATCGGCACGGTGCAGGACATCACCGAGCGCAAGCGGACCGAGCTGATGCTGCAGGAAAAGGATGCCCATCTGGAATACATGGCATACCACGACGGGCTGACCGGCCTGCCGAACCGCGCCTTGCTGATGGACCGGCTGGCGCATGCCGCCAGCCGCGCCGAGCGGTCGGGCGGCCGCATGGCCTTGCTGTTCATCGACCTCGACCGCTTCAAGACCATCAACGACAGCCTGGGCCACGCCGTGGGTGACGCGGTGCTGAGGGTGGCGGCCGATCGCCTGAGCGAATTGATGCGCGACGAGGATACCCTGGCCCGCCTGGGCGGGGACGAGTTCGTCGTGCTGATCGAGAGCCTGCGCGATACCCAGGACGCCGCCACCGTGGCGGAAAAAATCATCCACGTGCTGGAAAAGATGCTGATGATCGGCAACTATCCGCTGCATCTCTCCGCCAGCGTGGGCATCAGCCTGTATCCCGAGGATGGCAGCGACGCCGACTCACTGATGAAGTACGCCGATGCCGCCATGTACAAGGCAAAGGAGAGCGGGCGCAACACGTTCAATTTCTACGAACAGGGCATCACCGAACGCGCCATGCGCCGCATCCACCTGGAATCGCGCTTGCACCACGCGTTCGAGCAGCGTGCCCTGGAGGTGTTCTACCAGCCCCTGGTATGCCTGGAGAGCGGGCGCTTCTGCGGCGCCGAGGCGCTGCTGCGGTGGCACGACGCCGAAGAAGGCGCCATCCCGCCCGATCACTTCATCCCGCTGGCCGAAGACACGGGCCTGATCATTCCGATGGGTGAGTGGGTGATCGAGGAAGTCTGCCGGGCGCTTGGCCGGTGGCACAAGCAGGGCATTCCGCTCGACCATTTCGCCATGCACGTCAACCTGTCTGGCAAGCAACTGCTCCAGAAAACACTCCCCGGCCGCCTGAAAGCGATCCTGAATGAAACCGGGGTGTCACCCGGGTGCATCACCCTGGAGCTGACCGAGAGCAGCATCATGGAAAGCGGAACCGCCGGTGTGGACATGCTGGAAGCCTTGCGCCGGACCGGCGTCAGCATCGCCATCGATGATTTCGGCACGGGCCACTCCTCGCTCAGCCGGCTGAAGCTCCTGCCGATCAGCGAACTCAAGATCGATCGCAGCTTTATCCGGGACATCGCCGTCGACAAGGACGACGCAGCCATTGTCCAGGCCATTCTCGCCATGTCGAGCAGCCTCGACATCCAGGTGGTGGCCGAAGGCGTCGAGCAGGCCGACCAGCAGGCATTTCTGCTGCGGCATGGCTGCCGGTTTGCTCAGGGGTATTTTTATGCCCACCCCATGCCCGAGCCGGACATGATTGCCCTGCTGACCGATTCACAGGTCCTGGCGGACGCAGGGGCCGTTCACTAGAACACCGGGCCTCCGCCGGCACGAAGCGGGCGGCTCGAACACGGCCCTCAGCCCTGCCGTCTCGCCGGGTCAGTAGTGCGGCGGGATATCGTCGCGCAGGTTGCGGGTTTCATCCGGCTGGATGGTCTTCAACTGCTGGTGCAGCAGACGCAGCTGCTGCTGCAGCGAATCGATCTGTGCCTGCTGGCGGACCACGGTCTGGTTGAGCGTTTCGATCAGGTCTTCGGCGAAGGCCATCTTGGCTTCGAGTTCGTCGAGTCGGTCCATTACTTCGCGGCGTGCTTCCATCATCGTGCGGCCGCCTGCAACAGCGGCTCTACCAGGTTTTCCAGCCGGGGATAATGCACCTGTCCGGCGATCTTGTGTCGAATGGAACCGTCGGCGTCGACGATGAACGAGGTCGGCACGCTCGCCACGTGGCCGAAGGCTGCCAGGACCGAGGCGTTGGTCGGCGCGGCCATGAACACGTAGTCCTTGTCGGCCATCCACGTGCTGATTTGCTCGGGCGTGTCGTCGATGCTGATCGACACCACCTCGAAGCCGCGGTCGCGGTAGTCGTTCCAGAAATCCTCGATCACCGGCTTTTCCTTGCGGCAGTAGGGGCACCAGGTCGCCCAGAAGTTCACCAGCACGACCTTGCCCTTGAGCGATTCGCTCGTCAGCACCCGCCCGTCGGTGAGCGTCACCTGCCAGGGCGGTGCCGCCGTGTTCTCGTCGGTCACCTCGGCCGGCGGGCGAAACCACAGGTACGCGATCAAACCCAGTAAAATCAGGGTCAGCGGACTCGGCGTCCATTTCTTGATAAAGGCTTTCTTATCCATGCTGTGGCTGAAATCGTTTCATATCGTGATGGTGGTCAGCTGGTTCGCCGGCCTGTTCTACCTGCCGCGCCTCTTCGTCAACCTGGCGATGGAAGGCAACGACGCGGCCTACGACCGCCTGCTCGTGATGGCGCGCAAATTGTATCGCTTCGTCACCCCGATCATGTGGCTCACGCTCGTCACCGGCACCTGGCTGTGGCTCGCGTACTTTCCGCTCAGCATGAACTGGATGTGGGCCAAGCTCGCGCTGGTGGCCGGGCTGGTCGGTTACCACCATGTCTGCAAAAGCCTGCTGCGTGCGTTCGAATCCAGACAGAACACCAAATCGCATGTCTGGTTCCGCTGGTTCAATGAAATTCCGGTCATCGTGCTGCTGGTCGTCGTGCTGCTGGTCGTATTGAAGCCCTTTTAAGAAAGTATCCGTTTGAAACCGAACGCCCGCCCCAAAACGCCGCACGCCGCTCGCCCCTCGCGCGATGCGGCGCGTCATGAGAAGCCGCAGCGCGAGGCCTTGCCGCCTGCCAGCCATTTCGCCACCTGCCCGCGCGGCCTCGAAGACCTGCTCGAACAGGAACTGACCGGGGCGGGTGCGAAGGTCGTGCGCCAGCTGCCGGCCGGCGTGCTCTTCACTGCCGACGCCGCAGCCGAGATGCGCGCCAACCTCACCTCGCGCATCGCCACGCGCATCCTGCGCAAGGTCGGCTACACGCGCTACAGGAAGGAAGAGCACATCTACCGCGCCGCGCTCGACCTGCCGTGGCCGGACTGGTTCGACGTCGACAAGACCATCGCGGTGAAAGTGGGCGCGCAGAATGCGCCCTTGAAAAGCCTCAACTTCATCACGCTCAAGATCAAGGACGCGATCTGCGACCGCTTCCGCGAAGAGACCCGCGCCCGTCCGAGCGTCGACCCCTCAGCGCCCGACGTGCCGGTGTACGCCTTCTTCACGCCCGACGCCGTCACCTTCTACCTCGACACCAGCGGCGAGCCGCTGTTCAAGCGCGGCTTCAAGCGCGAGGCCAGCGCCGCATCGATCAAGGAAAACCTCGCCGCCGGCATGCTCATGCTCTCGGGCTGGCAGCCCGGCACGCCGCTTTTCGATCCGATGTGCGGCGCCGGCACCATCCTGATCGAAGCGGCCGACATGGCGCTGAACCGGGCGCCGGGGCGTAGCCGTCATTTTGCCTTCGAGCACTACCGCGATTTCGACGCTGCGTTGTGGCAGCGCATCAAGGCCGAAGAACAATCAAGGGAAAAGCCGCTCGCCAAGCTGCCGATCTTCGGCGCCGACCACGACCGCTGGGTGCTCGACAAGGCCCGCAACAACCTCGCCGCCGCCGGCTACGCCGACGCCATCGAGTTGCAAGAATCCGACGCGCTCGACCTCAAGCCGCCGACAGCAGTCGGCACCATCGTCACCAACCCGCCCTACGGCGAGCGCATCGGCGAAGTCGACGACCTGGCCGACTGGTACCCGCTGCTCGGCGACTGGCTGAAGCAGCACTTTGCCGGCTGGGAGGCGTGGATGATCTCGGGCGACCCCATGCTGCCGAAGGCGATCGGACTCAAGGCCAGCCGCCGCATCGTGTTGTTCAACGGCCAGATCGAGACGCGGTTCCTGCAGTACAAGATGATTGCGGGGTCGATGAAGCCGAAAAGGCCTGGCGTTGAGGGCGGTCAGTAATAATAGTGTCTGACTCCATTTGGCATTAACAGGGGAAAATGGGTACGGAAGTCGAGGGGCTAATCGTTGTTATCGCCGCGGCAGCAGTCGTGCTGTGGCGCATATTAGTCACGGAGCAGGCATATTCGGATCGCAAAGCCGTGGCAGGCTATCTCTTTGCTGTCGGCCTACTCATCTCGTTAATCGCCACTTTTGTCGGTTCGGTCATGCCAGGCGGAGGTGTACTTCGCTCGCTGTTCCTTGGCGAAGAACGGCTTGGCATTCATCTTGCGCTTGGTATTGGTTACGGGATCATAGTCGCATCG
>JBFHQA010000118.1:0-8355 GCA_041592455.1 Thiobacillus sp. | reverse complement strand
GGCTTCAGCAAACTTCCAGTTCACCAGGTTGTTGAGGAAGGTCTCGACGAACTTGGGACGCATGTTGCGGTAATCGATGTAGTAGGCGTGCTCCCACACGTCGATGCACAGCAGCGGGGTGTCGGCAGTAGTCAGCGGGGTGCCGGCGGCGCCCATGTTGACGATGTCGACGGAGCCGTCTGCCTTCTTCACCAGCCAGGTCCAGCCGGAACCGAAGTTGCCGACGGCGCTCGCCTGGAAAGCCTTCTTGAATTCGTCGTAGCTGCCCCACTTGGCATTGATGGCATCGGCCAGCGCGCCGGACGGAGCACCGCCACCGTTGGGGGTCAGGCAGCTCCAGAAGAAGGTGTGATTCGACACCTGGGCGGCGTTGTTGTAGATGCCGCCGGCGGGCGCGGACTTGACGATGTCCTCGAGCGACTTGTTCTCGAAGTCGGTGCCCTTGATCAGGTTGTTGAGGTTGGTCACATAGGCCTGGTGGTGCTTGGCGTAGTGGTATTCGAAGGTTTCCTTGGACATGTGCGGCTCAAGCGCGTCCATGGCGAAGGGCAGTGCGGGCAAAGTGTGTTCCATAGCTCTCTCCTGATATTGAACAAACGATGAATCATAGCGCCTCTACCGTGCATTGCCGATGACACAAGGACAATAGGGTTTTGGCCGCCGAAAAGAAAAAGGGCCGGTGTTACCCGACCCAGATTCTTGGATTTATTGGTCGGGGCGAGAAGATTCGAACTTCCGACCCCCTGCACCCCATGCAGGTGCGCTACCAGGCTGCGCTACGCCCCGACGAAGCCCGAGATTCTAACAGACAAGCCGCGCCGGGAGGAAGCCCGTCAGCCCAATATTTTAAGAATATCGGTGATTTCTGCGCGCAGCTTTGCGATATCCAGCGGCGCGCGTGCTTCCGGAGCCTGGGCCGCCTCGGGCGTGGCGTCGGCATCGTGCTCCAGCCGCTGCCGCGCACCGCTGATGGTAAAGCCTTCCTCGTACAGCAATTCGCGGATGCGCCGGATCAGCAGGACTTCGTGATGCTGGTAGTAGCGGCGGTTGCCGCGCCGCTTGACCGGACGCAGCTGGGTGAATTCCTGCTCCCAGTAGCGCAGCACGTGCGCCTTGACGGCGCACAGCTCGGACACTTCACCGATGGTGAAATAGCGTTTCGCCGGAATCGGCGGCAGTTCACTCCGCGGCTGGCGTTCCAATTTGGGCGCCTTCAACTTGCGATTTGAGTTTCTGGCTGGCGTGGAATGTCACCACGCGGCGCGCGGAAATCGGCATTTCTTCACCGGTCTTGGGGTTGCGGCCGGGACGCTGCGGCTTCTCGCGGCACTGAAAATTGCCGAAACCGGACAGTTTGACGATGTCGCCCTTTTCGAGCGACAGGCGGATTTCGTCGAAAAACGATTCGACGACGTCTTTGGCTTCGCGTTTGTTCAGCCCCACTTTTTCGAAAAGTAGTTCGGCCAGGTCAGCTTTGGTGAGGGTGGTCATGTTCTTGTTGGCAGAGAGGGCTCGTGAGAAAAAGCGTCACGCACGCAAACTGGCATTGCACTGACGACGCGCGGTTTCGACCAGTTTCTGGACTGCGTCCTCCACTCCCTGATCCGTCAATGTGCGTTCAGTATCTTGCATAACTACCCGGATTGCAAGGCTTTTTTGGTTTTCTGCCACACCCTTGCCCCGGTATTCGTCGAACACGTCGATCGACCGGACCAGGGCCGGGGCCTCGGCGCGCAATGCTGCCACCAGCTCGCCGGCCGGAGTGTCGATTTCCATCACGAACGCCAGGTCGCGGCGAACCTGAGGGAATCGCGACTGCGAGGCATGCTTCGGCAGGCGGCGTTCGCCCAGCACGTTGCTGTCGATCTCGAACAGCACGGGCGGCGTCGGCAGGTCGAAGGCCTGCACCAGGCGCGGATGCAAGGCGCCGACCCAGCCGATCGGGCGGCCGTTCATCCAGATTTCGGCGCTCTGGCCCGGATGCAGGGCGGGATGGGAGCCGCGACGGGTATCCAGGGCCCGGCCGAACAGGCGCTCCAGGTCGCCCTTGAGGTCGAAGAAATCCACCCGGCGAGACGGCACGCCCCACTGCTCCGGGTTCGCGTCGCCATAGATCAGGGCGCCCAGCTTCATCGGCTGCGCTTCGAGCGAGGCGTAGACCCGCCCCAGCTCGAAGATGCGCACGCGCTCCTGCTGGCGGTTGAGGTTGTTGCGCAGGGTCTCGATCAGGCCGCCCCACAGCGTGGTGCGCATCACCGATAGCTGGCTGGCGATCGGGTTGGCCAGGGCCAGTGGCCGGGCATCGGCGTCCAGCGCCTGCTCCCAGGCCGGGTCGACGAAGCTGTAGGTGATGACCTCCTGGTAATCCAGGCCCACCATCATCTGGCGCAGCGCATCGTCGCCCAGCCGGGTTTCGTCGTGCGGCAGCATGCGCGAAGGCGCGGCCGGCGGCTGGGCCGGAATGTTGTCGTAGCCGAACAGGCGCACCGCTTCTTCGATCAGGTCTTCTTCGATCGCGAGGTCGAAGCGGAAGCTCGGCGGCGTGACGACGAGTTCGTCACCCTGGCGGTCGACCTGGGCGCCCAATGCCACCAGGCCGCGCGCAACCTGGTCGCCATCCATCTCGATCCCGGCCACGCGCTTGAGGCGGGACAGCCGCAGCCTGATCGGCGCGCGCTGCGGCAGGCTCGCCTGCGCCTCGGTGATCGGCCCGACCTGACCGCCACAGATGCTGACCAGCAGTTCGGTGGCACGCTCCATCGCCTGGCGGGTGGCGCCAAAGTCGACGCCGCGCTCGAAGCGGTGCGACGAGTCGGTGGACAGCCCCAGCCGTCTGGCCCGGCCGGCCACGGCCGCGGGTGCAAAGAATGCGGCTTCCAGGAACACGTCGACGGTGACGTTCTCGACGCTGGTGGGCAGCCCGCCCATGATGCCGGCCAGCGCCACGGGGCCGGCCTGGTCGGCGATCACCAGCATGTCGGGCGCGAGCTCGGCGGTCTGGCCGTTCAGCAGCTCCAGCTTTTCGCCCGCCTGCGCCATCCGTACCTCGATGCCGCCGTTCAGGCGCGACAGGGCAAAGGCATGCATCGGCTGGCCCAGCTCGAGCATCACGTAGTTGGTGACGTCGACCGGCGCCAGCAGCGGACGGATGCCGCTGCGCTCGAGGCGTTCGGCCATCCAGCGCGGCGTGGCCGCCTGCGCGTTGATGCCGCGCACCACGCGGCCGACGTACAGCGGGCATGCCTCGCTGGCCGATACCTGCACCGGCACGGTGTCCTGGATCGTGACCGCGGCCTCGTGAATCTGCGGCAGGCGCACGTCGGCGCCGGTGATCGCGCCCACCTCGCGCGCCAGTCCCTGCATCGACAGGCAGTCCGCCCGGTTCGGCGTCAGCTTCAGGGTGATCAGCGTGTCGTCGAGGTTGAGCCAGTTGCGGAAATCCTCGCCCACCGGCGCGTCGTCCGGCAGCACCATCAGGCCGTCGGCCGCGCCTTCCAGGCCCAGTTCCTTGGTCGAGCACAGCATGCCGAAGGATTCGACCCCGCGCACCTTGGCCACCTTGATCTCGATGCCGGGCAGCTTCGCGCCGGGGCGCGCGCACGGCACCTTGAGGCCGGCCGCGGCATTGGGCGCGCCGCACACGATGGTAATCGGCGCGGCTTCGCCCACGTCGACCTGGCACACGCGCAGGCGGTCGGCGTCGGGATGTTTCTCGGCCATCAGGATTTCGGCCACCACCACGTTGTTGAACGGTGGCGCGGCCGGCGCCAGCGCTTCCACCTCGAGGCCGGCCATGGTCACCTGATGGGCCAGTTGCGCGGTATCGAGGGCAGGATTAACGAGATTTCGCAGCCAGGATTCAGGAAATTGCATGATGAATGCGCTCTAATTAATTGAATTGCTTAAGGAAGCGAAGATCATTCTCGAAGAACAGTCGCAGGTCGTCGACCCCGTAGCGCAGCATGGCCAGACGCTCGACGCCCAGGCCGAACGCAAAACCGACATAGCGCTCGGTATCGATGTCGACATGCTTGAACACGTTGGGGTGCACCATGCCGCAGCCCAGCACCTCGAGCCAGCCGGTGTGCGAGCACACCCGGCAGCCTTCGCCGCCGCACATCACGCAGCCGATGTCCATCTCGGCCGACGGCTCGGTAAACGGGAAGAACGACGGACGGAAGCGCACCGGCAAATCGTCGCGCTCGAAGAAGTTGCGCATGAAGTCGGCCAGCACGCCCTTCAGGTCGGCGAACGATACCGACTCGTCGACCCACAGGCCTTCGATCTGGTGGAACATCGGCGTGTGCGTCACGTCGGAGTCGCAGCGGTACACGCGCCCCGGCGCGATGATGCGCAGCGGCGGCTGGTGGGCCTGCATGTGGCGCACCTGGACCGGCGAGGTGTGGGTGCGCAGCAGCTCGCCGCTGTTCAGGTAGAAGGTGTCGTGCATCGCCCGGGCCGGGTGGTCTTCCGGGATATTGAGCGCGGTGAAGTTGTAGAAGTCGGTCTCGACCTCGGGCCCCGTCGCCACCTCGAAGCCGATCGAGCGGAACAGCGACTGGATGCGCGACAGCGTGCGCGACACCGGATGCAGGCCGCCGCGCGACAGGCCGCGGCCCGGCAGCGTCACGTCCAGCGTCTCGGCCGCCAACTGGCGGTCCAGCTCGGCCTGCTGCAGCGCCTCGCGACGCTCCCTGAGCGCCACTTCCACCGCCTGCTTGGCTTCGTTGATGCGCGCCCCTGCGGTCTTGCGCTCGTCTGCGGGCATCGCCCCCAGGCTCTTCAGCAACTCGGTCAACTGGCCGCTCTTGCCCAGATAGGTCGCCTTCACCTGCTCCAGCATCGGCAGGTCGGGGCAGGACAGGATGGCGTTCAGGGCGTCGGCAACGATTTCGTTGGGATTGCGCATGGCGTGTTCTCGTTTCGCTTAGTCCATTTCCGGATCAGGGGACGTGTGGCCCTGCCCCTGATCGGGAAATGAAACTGCCAACAAAAAAAGGCCTTGCGGCCTTTTTTTGTGACAGTTTGACAGCTTAGGCTGCCAGCTTGGCCTTGACCTGCTCGACGATCTTGGCAAAGGCATCCTGGTCGAAGATCGCGATGTCGGACAATACCTTGCGGTCGATGCCGATTTCGGCACGGGACAGGCCGTTCATGAACACGCTGTAGGTCAGGCCATGCTGACGCGAAGCGGCGTTGATACGGGCGATCCACAGTGCGCGGAACTGGCGCTTGCGCTGACGACGGTCACGATACTGGTATTGACCAGCCTTCATCACCGCTTCATTGGCAACGCGGAATACGTTTTTACGACGACCGCGATAGCCCTTGGCGGCATCGAGGATCTTCTTGTGGCTGGCGCGGGCGGTTACGCCCCGTTTGACGCGTGGCATGCTTTCTCTCCTTTATGCGTAGGGCAACATGCGGGCAATCGACTTGTGATTGCTTGCATTGACCGGTTCGGTACCGCGCAGCTGACGCTTACGCTTGGTGCTCTTCTTGGTGAGAATGTGACGCATGAACGCGTGGGAGCGCTTGAACTTGCCGCTACCCAGCGCACGGAACCGCTTGGCGGCGCCGCTCTTGCTCTTCATCTTGGGCATGATGCTTCCTTTTATCTCATGCGGCCAGGTGATCCCACGACGTGGAATGCTTCACCAACCCGACTGCACGTATTGTGTGGCGTATGGGTCCTGCCAGCTTTGCCAGCATGAACCGAGAAACGCCGGTCTCGTAAACCTTACTTCTTCTTCGGCGCCAGCATCATCACGAGCTGACGGCCTTCCATCTTGGGAAACTGCTCGACCACCGCAATTTCGGCCAGGTCGTTCGACACGCGCCGCAACTGGTTCATGCCGATTTCCTGGTGGGCCATTTCGCGCCCGCGGAAACGCAGGGTGATCTTGGTCTTGTCGCCTTCTTCCAGAAACTTGATCAGGTTGCGCAGCTTGATCTGGTAATCGCCTTCATCCGTACCCGGGCGGAACTTGATTTCCTTGATCTGGACCTGCTTCTGCTTCAGCTTGGCTTCGTGCTGCTTCTTGCTTTCCTGGTACTTGAACTTGCCGTAGTCCATGATCTTGCACACGGGCGGCTGAGCCGTCGGGGCAATTTCCACCAGGTCCAGATCAGCATCTTCTGCCTGACGCAGCGCTTCGTAAACCTTTACGATGCCAAGCTGCTCGCCTTCTGTACCGACCAAACGCACCTCAGGGGCTGTAATTTCACCATTGATGCGTGTCTGCTTCTTTTCTGTCGCGATGAGCCGTTCTCCAAAACAATACCCGGATAATTTCGTCCGGGCCAGACATGCCTGGCACTGATGTACCAGGCCCCAAAATACTGACCTTAAAATAAATCATGAGGCGCGGAACCGAATCCGACGCCTCATCCGTATTCGCTTACTGCCGCGCGAGAACCTCGTCCTTCATGCGTGAAATCAAGGCTTCCAGACTCATCTGCCCCAGGTCCTGGTTGCCGCGGGCACGGACGGCGACCACTTCGGTCTCCACTTCCTTGTCGCCGACGACCACCTGATAAGGCAGCTTCTGCAAGCTATGTTCCCGGATTTTATAGGTAATTTTATTATTACTCAAGTCTGATATAGCCCGGATGCCGGCCTGGCGCAACGCCTGTGTGACTTTTTCGGCATATTCGGTCTGGCGCTCGCTGATATTCATGACGATGACCTGGACCGGCGCCAGCCACAGCGGGAAGTTGCCGGCGTGGTGCTCGATCAGGATGCCGATGAAGCGCTCCATCGAACCGAGGATGGCGCGATGCAGCATCACCGGCGTCTTGCGGCTGTTGTCCTCGTCGACGAACTCGGCGCCCAGCCGCATCGGCAGGTTGAAATCGAGCTGGATCGTGCCGCACTGCCACAACCGGCCGATCGAGTCCTTCAGCGTGAACTCGATCTTGGGGCCGTAGAAGGCGCCCTCGCCCGGCTGTAGGTCGAAGGCCAGCTTGTTCTGCTCCAGCGCCGCCGCCAGCGCGGCCTCGGCCTTGTCCCAGCTCTCGTCCGAACCGACGCGCTTCTCGGGCCGGGTCGACAGCTTGACCAGCACGTCGTGGAAGCCGAAATCGGCGTAGCACTTCTCCAGCATGACGATGAAGTCGGCGACCTCCTTCTCGATCTGGTCTTCGGTGCAGAAGATGTGCGCGTCGTCCTGGGTAAAGCCACGCACGCGCATGATGCCGTGCAGCGCGCCCGACGGCTCGTTGCGGTGGCACGAGCCGAACTCGGCCAGGCGCATCGGCAGGTCGCGGTACGAATGCAGGCCGCTGTTGAAGATCTGCACGTGGCCCGGGCAGTTCATCGGCTTGACGGCGTAGTCGCGGCTCTCGGACGACGTCGTGAACATGTTCTCGTGGTAGTTCTCCCAGTGGCCGGACTTTTCCCACATGCTGCGGTCCATCACGGCCGGCGTGCGCACTTCCTGGTAGCCGTATTCGACGAACTTCTGGCGCATGTACTGCTCGATCTGCTGCCAGACGATCCAGCCCTTGGGGTGCCAGAACACCATCCCCGGCGCCTCATCCTGCATGTGCAGCAGGTCAAGCTGCTTGGCCAGCCGGCGGTGGTCGCGTTTCTCGGCCTCTTCCAGGCGGTGCAGGTAGGCCTCGAGGTCTTCCTTCTTCGCCCAGGCCGTGCCGTACACGCGCTGCAGCATCTCGTTCTTCGAATCGCCGCGCCAGTAGGCGCCGGCCAGCTTCATCAGCTTGAAATGCTTGAGCTTGCCGGTCGACGGCACGTGCGGGCCGCGGCACAGGTCGATGAAATCGCCTTCGCGGTACAACGAGATATCCTCGTTGGAGGGAATCGACGCGATGATCTCGGCCTTGTAGACCTCGCCCATCTCCTTGAAGAAGGTCACGGCCTTGTCGCGCGGCATCACGCTGCGCGTCACCGGGATGTCCTGCTTGGCCAGCTCGGCCATTTTCTTCTCGATCGCCACCAGATCTTCCGGCGTGAACGGGCGCTTGTACGAAAAATCGTAATAGAAGCCGTCCTCGATCACCGGGCCGATCGTGACTTGTGCATCCGGGAACAGCGACTTTACCGCGTACGCCAGCAGGTGCGCGGTGGAGTGGCGAATCATGTCGAGGCCGTCGGCGTCCTTGTCGGTGACGATGGACAGCTGCGCGTCCGCGTCGATCACATGGCTGGTGTCGACCAGCTTGCCGTCGACCCGACCGGCCAGCGCCGCCTTGGCGAGGCCGGCACCGATGCTGGAAGCCACCTGCGCGACCGTGACCGGCGCGTCGAACTGTCGGACGGAACCATCGGGAAGCGTGACGTTGACCATGACTCAAACTCCAGAAAAGAAAAAAGCGCGGACCGGCCGCGCTTTT
>JBFHQA010000117.1:0-8360 GCA_041592455.1 Thiobacillus sp. | reverse complement strand
GCCTTTGTCGACGGCTCGCTGTCCGATGCGCGCCGGATCGAGGTCGAGGCCTGGCTGGCTGCGCACCCGGACGATGCCGCGCGCGTCCAGGAATGGGCCAGGCAGAACCAGGCGCTGCATGCGGCCTTCGATCCGGTGCTGAATGAACCGCTGCCGATCCATCTGGTGCGCGCCGCCAGGCGGCAACCGGTGCGCACGCCCTACAAGGCCGTGGCGGCTGTGCTCGCATTGGCGGCGAGCGGTCTTGTCGGCTACGGCCTCGGCCAGCAGTCGAGCGCCTACATGGCGGCGCCTGCGCCGCTGGTTCGCGACGCCGCCATTGCCCATGTCGTATTCAGTCCTGAGGTCCGGCATCCGGTCGAGGTGAGCGCGGCAGACAGCCAGCATCTGGTGAACTGGTTGTCGAAACGGATCGGCACCGAACTCAAGGCGCCGGATTTTACTGCGCTCGGTTTTGAACTGCTGGGTGGCCGCCTGCTTTCTGGCGAGTCGGGCCCCGTCGCGCAGTTCATGTACGAGGATGCGCAGGCGCGGCGTGTCACCTTGTATGTGCGGCGCGCGGCAAAGGAAACGGCCGAAGCCGCCTTCCGGCATGCGTCCGAGAATGGCGTGGACGTGTTCTACTGGATCGACCGCGACTTCGGCTATGCCCTGTCGGGCCAGATTGCGTCCGGCGAGATCCGCAGTCTTGCGGCGGCTGCCTATCACCAGATGGTGAAATCCGGCAGTTAGCAGTTGGTGCTTTGCGCGATCAGCGCTGGCCAGCCTGGCTGCACTGGAATCGTTCTGTCTTCGCGGCCGCCAAACGGCACGGGTCATGCCTGCATACGTAAAACCACGTAGTTGGTCTGCTACTTGCTTGATGGTTGTTGTCACAACTTTCAAGTACCCAGGGGATGACCAGCATGAGTTCCGCAACAATCCACAAAAACGATGTCTTTCTTCCGTACATGCGTGATGTCGTCCGCAGCGAGCAGTCGCTGCGCGAGTTGAACCTCATGTGGCGCATGATCGAGTCGTCGGCCAGGATGAATTACCTGGCCGAGACCAAGTCGATTCTGCAAACCATGGCGACCACTCGAGCGGGATTCGATCAGCTCGAACATGAACTGGTTTCGAGCCTGGTGCACGAAAAATGTGCCAATGTCCTGATGGAAATCGGTACCAAGGCGCACTATGTGATCGACATCGTGGTGCGCAATCTCTACGAGCGCACGGCCGATGTCGGATTTCTTGCGACTGACCGGGAACTGTGCGAATTCGTCGCAGGCCAGCAATCGGATGTGTCCGCCATCCATGCCCGCCTGCTGGCCTACCGCAGCAAGTACAGCGTTTACGATGAAATCATGCTGCTGGACAGCGAGGGCAATGTCCTGGTTCAGATCGACGAGCACGCCGAGGTGGAGGGCAGTGTCGACCCCCTGATTGTCCGCACGCTGGAATCGGAGCGCTACGTTGAAACCTTCCGTCCGACCGATTTGCGACCCGGCAAGGACAAGGCGCTGGTCTACTCGCAGCGGATGCTGCATCCCGTGACGGGCGCTGTGGTCGGGTTGTTGTGCCTGTGCTTCGATTTCGAGAAGGAAATGAAGGGCATTTTCGAATCGCATCGCGACCCTGATGAACGCTCCATCATGCTGCTGCTCGATAGCGACAATCGCGTCATTGCCAGCGCCGACGAGCTGTGGGTGCCTGTCGGAGCGATCGTTCCGGTCAACCGCACCGACAGCACGCGCCTGATGATGTTCGGCGGGCGAAAATACCTGGTGCAGACTTTCAGCGCAGAGGGCTACCAGGGCTATATGGGGCCGCCCGGCTGGCAGGGCCAGGTCATGGTTCCGGTCGATGTGGCCTTCATGGAAGGGGGCGACCGGCCGATGGCTTCTCTGGATCAGGCAGTCGCAGAGGGCTTGCTGTCGCATGCCCAGAGTTTCTCGCCTCCACTTTACAAAATCATGCAGGCGGCCGAGACGATCCAGCGCGTGGTGTGGAACGGTCAGGTGATGACTGCCGGACAAGGCGGCAACCTGCAACAGTTGAAGTCGGTTCTGGAACAGATCAGCGAAACCGGCAACCGCAGCAATGAACTGTTCTCGCAATCCATTTCGAACCTGTATGAAACGGTGATGAACTCAAGCCTGAGAGGGACGGAGTTCATGTCGCATCTGCTGGTCGACCTGCTCGACCGAAACCTGTACGAACGCGCAAACGACTGTCGCTGGTGGGCGCTGACACCGGCATTGCGCAATGTCCTGGCCGCCCCGACGCGGACCGATGCCATGCTCAAGGGGATCACGGACATCCTGACTTATATCAACAGCCTGTATACCGTCTACACGCGTCTGTTCGTGTATGACGCCAGTGGCCGGATCATTGCCGCCACCCGACTGGAGCTGAAAGGCGAAGACACGGCAATGGTCGGGACCAGCATCGGGCACGTGACCCTTCAGGCGGTGATGTCGCTGGCCAGCGAACAGGATTATCACGTCACGCCATTTGCGCCGACGCCGATGTATGACGCGCAACCGACCTATGTCTACCATGCGGCCATCCGCCATCCCGATCAACCGAACGTGGTCGTCGGCGGTATCGGAATCGTGTTCGATGCCGCGCCCGAACTGTCGACCATGCTGCAAGGCGGGCTCAATGAAAAGCCCGGCACGACGGCATTCTTTATCAATCGCCTGGGCCACATCATCGCCAGCACCGACCCGGCGCGTCCGGTCGGCACCCAACTGGATATCGATGCCGGGACCCTTGGCCTGAAAAACGGCCAGAGCGCATCGGGCATCACCATTCACGATGGCCGCTATGCGAGCATGGGGTGCACCGTATCCAGCGGCTATCGCGAGTTCAAGGTTTCCGATGGCTACCGGGAAGACATCATCGCGGTCGTGTTCGAATATTTCGGGGAAGTGCGCGAACGTGTGCAGTCGGGCAACAAGCCCGCTTTCGTGGTCGAAAGCCAGGCGGTTGAACGTGGTGGAAGGCAGTTCGCAACCTGCTTTGTCGACGGCCACCTGTTTGCCATTCCGGCCGAGCAGGTGCTGGAGGCGCTGCCAGCCTCGAAATTGCGGCCGATATCCATGGGCGGCATCGAAGGGCGGGTTGGCATGCTGGCGCTCGAGCACGAAAACGAGATCGACAGATTCATCTGGGTATTCGATCTCGGACTCATGGTGCGTGGGCGCCTCAGCGAAATCACGCGTACCAGCCAGGTCATCGTGGTGCGCCATGGGTCTGAATGCATCGGACTTCTGGTCGACGAACTGCATGGCGTTCCGGAATTCAGCAGCGATCACATCACGCACACTCCCTTCGCCAATCATGAGGGCGGCACGCTGATACCTCAGGTCATACGGGCGAACAGGGGCGATATTCTGATCCAGGTCGTATCCCTTGAGTATGTGTATCGCCTGCTGAAAGTCGGCGAAATGCCCTTCATGCCCGAGGCATTCGAGCAGGACATGATCGTGGCAGATTCGACGATGGCGGCGGCTGCCTGAGGGTCATCGGGCAGTCGGGACGATCCGGTCCCGTACTGGCCGAGCGGGCATCCATGCAAGGGTGCCTGGTTCGGCCGGGCGGGCTATCTGCGGTGCGCCGATCCGAGCAACGACAGGAAGGCTTGTTTGGCCGGTGAGGCCAGCAATGAGGACCCTGCGGACACACCGGCCAGCAAGGCACCCATTTCGGCAGCGGGGATGGGCCTGCTGAAATGATAGCCTTGCAGTTCGTCGCAGCCCTGCTGTTGCAGGAAGGCCAGGTGGGCGTGTGTTTCCACGCCCTCAGCCACGACTTTCAGGCCCAGCGAATGCCCGAGCGTGATGATGGCGCGCACGATGGCGGCATCGTCGGGATCGGTATCGATGCCGCGTACAAAGCTCTTGTCCACCTTGAGGCGATTGACCGGGAAGCGCTTCAGGTAGCTGAGGCTCGAATAGCCTGTTCCAAAGTCGTCCACCGAGATGTCGACCCCCAGGGATTTCAGGGATTTCATGGCGCCGTTGATGCGTTCTGCGTCATGCATGACAAATGATTCGGTGAGTTCCAGCTCAAGGAAGGACGGCGACAGGTTCGCTTGCTGAAGCGCGGAGGCGACCGCCTTGACCAGTCCGGCGTGGCGAAACTGGATCGGCGACAGGTTGACCGAGACGCTGATGGGCGGCAGCCCCGCGCGTTGCCAAGCACTGTTCTGACGGCATGCCTCGTTCAGGATCCACTGGCCGATCGGCACGATCAGGCCCGTTTCCTCGGCAATGGGAATAAAGCTGTCGGGGGAAATCAGTCCTCTTCCGGGGCACTCCCAGCGGATCAGTGCTTCAGCTCCGATGATCCGACCGCTGGCCGTGTCGATCCTGGGCTGGTAGTGCACGCGAAACTCGTTGCGCTCGAGCGCATGGCGCAAGTTGTTCTCCAGTTCCAGGCGCTCGCTGATGGCGTCGTTCAGCTCCGGAGTATAAAAATGATAGGTGCTGCGCCCGGATGACTTGGCCTTGTACATGGCGGCATCGGCGCAACGCAGCAAGGTGTCGGCGTTCTCGCCGTCCTGGGGAAAGCAGCTGATGCCAATGCTGCAGCTCAGGCCGTATTCCTGCCCGTCATTCATCCAGGGCTGGGAAATGGTATCCAGAATCCTGCTGACGATCGACAGGATCTCGTTGTCGCCGTGCTGCTCGGTGAGGACAAGCACGAATTCGTCTCCGCCCTGGCGCACGACGCTGTCGTGGCTGCGCACGCTGTCAGTCAGCCGGTGCGCCACTTCCAGCAGCAAACGGTCGCCTACATGATGTCCCAGGCTGTCGTTGATCAGCTTGAAGTGATCCAGGTCGACGAACACTACAGCCATCTGGTTGCCTTCACGCCTGGCCCTGGCGACGGCCTGTTCGATCCGGTCTTGCAGCACGGCCCGATTGGGCAGACCGGTCAGGCTGTCGTGACTGGCCTGGTGCAGTAGCCTGGCTTCGTACTCCTTGCGTTCGGTGATGTCGACCACCGTGCCTTCGAAGAATTGCACGCTGCCGTCCGAGTGCCGGACAACGCGCGCATTTTCCGAAATCCAGATGATGCTGCCATCGCGACGGTAAACCTGGGATTCGAAATTGCGCACCATGCCCCGGGTCATCATGATCTCAAGGAAGTCCTCGCGCCTTTCGGGCAATACATACAGTTGCTGCCGGATGTCATGCAGATACTCGATCAGGTCGCGCGCCGAGTCATGGCCGTATATTCGGGCCAGCGCCGGGTTGGCGTTGAGATAACGGCCGTCCGGCGTGGTCTGGAAAATGCCCTCGGTTGCATGCTCGAAGATGCTGCTGTAGCGGCGGACCGCCTCCAGCATGGCTTCGTTGGCGGCCATTTGCTCTGAGATGTCCTGGATATAGCCCTCGAGGTGTACCAGTTCGCCGGATGCATTCCGCGTTCCCACGCCGCGTTCCAGAACCCAGCACACGCAACCATCGGCACGCCGGATGCGGTACTCGATTTCGAACGTCCCGTTATGCTCGAGCTCGGCGAGGATGTCGCGCCTGACCCTTTCGCGGTCTTCCTGCAGGGTGATCTGCTCGTAGCTGATGCGTTTGCTGAACATGATGTCGTCAGCCGTGTAACCGGTGAGCTGGTGGCAGCGCTCGCTGACATAGACCATGGTCCAGTTCGCATCCACCTGGCATCGGTAGATCATGCCGACCAGATGGGTCGTGACCGTGGTCAGGAGACGGGTAATGTCGACGTGGTCGGCCAGGTCATCGATATCAGCAGTGGCGGCATGTTCGTCCAGTTGAATGTCGCCTCGATGGATGCTGGCGAACCGGCCTGGCCTGGGGGGCATGCATGAATGTTCGCCTGGGGGAGGCAATGGCTCGAATAGGTCCTGATTCGAGGCTGACGCATGGATTGTGCTCGTGCCCGGAAGGATGGTTGTTGTCATGGTGGGTTCCTGACACAGAAAAATGAACGAAACCCGGGTACTCATGACCTGTCGCATGAGGTTCCCGCTGGGGTGTCTTGGCGGGGACGAAAAGCCCTGCCAGCGATGAAAGCAAGGCATGTGCCAGAGGACCGCAGGCGGGGGGCCTCGTTCAAGCACCGGCAACCCGCCGGATTGGAAGGCGAGCCGGTCCGGATGTGCATGAACCGGTACCTCGCGTTTGCCCAGAATGGTGCGTTCGGGCACCGAAGTCGCACCAAACAGGGTGCGCCGGGAGGCTGCACCCTTTTTAAATGCATGGCTTTTCGGTAGGCTTCGCGCTAATCCCCTGAAAACCGACACCATGCAATTCACCCCTGAATCCTTTCGCGCCTGGCCCACCAAGCGCGTCACTCTGCTCGGCATGTCCGGCGTCGGCAAGACGCATATCTCGACCATGCTGCGCAACCATGACTGGTTCCATTTTTCCGGCGACTACCGGATCGGCACGCGCTATCTCGACGAGCCGATCCTCGACCTGATCAAGCAGCAGGCGATGAGCGTGCCATTCCTGCGCGAACTGCTGCGCAACGACTGGATCGACATCAAGAACAACATCAAGATCCACGACCTCGGCCCGGTGCTGACCTTCGTCGGCAAGCTCGGCGGGCCGGACTGGGGCGGACTGTCGCTGGACGAGTTTTCGCGCCGCCAGGCCGCTTACCGCGAAGGCGAGATTGCCGCGATGCGCGATGTGCCGGGCTTCATCCGCAAGGGCCAGGAGATCTACGGCTATCCGCACTTCGTCAACGATGTCGGCGGCAGCCTGTGCGAGTTGGACGAGCCGGGTGTGGTCGAGCTGCTGGCCGAGCACACGCTGATCCTCTATATCCAGACCACCACGCGCGAGGAGGAGGACACGCTGATCAGGCGCGCGCAGTCCGACCCCAAGCCGCTGTATTTCCGTCCGGCCTTCCTCGCCGAAGTGCTGCCGGTTTACCTGAAGGAAAAAGGCATCGAGTACGTCGCGCAGATCGAGCCGAACGATTTCGCACGCTGGGTGTTCCCGCGCCTGTTCCATTCGCGCATCCCGCGCTACGAGGCGATCGCCCGGCCGCACGGCTATACCGTGACGTCGCAGGAAGTGGCTCAGGTGAGAGACGAGCGCGATTTCCTGGCCTTGCTGGAAACCGCGATTGCGCGAAAAGGACAGGACTGAACCATGCCGCTGGTCGCGCATAACGCCCTGCCTACCTTCGAGCGCCTGCGCCGCGACGGCATCACGGTGCTGTCGACCGAGCGCGCGGCCCATCAGGAAATCCGCGAGCTGCACGTCGGCCTCCTCAACATGATGCCCGACGCTGCGCTCGAGGCGACCGAGCGGCAGTTCTACCGGCTGGTGGGCGAGTCGAACCCGATCGCCCAGTTCTACATGCATCCCTTCACCCTGCCTGATTTACCGCGCGGCGAGGCGGCGCAGGCGCACATCGCGCAGTATTACGAATCGTTCGATGCGATTCGCGAGGCGGGGCTGGACGCGCTCATCATTACCGGTGCCAACGTCACCCATGCCAGCCTGGCCGACGAAGCCTTCTGGCAGCCGCTGATCGAGGTCATCGACTGGGCCTGGGGCAACGTCACCTCGACGCTGTGCTCGTGCCTGGCCACCCACGCGGTCATGCAGTTCCGTCATGGGCAGACGCGCGTGAAGCAGTCGAAGAAGATCTGGGGCGTGTTCGAGCATCGCGTGACCAATGGCCGCCACCCGCTGGTGGCCGACGTCAACACCCGCTTCGACGTGCCGCATTCGCGCTGGAACGACGTGTCGCGCGCGCAGTTCGAGGCGGCCGGCGTCAAGGTGCTGGTCGAAAGCGCCGAAGCCGGGGTGCATCTGGCGGTGAGCGGGGACGGCCTGCGGACGGTGTTCTTCCAGGGGCACCCGGAATACGACACCGTGTCGCTGCTGAAGGAGTACAAGCGCGACCTGCTGCTGGCAGCCGCGGGCAAGCTGCCGGCCTGGCCGCCTTTCCCCGAGCGCTATTTCGACCGTCAGGCGCAAGCGCTGCTGGCCGAGTTCGGCCGGCGCATGCAGGCCGGCGAGTCCCTGGCGTTTCCCGAGCCCCTGCTGCTGCCGCTGCTCGACAATACCTGGCACGACACGGCCGAGGCAGTCATCGGCAACTGGATCGGCTGCGTCTATCAGGTCACGCATCGCGAACGCGGGTTGCCCTTCATGCCAGGTGTCGACCCCGACAACCCCCTGGGATGGGCATGACACCGGCCGCGCACGCCTACTACGACGAAGCGCAGGGCGCACTGATTGCCAGCGGGGACTGGCACGCCGAGGCGGCGGCGGCCCTGGCCGGCCTGGCCGCAAAACCCGCCCGCCTCATCGATGGCGCCGGCATCACCCAACTCGATACCAATGGCGCCTGGCTGCTGCTGGCTGCTG
>JBFHQA010000116.1:0-8377 GCA_041592455.1 Thiobacillus sp. | reverse complement strand
GTGAAGCCCCGCCACCTGCCGACTGGGACGGCGTATTCGTCTACACGACAAAATGAAACTGACCATACTCGGCTGCAGCGGCGGCATCGGCAGCGGGCGCCACACGACCTGCTTCAAAGTCGACGACGACATCCTGATCGATGCTGGCACCGGCATCACGACCCTGAGCCTGGACGAGTTGCTCGCGATCGATCATGTGGTCCTCACGCATGCCCATCTCGACCATGTGCTCGGACTGCCGCTGCTGCTCGATGCCGTCGGCGAGAAGCGCACCAAGCCCGTCATTGTGCATGCGCTGCCCGACGTGCTGCAGGTGCTGTCGGACTATATGTTCAGCTGGCACCTGTGGCCCGATTTTCGCGAAATCCCCAGCCCGGACGCGCCCTGGATGCGGTTTGATCCCTTGCAGATGAGCGAAAGGCTGACCCTGGGGGCGCGGACCTTTACGCCGCTGCCGGTCAATCACGTGGTCCCGGCTTGCGGCATCCGGATCAGCAACGGGCAGGACAGCCTGGTGTTCAGCGGCGACACCACCAGCAGCGAGGCGTTTACCGAAGCGCTCAATGCCATCCCGGACTTGCGCCACCTCGTCATCGAAACCTCGTTCGAGAATGCGCTGGCGGATATCGCCCTGGCCTCCAAGCACCACTGGCCGGACTCGCTGGCGAAGACCCTGCAGGAACTGCGCGTCAAGCCGCAGGTGTGGATCACCCATCTCAAGCCCGGCAACGAGGCGGCGATCATGCGGGAACTGCGTGCAGCGGCGCCCGACTGGAACCTGGTGGCCCTGGAGCAGGGGCAGGTAATCGGGATCTAGGCGATCGGCCTAGGGCTGGAACTGCGCCAGGTCGGCCGAAAAGGCCGCCGAGTGCGAAGCATCGTATGCTTCGCGGCTAAACAGGGTAAGGGCGCCGGCCATTTCGCTCCAGCCATAGCCACGGCAATGGGCGGCGATGCTGTCGCTGTCCTGCGCGGCGCGCGCGATCAGGTACAGGCCGTTCCGGCTGTAGATCAGGTTGTAGGGCTGGTTGTCCTGGTGCAACTGGTCGAGGTGCAGCCAGGCGGCGTCTGCTTCCGTGTACCGGTGGCAGGGCACCGGATAGGGCTCGCTGCCGCCGTTGTGGGCAAAGCGCGCATCCTCGACCGGCAAGGGGTCCGCCTGCACGAAACTCTGGAAATGCAGATGGTTGACCGAGGCGCCGGCCCCCAGGCTGTTGTAGCCAAGGCAAAGGCCGCTCACCTGCGACTGCGTGGCGACATCCCAGGCCCAGCCATGCAGTTCGGGCGTGAGGGATTGCGGCCTGTTTTCGAGCGGGCTGGGCACCAGCAGCCCGTGCAGGCGCGCGAAGGGGAATTTGTTGTACAGCAGCCGGGCAGGCTTGCCGGAGAGCGCGCCTTCCCATAGCACTTCCTTCGCCAGAAAGGGCTTGTTGAAGTGAAAGCCCGCCGGGTCGAACGGGCGCTGCAGGCCGGTAAAGGCCTGGCCGCTGTTTCTTGGCGGGCGCAAGGCGCGTATCGGATTGAACATCATGTGCCACGGCCCGGACCGGCGGCTTTCCACCGTTCGCAGATGCTCGAAGCCGATGGCGTGCAGCTTGAGAAAAACCATCAGGTCGTCTTCGGGATCGGCCAGTTGAAGGCCCTGCCGGAGGGCTTCGGTGATCGAGCGGGCCAGCCTGGCGTGACGCTCGGACAAGGCGGGCATAAGACGCGCCCACAGTCCCGGCTCGTAGGCCGCGTTGGCGAGGACGAGGATGTAGACCCCCAGCCCGGAATGGTGTTCCAGCATGCGGCCGAGCCCGTCTGCAAACTGCCGTTCCAGGGCCGGGGCGGATGCGAATGGATCGTGTGAAGTAGCGTTCGGAATCGCGGCGTCTTGACCGGTCGTGGCTAGGGTGTCCATACGGGTTCATTAGAAACCACGCGGCCAGGACTTGCAACGGCAGCGTGCATGCTGGCCGGCAATACCCGATGGTGGTAGTGGGCGTAGTACAACTGACGTCTATAAATACGAGGGCGATCCGGGTACCCTAAGACTTGATCCTTTGGGCCATCGGATCCGGCAGGCGTGCCAGCAGTCTCGAATCATGGCAGTTCCTGCACACTATGGGGGGACATCAGAATCGATGCAGACCGACAATAAACCTCGGAACGGCCTCGCCGGGCTCAGGCACTGGCGCTATGATCTGGGCGCGGGGTTGCAGGTAGCGCTGGTTTCGCTGCCGCTTTCGCTCGGCATTGCCGTGGCTTCGGGGGCGCCTCCCGTGACCGGCGTCATCTCGGCCATCATCGCAGGCCTGATCTTTCCCTTTCTGGGTGGCGCCTACGTTACCATCAGCGGACCTGCGGCGGGACTTGCGCCCGCGCTGCTGGCCGGCATGCTGCTGCTGGGCGAGGGCGACCTGGCGGCGGGTTATCCCTTGCTGCTGGTGGCGATATGCCTGACGGGCCTGGTCCAGATCGTGCTCAGCATGGTCAACGCCGGACGCTTTGCCATCTTCCTGCCCGTGACGGTCGTCGAGGCCATGCTGGCCGCGATCGGCATCATGATCATCGTCAAGCAGATTCCCCCGCTGCTGGGCGATCTCGCGCCGCTATCGAAAGACATGCTGGACGCCATCATCAAGCTGCCGGAGAGCCTGGCCCGCATCGAGGCGCCGGTCATGGCGACCGGCCTGATCTGCCTGTTCCTGATGTTCTATCTCAACCGTACCAGTCTGGCCTGGCTCAAGCGCGTGCCGGCGGCACTGGTGGTGGCCGTGGTGGGCATAGCGCTGGGCTACGCGTTCGACCTGGAGGCGCGCTACCTGATCAGCATGCCGGATAATATTCTGGAAGGCGGCATCACGCCGCCCGCGTTCGACGCCGTCTGGCAGCGTCCGGAGTTGTGGGGCAGCGTGATCCTGATCGTCATCACGCTGACCCTGATCGACGGCATCGAGTCGCTGGCCACCATCGCGGCGGTCGACAAGATCGATCCCTTCCAGCGCAAATCCGAGGCCAATACCACGCTGCGCGCGATGGGCGTGTCGAACACCCTGTCGAGCTTTTTCGGCGGCCTGACGATCATTCCCGGCGGCGTAAAGAGCCGGGTCAACATCGACGCCGGCGGCCGCACGCTGTGGGCCAACTTCTACAATGCTGTTTTCCTGATCATTTTCCTGTTTCTGGCCAAGGACCTGATCAGCCGCGTGCCGCTCGCCGCCATCGGCGCCATTCTGATTTATGTTGGCTGGCGACTATGCGAATACCGCGTGTTCCAGAAAACCTATGCCATCGGGCGCGACCAGATCGTCATTTTCCTGATTACGGTCGCTGCCATCCTGGCGACCGATCTGCTGGTCGGCATCCTGGTCGGGATAGCCGCCGAGATCATCATGCTGGTCTACCTGTTGAGCCCGTCGCTGCGCACGGTGCTGACCGGCAAGCTGACCTACACGCAGTCGCTGAAGCACATGCAGCACAACCTGCTGGACCTGTTCCGCAGCCCGGTGATCAAGTTCAAGCAGGAAGAGCATGGCGGTCTGCCGCACTACCAGATCACGCTGGGATCGGTCGTCTGCTTCAACCTGCTGCCGCTG
The DNA here is from genome assembly GCA_041592455.1 of Thiobacillus sp. Classification (GTDB taxonomy): domain Bacteria; phylum Pseudomonadota; class Gammaproteobacteria; order Burkholderiales; family Thiobacillaceae; genus Thiobacillus. Next base: position 4,796 of record JBFHQA010000116.1, on the reverse strand, counting down.
GACCGGCTGCTGCAGTCGCTTCCGCAGGAATGCACGATCACGCTGGTGGCCAGCGAGTCCGGGCACATCATCGATCACACCGCGATGGAGTACCTGCACCAGTTCGAGGAGGAGTGCCTGCGCGAGGGACGGACCTTCCGGATGATGGGGCTGGAGAACTATTACCAGTTCATGCCGCATTCCCTGTCGGCGCGCATGCACGATGCCAGCCTGGTCAAGGAAAAGGCCCGCCTGTCCGGCCGTTCGCAACGGATGGCGGAGATCGCCGCGGCTCATCATCTGAAATTCAGCGACGCCACCTCGGGCACGCTCAATCTGCACAACTTCATCTACCTGCGGCGGGGCGACATGCGCCAGGAAAGCAACGTCATGACAGGCGAGCATGTCGGCTGCCACGTCAAGCTGTTCGACTACAGCCACACCGCAGCACCGGACTATTACGCCGAGCATCGCCATACCGTCATCATTCTGCGGCCGCAAGTCGTGTCGGAGGCGCTGCCCGAACTGGTGTTGTCACCGGGCAATTACCTGGAGCGCTACCTGGTCGGATACGAAGAGGTGGATATGCCCGAAATCTCGGCCGGGCTGCGCGAGCATCGGCTGTACGTGCGCCGCGAATCTCCCAATGCCCTGGCGATGATCCGGCGGCTGCTGGCCGTGCTCGATCGGCATCCGGGCATCTACATCGAGATTCACGATGGAGCCTTGCTTGCGTTCTGTCCCGACCGGGACCTGGAGAGCGCGGAGGGGATCGAAGCGTTGTTCGATCTGGGCGGCCTGCTCTGCCGCGCGCCCTGAGGCATGCGGCATGAGGCACGCGCGGTGATCAGAGATCGCCGTTGGCGGCGGCGCGCATCACGTTGTCCATCTTGCTGCGCACCTCCATGGCGCCCTTGCGAAGCTCGGGCGTAATGCCCATGTTCTTGCCCGCCATGTCGAGCCAGGTGACATCCCAGTCGAGCGTCATCACCCAGATGTTCTTGTCGGCGTCCTCCATGACGGTGATGCGGCAGGGCAGGAACACGGCCATTTCGGGAATGATGCGCAGCAGGTCTCGCCCCACGGCGATGTCGCAGAAGCTGAAGACCTCGATGCGCGGGGCCGTGTCATCCTTGAGCACGGCCCGGAAGTCCTTCCACATCAGGTTGCTGCCGACGAATTTCAGGTTGACCTGGTTGGCGCGCAGCATCATGGATTCGACCACTTCGTCGAAGCTCAGTCCCGGCCTGGCCTTGATCTTGATGGCGAAGTAGTTCATCGCCTCGCGGGCGTCCATCTGCATCATGTTGGCCATCATCGGCATGGCCATCTGCAGCCAGCGTTTCTTCTCTTCCGGCTTGATGATGCGGTTCATCTGGTAATCGCGGTAGGGCGGCGGCGGCGCCTGCTGGATCAGCATGGGGCCGGCCGGCGTGGGGGTGACGCCGATCCAGCCTGGGCTGGGGACGTGCTGCAGGTAGGGATTTGCCGGTTGGGGCGCTGCGGCGGCCGGGGGCTCATTCGCTGTCGCCGGCAGGCTCGTCAACAGCAGCAAGGCAAAGGAAACAAGACGCTTCATCATGTGCCTCCTGGATGGGGTTGGTATCCAGCCATCCTACCCGCTGCATCCCCGACGTCAATGATGCGAATCGAAGTACGACTCCAGTTTCTCGAGTTCGGAAGCGGCGCTTTCGAAATCGCCGGCTTGCGAATACGTTTCGATGCGATGGGCGCTATCCTGGATCGTGGTCGCCAGCACGCTTGCCGCGGCGCCCCTGAGCGCATGGGCCTCCTTGCGGCAATATTCCGCGTCGCGCTCGGCGATGCCGTGCCTGAGCGCTTCCAGGGTCGCTTCCGTGGTGCTGATGAACACCGTGGCAAGCTCGTTGACCAGTCCCGGATTGCTGGGGTAACGCGCATGCAGCGCCGAGAAATCGAGCAGGGGCTCTTGAGACGGCGTGCTGCGGTGATGGGGCAACAGCTGGGACAGCAGGGTGGACAGCGAGTCTTCGGTGTAGGGCTTGCTCAGGTAATCGTTTGCCCCGGCTTCAAGGCAGGCTTCTCGAAACCCGGCGTTGGCGTTGGCGGTGAGCGCGATAATCGGAATATGACGGACATCCGTCGGCAGCTTGCGGATGTGGCGGGTCGCTTCGAGACCGTCCATCTCGGGCATCTGCCAGTCCATCAGCACCAGGTCGAAGTCGTCCGCCATCAGCAGGTCCAGCGCTTGAGATCCGCTGGTGGCGATCTTGTATTGCAGCCCCATTTCCCGGAGCTGATGGCCCAGGACCTTCTGGTTGACCGGGTGGTCTTCCACGACCAGGATGCGGCCCTTCAATTGGATGATCGGCTGCGCCGGGATGTCTGCCAGTTCCAGCGTGGTTTTCGGCAGTGTCAGCGACAGCGTGAAGCAGCTGCCCTGGTCGGGCGTGCTTTCGACCGTCAGGCTACCGCCCATCAGTTCGGCAAGCTGATGGCTGACGGCGAGGCCCAGGCCGGTGCCGCCGTAGCGGCGCGTGGTCGAGGTGTCGGCCTGGGAGAAGGCCTGGAACAGCCGCGCCTGCGTCTCGTGGCTCATGCCGATGCCGCTGTCGCGCACGTTGAACTGGCATTCGATCTCGTCACCCGAAGGCTCGATGGTCAGGCAGAGTTCGACGACGCCCTCGTGGGTGAACTTGATGGCGTTGTCGACCAGGTTCAACAGGATCTGGCGGATGCGCGTCGGGTCGCCGAGCAGCGCCTCGGGCGGGTTGTCGGGCAGGATCAGCTTCAGTTCCAGGTCTTTTTCCAGTGCACGGGCCTGGAACAGGGCGATTACGCCCTGGGCCAGGCTGACCGGGGAGAACGCGACCTGCTCGACGGTCATCTTGCCGGCGTCGATCTTGGAAAAATCGAGGATGTCGTTGATGATGGTCAACAGGCCTTCCGCCGAGCTTTTCAGCGTGGAGACATAGTCGCGCTGGCGTCCGTCGAGGCGGGTCTTCATCAGCAGCCCGCACATGCCGAGAATGCCATGCATCGGCGTGCGGATCTCGTGGCTGACGTTGGCGACGAACTCGGACTTGGTTCGCGCCATCTGCATGGCCGCTACCCGGGCCGCTTCCTTGGCGGCTTCGGCGGCACGGCGCTCGGACACGTCCCGCATGATCGCCTGGATGACCGGCTTGCCTTCCAGCTGCATGGCGTGCATCTTGATCTCTGCCGAGAACACCGAGCCATCCAGCCGCTTGCCTTCCCAGTCCATGTCGGCATGGCCTTCCCGGTTGGCCTTGCCGATGGCCTGCATGGCGTGCTCGACGGCGCTGGCCCCACCGGCCTGGGTGGCCGTGCCCAGCCTGGAGATCGGCGTGTTGAGGAAGTCCTCGACCTTGTCCATGCCGAACAGGGTCAGGGTGGCGGGGTTGCAGTCGGTGAAGCCGCTGTCATCCAGAATGACGACGGCATCCGAGTTGGTCTCGAACAGGGTCTGGTATTTCTGCTTCTCGATTTCGATCTGGCGTGTCTGCGTCAGCAGGCGGCGGCTGACGATCACCGCGACCAGCGCAGCCAGCAGGGTGGCGAAGATGCCCAGCACCAGCATCAGGTTGCGGGTGCCCTGATAGGCCGTGAATGTTTTCTTGAGTTCGGTCTCGTTGGCCTCGCGCTGCAGGGTGGTCATGTTGTCGAGTGCTGCGACCAGAAGGTTCTGCAGGGGGATGGCTTCTTCCTGCAGCAGCGTCAGGGCGCCGTAGTTGTTTTCGTCGAGCGCCGCCTCGACGACATTGAACATGACCGGCTGGTTGCTGAAGGTGATGGCGTCCAGCTGGGACAGCAGTTCCTTCTCCTGGGGCGAAGTCAGCATCGTGGCAAGCTGGGTGCGGTCCTTGGCGTAGCGTTCGCCGAACTCGAGGAATTGCTGGAAAAGCACATCCTTTTCCCACGGGTCGATCGACACCACGATGTTGTGCATCAGCATGGCGCGGTCGCGGAGGGTGTCGCGCATCCGGGAAGCCAGCCGGATCTTGACGTTCTGTACCGCCACCACCTGCTCGAGGCCGGCGTTCAGGTGCGCCATCTGCGTGACCCCCAGCCCGATCACGGCAAGCATCATCAGCAGGGCGGCGGTAAAGCCGAATCCCACATTGAACAGCAGGCCGCGCAAGGGGGAGGGCAGCATGGTCTATTCGCGCCGGAACGCCACGACGTGGTCGACTGCCAGCTTGATGCCGATCTTCTCGCCGATGGCGTGGTTGTGGTGGGACGGCACCAGGGACAAGGCGCGCTGGCCGCTGGGCAGCTTCAGCGTGTAGAGGAATTCGGCACCGCGGAAGGCCTTGTTCTCGACCTCGGCCAGCATCAGACTGTCGTCGTCGTGGATGATGTCGTCCGGCCTCAACAGCACGTCGACATGGCAGCTGCGCACGCACTCGTCGCAGCCGCTGGCATCGCACTCGACCGGAATGTGGCCGTTCAGCACGCCCAGCTCGATTTCAACCTGATGGTCGTTGATGACTTCGCCCGTCACCAGTGCGCCCTGGCCGACGAAATCGGCGACGAAGCGGTTGACCGGTTCGTGATACAGGTTGTAAGGCGTATCCCACTGCTGGATCCGGCCCTCGTGCATCACGCCGACCCAGTCGGCCAGCGAAAAGGCCTCGTGCTGGTCGTGGGTCACGATGAGCGCGGTGGTGGCCTCGCGCTTGAGAATGTCACGCACCTCGAGCGACAGGCGTTCGCGCAGTTCCACGTCGAGGTTGGAGAACGGCTCGTCCATCAGGATCAGGCGCGGGCGCGGCGCCAGCGCACGCGCCAGCGCCACGCGCTGCTGCTGGCCGCCG
>JBFHQA010000115.1:0-8386 GCA_041592455.1 Thiobacillus sp. | reverse complement strand
GGCGGTTTCTACCGCTTCGTCGGCCGGATCGAGCAGATGCAGCGGCGGCAGCGGCGAGTCGGGCATGTCGGAGAACAGCGGCGCCTGCTTCTCGGTGACGGCGCGCTCGGATTGCGGCACTTCCTTGACCACGGGCTCGATACGGATCGGCGGCGCTTCGACCAGTTTCTTCTTTTCGACCGAGACCTTGGCTTCGCGCTTCTGCTGCGCGACCTCGCCCGCCTTGCGATCACGGTATGCCTGCCAGGACTGGATCGCCCGCCAGTAGGTCTGCTCGACCCATTCGCCGGTGCGCTCGGCCATGCTGAGCCACGACATGCCCGTAAAGAGGCTGAAGCCCACCGCCATCAGAAGCAGAAGCAGCAGGGACCCGCCGGTAAAGCCCAACAAGGTGCCGGCCGCATTGCCCGAGATCTCGCCGAGCACGCCGCCGTGCAGACCGCCCGGCAGCGACACGGCCCAGTGCCAGCCGCGCAGCCACTCAACGCCAGTGCTGGCCAGCAGCAACATGCCGAAGCCGCCCAAACGGACCAGGCTCTGGCGCCCTCCGGCCAGGGGCGTTTCGTCGAGGTGACGGAAGGTGCGGATGACGTAAGCCACCGCCAGCAGCACCCACCACCAGGCCGAGACGCCGAATAGCATCAGCAGGATATCCGAAACCCTGGCGCCGACCGGCCCGCCCAGGTTGTGCACGACGTCACCGCCGGTCGTGCTGAAGCCCGGATCGGTCGGGTCGTGGGTGAGCAGGAACGCGGCCAGCAATACCGCCGCGAAACCCACCAGCAGGGCACGGGCTTCGCGCAGCAGACGCTGCATGCGAGGGGGCAACGGAGGGGTCGACGATCGGGAAGCGGGACGCGCCATGGGTACGAGTTCAGGAATGGTGCCCCGGATTATCCCGGATATTGCATCCGGACGCGAGACGATGACGACGTCGGGCACCGGCTGGGATTACCGGACGGCCGTCGTGGAAATGCCTGGTCCAACATTGGTTAGAATAGGCAGCTTTCCTCCAGACAGAAGAAGAGACCATGAGCACCGCACACCACAAACTCCTCATTCTCGGTTCCGGCCCCGCCGGCTACTCCGCTGCCGTCTATGCCGCGCGCGCCAACCTGTCTCCGGTCATCATCACCGGCATGCAGCAGGGCGGCCAGCTGATGACCACCACCGAAGTCGACAACTGGCCGGGCGACGTGGACGGCGTCCAGGGCCCCGAACTGATGGACCGCCTGCAGCGCCATGCCGAGCGCTTCAGCACCGAGATCATCTTCGACCAGATCCACACCGCCAAGCTGACCGAGAAGCCGTTCACGCTGATCGGCGACTCGGGCACCTACACCTGTGATGCACTGATCATCGCGACCGGCGCCTCGGCCATGTACCTCGGCCTGCCCTCGGAGCAGGAGTTCATGGGCAAGGGCGTGTCGGGCTGCGCCACCTGCGACGGCTTCTTCTACAAGAACCAGGACGTTGCCGTGATCGGCGGCGGCAACACCGCGGTCGAAGAAGCGCTGTACCTGGCCAACATCTGCAAGCACGTCACGCTGGTGCACCGCCGCGACACTTTCAAGGCCGAGAAGATTCTCGTCGACCACCTGATGGAGAAGGTCAAGGAAGGCAAGATCACCCTCGAACTCGACCGCACGCTGGACGAAGTGCTGGGCGACAAGACCGGCGTGACCGGCATGCGCATCAAGAGCACCAAGGATGACAGCACCAAGGACATCGCGCTGACCGGTATCTTCATCGCCATCGGCCACAAGCCGAATACCAGCATCTTCGAAGGCCAGCTCGAACTGGAAGGCGGCTACATCGTCACCAAGGGCGGCAACAAGGGCAACGCCACGGCCACCAGCATCGAAGGCGTGTTCGCGGCTGGCGACGTGCAGGACCACATCTACCGCCAGGCCGTCACCAGCGCCGGTACCGGCTGCATGGCCGCGCTCGACGCCGAACGCTATCTGGACGCGCTCGGCAAGACCAAGTAAGCCAGTGAGATAGCCCATGAAGCGCAGCCGCAGCGCGCTCGCCCCCGCCTCGTTCGAGGCGCTGGCGCGCGTGCGCCGCGTGTTGCGCGAGCAGGCCGACGAGCCTGCCCCGCTTCACCCGGCGCCGCTCCCGCCCAAGCCTCAACCCGACGGCAGCCTGCTGTTTCGACGCGCCGTCGCCGATGCGGTCCCGCTGCCGCCGTCCGATCGCGCCGACATCGCACGCCCGCGTCCCAAGCCCGTCGCGCGCCAGCGCCTGCGCGACGAGCAGCAGGTCATGGCCGACGTCCTGTCCGACCCGTGGGACTGGGAGGCCGCGGTGTCAACGGGCGAGGAACTGCTGTTCGTTCGCACAGGCGTACCCAGCGCAGCCCTGAAAAAGCTGCGGCGCGGCGGCTGGGTCATCAAGGGCGAGCTCGACCTGCACGGCCATACCGGAGACGAGGCGCGCGTGGCGCTGGCCGCCTTCCTCAACCGCTGCAACGTCGAAGACCGCCGCTGCGTGCGGATCATCCACGGCAAGGGCCATGGCTCGAAGAATCGCCTGCCTGTACTGAAAAACAAGGTGCGCCACTGGCTGATGCAGCGCGAAGACGTGCTCGCCTTCTGCCAGGCCCGCACCGTCGATGGCGGCGCTGGCGCCGTCATCGTCCTCCTCAAATCCTCAACCCGATAAAAGAAAGAACCCAGCATGAGCGACCCCGTCATCAAGGACTTCGAACTCCCCTCCACCGGCGACACGACCTTCAAGCTGTCCGACCATCGCGGTAAGAACGTCGTCGTCTTCTTCTACCCCAAGGACAACACCCCCGGCTGCACCCTCGAAGGCCAGGAATTCCGCGACCTCCACAAGGATTTCGCCAAGGCCAACACCCTCGTCGTCGGTGTCTCGCGCGACAGCCTCAAGTCGCACGAAGGCTTCAAGGCCAAGCATGAGTTTCCATTCGAGCTGCTGTCCGACACCGACGAAAAGGCCTGCGAACTGTTCGGCGTGATGAAGTTGAAGAACATGTACGGCAAGCAGGTACGTGGCGTCGAGCGCAGCACCTTCGTGTTCGATGCGAAGGGCAAGCTGGTGAAAAGCTGGCGCGGGTTGAAGGCGCCGGGGCATGCGGCGGAGGTGTTGGGGGTTGTGCAGTCACTATAAGAAGCGCCGTTCGCCCTGAGCTTGTCGAAGGGCCTGGTCGTTGTAGTTGAGGTGTTTGCGTGGCTACTGACCGTTGGCCGGGGGTAGCCCGGCAGCTAGTCACTTTCTTTTGTCTCGCCAAAAGAAAGTAACCTGATCGGGAGTGAGATAAATATCAGGGCACGAGTGCGATAAACGGGACTTGGCGAGATGATTCGACATGTGGCGAGACAGGCAGAATGAAACATCATGTCACGCAGTAAAACAGAAAACGCGGATCAAATCGAGCCGTTGATGTAGTCAGCGATGACGTCGAGGATGTTCTGACTGTCCTGTTCGGAAAGCCCAAGGAATGGACGGGCAGGAATGTCGCCCCAGGGGGCCTTGCCCTGGAATTTACCTTTTTGGGCTCCGAACTGCTGGACAGCGCCATAAATCATCGAGCTGCCGACGGCGACTGCATAGCCTTCGACCGTGTAGTGGATCTGGCTCGACAAACTGCCAGTCTCGCCGATAAGGGGACGCTTCCCGGAAGCCCGTTCGGCACCTTTCATGGTCAGGCGGCCGTCGCGCTTGCCGTACGATCCTTTATATTGGCCAAGGTAGCGCATGAGCGTGGTGGGCGAGTTTTTGGCCCAGGGCGCGCCGTCCGGTGAGGTCGACGTACTGAAGCGCTGCCTGGTGGAATCGACCAGAAGCTCGCCGATCTGTTCCAGAACGGGACGCGGCTGCTTTGCCGAGGCGATCAGGCGAATGAAGGCCTGTCTGATCTGGCGGTCGTCGACTTGAACATTGATCATTGTGCTACCCTACAAGGGCGGGCGTGACACGGTAAGATTCCCCCGGCCGTAGCACGGTGGCGACACTGGAGCGCAATGTGGGGTTGCCGCGAGAGCGGAATGGGGGGCCCCACCGCCCGCATCACTTATTTCCTTTGCGCAGGATCCTGCGCACTTCTTCATCACGCTTCACCTGGTTCCTGCTCAGACGCCTGAAGCTGGTCATGAACAGGCCTTTCCCGCTTCTGGTGGCCTTCACGACGGTAACGAAACCGGCTTCCTCCAGCAGAAAAATCAGTGTTTGGTCCGTATCCTGGATGCGCGTTCCGCGCGTTACGGTCGACTGGACTTCGGCGTAGTCGGTCAATGCCAGGTCGGGATGGACCCGAAGCTGCTTCTGCATGGTGTCAGGCGACAACAAGACGGTCCTGGTCTCGGCGCCGATGCGCAGCGCATCCTGATCGCTGATCACGGCGATCGGCCAACTTCCTTGCGGCCTGCTGACCCAGCCAGAGAAAGCATCGCTCGCAGCCATGCTGGTCAGCATCGCAGCGCCGATGGCGCCTGGCAGGGCTTCGGCCTTGCGGCCGATCTCGCGCATCAACTGGCTGGTCGCACCTGGCTGGTAGTCCCATCCTTTGTCGATGCCGTTGGGGCGTCCATCCGGCGTGACGCCGTCGTCCGGTGCGTCATCAAGACGTCCACCCAGGCGCTTTGCGCCGTCGCGCGTTGTGCCGACCACATAGCATTGGCACCCCCATCCGTTCGGCGGGTAGTGGGTATCCCACCAGCCATCGTTGGCGGGCAGTGTCAGGCCGTCCCAGCTCACGTGCAGTGGGCGCGGGCGCGCTACGGCGTCGGAATGACGGTACATCCAGTGGGTGAAACCGCCCTCGCGCAGCTGCACCAGACGGCCGGCGCTGTAGCTCGTGGCCATGTTGGTCCGGTAGATTGTGCGGGTGCGCCAGTTGTATTCGCCGCGTGGGGTCCAACCGTGCTTTTTGACGATATCGTCGAACTGTGCGCGAAACCACTCGATGCTTTGCCCGTCTGCGATCGCGCCGTCGACCGCCCCTGCAAGATCGGCCAGCAGATCCGCCTTGGCGGCGCCAGCGACCATGAAACCGGTGTCATGGGCCGATTTCCAGACGTCGGTCCAGCGTTCTGTCGGGATCAGATTGCCGAGCTTGCCGCGAAAGAAATCGACCTGTTGCGCGAAAGGCTGGCGAAAAACGGCCTCAATTCCCATCGACGATTCCGGACTCGGAGGCCACATCGAACCGCCCGGCCAGATTGGCTGTCGCGATGCCCATCGCCATCACGTGCTGCAGCTGTCCGGCATCGACGCCTTCATAGGCGTCGAGCAGCAGCTCGCGCAGTTGCTCCATGTTCTCGGCCTTCGCTACGAGATCCCGGATCTGGGAGAGCATCGCTTCGATCGGTGTGGCGGACTGGCGATCGAGCGCGTCAGCCAGAGCCGTCTGCACCTGCGGAGGCGAGATTCGATCGGCTGCAGGCGTGTATTTCAGCGCGGCGCGGGCCTGAACGATAGGTGGCGAGGCTGCAGGTGCCGATAGAACCTCGTCATCCTTCCCTGGAACGGGGATGTTCAGCTTCTTGTGCGCCCACTCTGCCGGGATCCGCATGCCGGACTCGACCAGTCGCGGCAGGCTCTCGGCGTACATCTTGAGGTCTTCCACCTCGCGGACATCGAAGACCAGACGCGGGCAGCGGCGAATGTCCTGAAGTCCCTTGTTTACAGCCAGGATCGGGTAAATCAGGTCTCGCGTGAGCGTTCCCTGCAGCTGGCGCGCGTCGCTCGCAAGGATGTCGAGCCGGACTTCGTTGTCGACCGTGGCCGCAGCAAGCGAGCCCTTGCGGGAGCTGTCTGCGTTGACGTTCTGGCCCAGGATTGCCTTGGAAACCGACCGTTCGCACCATTCGAGCATGGCCACAAAGGGGTCGTGCGATCCCTTGGCCGCTTCCTGGAACTCGATCATCATGCCTTCCGGAATGATGCCTGCGGCAGCGTGGCCAATGTTGGTCACGGCCGTCAGCAGCGTGCGTCGTTCGTCCTGCGTCGCGTTGGCCGGGTATTTGCCGAGCCGCAACGGCAATCCGTAGATTTCCAGGAATTCCGCCATGTCGCGCGCGGCATAGTTCTTGAACAGGAAAGGCCACACGAGCGCCCGGAACAGACCAGAACGTGCCAGATAGCCAGATCTGGACTTGTGCTGGTGGACGATCCAGCCAAACGAATTCAGCGGCTCGCCATCTGCGCTCGCGCCGCGCAGCCGAATGGATGAGCGTGTCGCTTGGTCGAGCGTGAACCACGAATGCGGGCGCATCTCGATCGCTTCCGGCAACCGCTCCCGGCCCACCTGTGCCCAGCTCATCTCAAGACATGAAAAACCGTGACCGATCGCGGTCAGTGCGTCGAGGATCACGTCCTCGAGGTCTGCCACACCCTTGAGCTGTTCAGACGCGTATTCGGCCAGCGCCTGCTCTTCCGCGCTCGCATCGGGTGGCGGGACGACCTGCCAGTCCAGCGTCAGCAGTGCGCGCTTGCGCTTGCCCATTTCCGCGAAAATGTGCGCGTCGCGCTCTTCCATGTCCTCGAAAAGCTCGGACTGGCTGACCAGATCGCCGTGCTCGGCTGCGCCCAGTATCGAATACAGCCGCTGGGGCGTGATCCCGCGTGCCGGGTGATCGATGAACTCCTGGTGCAGCGACGACAGGCGCGCAGTCTGAGGCTCTGCCAGGGTCTTTGTTTCGATCGGATTGCCGCGTGCGTCGAGAATCTTGGCCATATTTCCTCCTACCAGCCGGCCTTCGTGGCGCTGGGAGTGTCATCGTTCGGGTCGCCATCCCATCTGCTGGAGCGATCAGGCGCGGCGGTGAAGGCAAAATCCGTCGCGGGATTGGTTGCCGCATCGATTGCCAGGAAGCACGCCCAGGTGCGGTCTGCGTGGCCACTGCTGTCTGAATCCGCGACGAATCGCGGAACACCTGTCGCGCCTGTCACCTTTTGCAGCTTGTGCAGATCGGCCCGGAGCGGCTGGTCACCCAGCGGGATGCGCAGCTTCTTGTCCTCGAATGCCTCCTTGCCGACCGTCGCCAGGTGCAGCTTGGCCGCGCCGGTGAAAAGCACGCCCTGAACGCGCGTGCTGCCGTGGCGGCGCTTGGTGTCCTCGACCGGCTTTTCGCCCATGCCGGTCTGGTCCATGCGGCAGGCGATCACGCGGTATTTGCGGAACACCTCGTCCAGCAGCGCGTCCTGCTCGGCAAACGATATCCGCCGCCGCGCAATGATTTCGCGCGTCCACAGCACGTCGCCAACCTGCTCAATCACATAGATCACGAACAGGTCGTTGCGGGCAGCGATATCCACGCCGACAAAGCAAGGGCCGCCGGCGTAGTGCTCGGGAATCCCGGCCTTGTCGTGTTCCACGCCATTGATCAGCTCGTAGCTGATCCAGGCGCTCGCCTCGTCGAGCCATTTGAGCTCGTATTCCTGCATCCAGGCGTCGTCATCGTTCAGCGCCCGGCGCAGTTCGTCGATGTCGCGCGGCAGGCCGTCTTTCACCGCCCGATAGATGTCCACGACGTGCTTCGACCAGATCGGGTCGTCGCTCGTCATCAGGTCGTAAAACTTGTTTCCCTTGCCGTTCGGCGTGCTGGTGATCCTGAGCTTGTAGCCGTTCGAAATCACCGGAAATAGCGCCGTCCAGATCTTGCGGCTGTCGGCGTGGAACGCGAATTCGTCGAGGAACACGTTCGCTGAAAAGCCCCGAGCCGTGTCCGGATTCGCCGGCAGCGCCGTGATCTTCGACCCGCCTGGCAACACCACGTCCAGCATCGTGTAGAGCGTGCCGTCCGCGCCGCGATAGCCCGATTCCATCTCCTGCAGCGCCATGTTGTAGGCGCGGGCATGCTTCTTGACGCCTTCCTCCATCGCCTCCTTGGCCTGGCGCTCCCCGCGAGACAGGATGACCCAGCGCGCACGGCGCCCCAACGCCTCCATCTCGAACGAATCGTCTACGATCTCGAGGGTCGTGCCGAACGTCTTGCCGGTCTGGCGAGCCTGCATTCCGATTTTGAAACGCGACCGGTCAAGGAACCAGTCGCGCTGATATAAAAGAAGGGGGACGGCCGGTGTGCTCATACGATGCCGTACAGCTCCTCCCGGATGCGCTTGATCGTGTCCAGATCCAGGGCGTTCTTGCCTGCCTTGGCCTCGCCCTCCATGCGCGCCAGCTTGGCGGCATCTTCTGCACGAACCTTGGCCTGGTACTGCTTGAGGTTCACGCTGGCGCGGCTCAGCGAGGCGATGTTCTTGGCCGCCTTCGACATCAGGCCCAGGCGGTCTGCGGGGTCGAGCTCTTCATCACTCGCTTCCTGCAGGTTCACGATCGATTCGAACAGCTCCGTCTGAACCAGCGCGATCACCGCCTCGCTGCGGGCGTCCTGGTCGTCGTTCGCCCCCTCGG
>JBFHQA010000114.1:0-8584 GCA_041592455.1 Thiobacillus sp. | reverse complement strand
GGCTCGACGGGGCCGTCGAGGCCGGTTACTTCAATCCCAATGCGCCGGCTGAAAGCGTGGCATTGCCTGCGAGTTTCGGGATGACATCGAGCGCCGACACCCGGCTGCTCTACCGTATCCGCGATCTGGATCAACTGCAATGCACCATCGAAGACTGCCTTGCCACGGAAGTCGCCCGGTTTGCCTACAACGGCAAGCTGCTCTACGACTATCAAGGAAGCCCCAGCGGGAACACGCTCGGCGTCACGCTACGCTACGACTGGTCCACCCTGACCAACGCGAGTTCTTACTTCCAGGGCGCCGACGTGGATACCCCCGAGTACATGACCGGCCTGAGTGGAATACCGACATCGCGCGGCTATACGCTGGATACTGGTTTCATCACACTGCAGTTCGATACCTTCGTCGGCAACACCCTAAGCATCGACGCCGACCTGGATGTGTTCCTGCAAGCGGACGGCTTGAATATCCCCGCGCGCGCGCTGGGTCATTTTGGCTCCAGCTTCGATGCCGAAATCCATTCGAGCGTCGCCGGCATCGTGCTGGATGGCGAAGTGCCGGGGATGTACCTGGCGGCCGCAGTACCCGAAGCCGACACCTGGGCCATGCTGCTGGCGGGCCTGGGACTGGTGGGATTCGCCGTTCGCCGCCGCAAGGCCGGGATGGTCGCGCGCGCCTGAGGTGCACGGGTGGCCGATGGGCCGCCTAATCCTTCTTGAACACATCCTCCGCCGACAGCGGGCTGGAGGATGACGATCCCGGTTTGTCGCCGAACAGCGCATCGAGCGCGCTGCGGCTGGCCTGCGCCATGACGGCGCCGCCGCCCTTGTAGGCCTCCGGCCGGGGCACGAACCAGCCGCAGTCATTGGCGCGGGTCTTGTCGGACACGCGGTCGGCGGCGAGTTCGCGGCACTGGCCGGCGCGATGCGCGTCGAAATGGCGGCACATGCGGCACGCATGCAGGTCGGTCTTGCAGCTCGGGCAGGTGTCGCGGCGCGACAGCGGCAGCAGCATGCCGGCCAGGCTGGCACCGCATTTCCAGCAGACGAGACTCATGCGCCGGGCTGTCCCTGTGCGCGGAGGCCGTGGTATTCCAGATCGGCCAGCGTGATCTTCTTCAGCGCGCCCACATGCGTAGCCTCCAGCACCACCGGCGGCGCCATGCCTTCTTCGGCGGCTTGCAGCCAGCGCGCCGCGCAGACGCACCAGCGATCGCCTTCCTTCAGGCCGGGAAAGCCGTAGTCGGGAACCGGCGTGCTGAGGTCGTTGCCCCGCTCCTTCGAGTACTGCAGGAACGCATCCGTCACCTGGACGCAGACGGTGTGGCTGCCGATGTCCTGCGGTCCGGTCTGGCAAAAGCCGTCCCGGACGAACCCGGTCAGGGGCGACACGCTGCACACCTGCAACGGACCGCCCAGCACGTTGCGCGCTTCGCTCACACCCGTCTCCTCTCGTTCATGCCTGAAACATACCACACGCTCCGCACCCGGATCTCAGGGCCCGGAAAACGTCGGAGCAGGTAGCTTACCGGCTGCAACGGCGGCGGCCTGGGTCTGCTCGACATGCACGATCAGGCTCGGCGCCGGGTACCCGTCCACCGGCAGCTGGTGCATGAACTGGTACTGGCGGATGGCATTTTGCGTGCGCGGCCCGAGCAGGCCATCGGGCGTGCCCGCGTCGAACCCGAGGTCGTTGAGCGCCTGCTGCAGCGCAGTCAGCTGGGCGATGCTGACCGCACCCGCCTCGCCCGGCAGGGACGACAGGGCCGCACCGCCGCCCAGCTGGTGAGCGAGCTGCGCAACCGACAGCGCATAGCTGGTGGAACGGTTCCAGCGCATGACGACGTTGAAGTTGTCGTAGGTCATGAAGGCCGGCCCCTGCCAGCCCTGGGGCAGCAGGATGGCGGCCTCCCCGTTCACCGCAGGCAGGGCCGAGCCGTCGGCCTGCCGAACGCCCAGGGCGGCCCACTCGGCTACCGGCAGCCGGTGCGTCGCACGGGCGAGCCGCCAATCGAATCCTTCCGGCACGCGCACCTCGTGCGCGACCGGTTCGCCGGGACGCCAGCCCGCGCGCCGCAGATAGTTGCCGGCGGAATACATCGCGTCCGGCACCGATTTCCACAGGTCGATGCGCCCGTCGCCGTCGCCGTCTACGGCGTAGGCGAGGAAGGTCGACGGCATGAACTGCATGTGGCCCATCGCGCCGGCCCATGAGCCCACCATGTCGATCGCATGGACGTGGCCGGCATCGATGATGCGCAGCGCGTCGAGCAGCTGGTTGCGGAAGAAGCCGCTGCGGCGTCCGTCGAAAGCCAGCGTGGCGAGGCTGGCCGGAATCTTGAGGCTGCCGAGGTGGCTGCCGAAATTGGTTTCCAGCCCCCAGAACGACACCAGCACCGTTTTCGGAATGCCGTGCTTCAGTTCGACCGCATCCAGCAGGGCCGCGTGCTCCTGAAGCAGCGCACGCCCTCGCTCAAGGCGGCCCGGGGTAACCCGACGCGCGATGTAGTCGGAAAAGGTCTGCATGAATTCGGGCTGGCGACGGTCGAGGTCGACGACGCGTTCGATGGGCACGATGCCGGTCAGCGCCGAATCGAGCGTGGCCGTCGAGATGCCCTGCGCCTCGGCGTCACGTCGAAAATCGGCGAGCCAGCTGTCGAAGCTGCTCTGCGCGTGAGCGGAAAACGTTGCCAGCGCAGCAACGAGCAAAAGCAATTTACGCATTCTTTTGTAACCAGTACTCCAATAGGGCCAGATGCCACAGCTTGCTGCCCTGGATGCGGGTATGGTGCTGTTCCGGCGCATCCAGCAGCCTGTTCACATAGGCACGGTGATACAGGCCGCGCTCGCGGCAGGCCTGCGAATTCAGGATGTCCTGCATGAAACTCAAAAACTCTCCTCGGACGAACTTGAGCGCCGGCATCGGGAAGTAGCCTTTCTTGCGGTCGATCACCGCATCCGGAACCAGCCCGCGCGCAATGGTCTTCAGCACGTGCTTGCCTTCCGAAGCCAGTTTCAATTCCGGCGGCATCGAGGCGGCAAGCTCGACCAGCTGATGGTCGAGGAAGGGCACGCGCGCTTCCAGCCCCCAGGCCATGGTCATGTTGTCGACCCGCTTGACCGGGTCGTCGGTGATCAGCATGGTCGTATCCATGCGCAATACCTGATCGATGAAATCATCGGCGAAAGGTTCCGCCAGATGCGCCGCAATGGTTTCAGCGGTGTAGTCCAGACCGTGATAGGGCGGCATGGTCATTTCGAGGAATTCGTCGTGATCGCGGTCGAAGTAGTGGCGGCGGAATCGCTCGAGCGGCGTGCCGGCGGTTTCCGCCGCCATGCGCGGATACCAGAAGTAGCCGCCGAACACCTCGTCCGCCCCCTGGCCGCTCTGCACCACCTTGACGGTCTGGCTGACCTGCTCGGACAGCAGGTAGAACGCCACCGCATCCTGCGCGAACATCGGCTCGCTCATCGCGTCGACCGCCTCGGGCAGGCGGCGCAGCACTTCCGAATTGGGAATCAGATATTTGTGATGGCGCGTGCCGTACATCGCCGCTACCGGATCGGAATACTCGAACTCGTTGCCGCGCTCTTCCGGCTGGTCCTCGAAGCCGACCGAGAAGGTCATCAGGTCGGGCACGCCCTGCTCGGCAAGCAGGGCCACCAGCAGGCTCGAGTCGAGGCCGCCGGAGAGCAGCACGCCCACCTTGACGTCGGCGATCTCGATGCGCTTTTTAACGGCCTGGCGCAGGCTTTCGTGGATCGCCTCGGTCCATTCGTCCTCGCTGCGGGCGCGGGCCGGGCGTTGCGCCTTCAGCGACCAGTAGCGCGTGTGTCTCAATTCGCCGCGCCGGTTGATCGTCAGCGTGGTGCCGGGGGCCAGCTTGCGGATGCCGTTGTAAATCGTGCGCGGCGCGGGCACCACGGCGTGCAGCGTGAACAGATGATGCAATGCGACAGGGTCGATGCCGGTATCGACCTCACCCGCGGCCAGCAGGGCCTGCGGGGTCGAGGCAAAGCGGAAGCGCCCCTGGTTCTCGCTGTAGTACAGCGGCTTGATGCCGAGCCGGTCGCGCGCCAGGAACAGCGTCTCGCGATTCCAGATCGCAAACGCGAACATGCCGTGCAGGCGCTCGACGCACGCTTCGCCCCATTCGGCATAGGCCCGCAGGATGACCTCGGTGTCGCCGTCGGAATGAAAGACGTGGCCGCGCTCGATCAGCTCGGCGCGCAGTTCGGGGTAGTTGTAGATCGTGCCGTTGAACACCAGCGCGGTGCCGCTGGCGGCATCGAGCATCGGCTGGCGCGAGCGCTCCGACAGGTCGATGATCGCCAGGCGGCGATGGCCGAGCCGCACCGGCCCGTCGGCGTGCTGGCCCTCCGCATCGGGGCCGCGTTGCGCCAGCCGGGCCAGCATGCGCGCCATCGCCTCCGCGTCCGGCACGGTGCCATCAAATCGAAATTCGCCTGCTATGCCACACATGTTGATCGGTTCCTGTTGCTGTTTTTCCGGGCTGGCGGCACGGGATCATGCCAACAGCGGCGCTTCGTCCATCAAGGCAATCTGCTCGCGCAACTCGAGTATCCGCGCCTGCCAGTACTGCTGCGTATTGAACCACGGAAACGCAGCCGGGAAGGCCGGATCGTCCCAGCGCCGCGCCAGCCAGGCCGCGTAATGGATCAAGCGCAGGGTGCGCAGCGCCTCGACCAGATGCAGTTCGCGCGGATCGAATTCGGCAAAGTCCTCGTAGCCGGTGAGAATCTCGTTCAACTGCGCCTGCTGCTCGTCGCGTTCGCCCGACAGCAGCATCCACAGGTCCTGTACGGCCGGCCCCATGCGGCTGTCGTCGAAGTCGACAAAGTGGGGGCCGTCGTCGGTCCACAGCACGTTGCCGGCATGGCAGTCGCCGTGCAGCCGGATCATGCGCACCGCGCCTGCTCGCTCGTAGCAGTGCGCCACCTGCTCCAGCGCGTGATCGATCACGCTGTTCCACGCCGGGGCGAGGTCGGGCGGCAACCAGTCGCCGGCGCGCAGGAAATCCCTCGATTCGTATCCGAACGACTGCAGGTCGAGCGTTGGGCGATGGGCAAAACCGGCCAGTCCTCCCACGGCATGAATGCGGCCAAGAAAGCGCCCCATCCACTGCAGCGTATCGGCCCGATCAAATTCCGGCATGCGCCCGCCCTGCTTAGGATAGACGGCGAAGCGAAAACCGGCATGACGATGCAGCGTGGCGCCGTGCAAAGCCGTGGGCGCCACCACCGGGATTTCGCGTTCGGCCAGTTCCATCGCGAACGCGTGTTCCTCCAGGATGGCGTCATCGCTCCAGCGCTCGGGCCGGTAGAACTTGGCCACCACCGGTGGGGCGTCCTCGACGCCCATCTGGTACACCCGGTTTTCGTAGCTGTTCAACGCGAGCAGGCGGCCGTCCGAGCGCAGGCCGGTGCTGTCGAGCGCATCGAGCGCGCAATCGGGCGTCAGCGCGGAATAGGGGTGGGACGAATTCATGGTCGCAGGTCGGGAAACGGCTATAAAGCAGATGATGCCTCAAAACAGCGAACGGAACGGCGCAGCATGACGCCACCCGACCCCTTCAGCATGGAGATCTCCCGCCACATCTGGGAGACCCGCTACCGTACCGCCGGCGAAACCGACATCCGGGCCAGCTGGCAGCGGGTGGCCTATGCCGTCGCCGCCGCAGAACATCACGACCCCGCGCACCAGGCCCGGGCATTTCTCGACCTGCTGGACGGGTTCCGCTTCCTGCCGGGCGGGCGCATCCTCGCCGGTGCCGGCGCCGGCCATCGGGTCACGCTGTTCAACTGCTTTGTGATGGGCGAGATCGCCGACGACCTCGAGCACATCTTCGAGGCTTTGAAGGAAGGTGCGCTGACGATGCAGCAGGGCGGCGGCGTGGGCTACGACTTTTCGACCCTGCGCCCGGCCGGCATGGTGGCCGAAGCGACCGGCACCATCGCGTCCGGGCCGGTGTCGTTCATGCATATCTGGGACGCGATGTGCGCGACCATGCTGTCGACCGGCGCGCGCCGCGGCGCGATGATGGCGACCTTGCGCTGCGACCACCCCGACATCGAGGCCTTCGTCGACGCCAAGCGCGACCCCGCCGCATTGCGGCACTTCAACCTGTCGGTGCAGGTCAGCGATGCCTTCATGCAGGCCGTGGACAGCGACGCCGACTGGCCGCTGGTGTTTCCCGATGCAGTCGGCGATCCCGCGACGATGCGCACCGTGAAGGCGCGCGACCTGTGGCAGCGCATCCTGCGCGCCGCCTGGGACACCGCCGAGCCCGGCGTACTGTTCGTCGACAGCATCAACCGCGACAACACGCTGCACGACCGCGAGCGGCTGACCTCGACCAATCCCTGCGGCGAGATCCCGCTGCCGCCCTACGGCGCCTGCGACCTCGGCTCGTTGAACCTGACTACTTTCGTCGCCGCACCGTTTGCCGCCGATGCCCGCCTCGACCTCGACGCCCTGGCCGACGCCGCGCGGGTCGCCGTGCGCTTCCTCGACGACGTCATCGAGGTGTCGCACTATCCCCTGCCCGAGCAGGCGGCGCAGGCCCGCTACACCCGGCGCATCGGCCTTGGCGTCACCGGGCTGGCGGACGCGCTGGTGATGCTCGGCCTGCGCTACGACAGCGACGCCGCGCGCGCGCTGGCGGCTGAGGCCATGCGCACCTTGCGCGACGCGGCTTATCGCGCCTCAATCGACCTGGCCCGCGAAAAAGGCAGCTTTCCCGGGCTCGACCGCACAGCCTTCCTCGCGAGCGGCTTCGCCTCGCGCCTGCCCGACGACATCCGCCAGAGCATCGAGCTCGACGGCCTGCGCAACAGTCATCTTCTGGCGATCGCCCCGGCGGGCACGATCAGCCTGCTGGCCAACAACTGCTCCAGCGGCATCGAGCCGATTTTCGAAGCCGAGACCGAGCGCCGCATCCTCGGCAGCGACGGTCGATACCGCCTCCACCGCGTGGTCGATCATGCCGTGCAATGCTGGCGCCAGCGGGGCCGCGAGGGCTTGCCGCCCGCCTTCGCCGCCGCGCACGAGATCGACCCGCTCGCCCATCTGCAGATGCAGGCTGCGCTGCAGCCTTTCGTCGACAACGCGATCTCGAAAACCATCAACGTCGCCGAAGACTGTCCCTTCGAGCGATTCGAATCGCTCTACCGCCAGGCTCACGCGCTGGGCCTCAAGGGCTGCACCGTGTTTCGCCCCAATCCGGTCACGGGCGCCATCCTGGCTCCACCCGCCGATGCCGCACAGACGGGTTGCTGCAGCCTCGAGCGCGAAGCGGACTAGCGGCCGCCCACAAGGGACGTAACCGTCTGATTCGCAACACAAAAGTACTACTCAATCGCCTCAAGTTTCACCCGCCTGCTCCGTTAGCTGCTTCGAGCCGACACGCTGGCCTTTGACTGTCGGACCCCGTGGCCGCCTGTGCGGCCCCCAACAACCAGAAGAAGGAAACCGACATGAACCGTCATTCAAACAGGGCCATCACGCTGCTGCTGGGCGCGGCCCTCTGCCTGCCTGCACTCACGCAAGCCGCCGAATACCGCATGGGCATCTTTGCCGGCTCGGCCAGCAAGGACAACCAGACCGAACTCAAGGCCATGTACAAGCCGCTGGTCGACTACATCGCCAAGGCGACCGGCGACACCATCAAGCCCGAAATCAGCCAGAGCTTCGGCAACATGGAGCGCCACCTGGGCAACAGCCGCTATTCGATCTTCCTCGGACCGCCACACGTCACCGCGGGCGCCATCGAGGAAGGCTTCGAGCCGGTCGCCAAGTGGAACAAGCCGATCTTCAGCCTGTTCATCGTGCTGGCCAGCAGCCCCTACAAGACCATTGCCGACCTCAAGGGCACCCGCCTCGGCCTCGCCTCCCGCGATACGGCCGCCGGCCCGCTGTGCATGCACGCACTCAACAAGGCCAACCTGCGCGCCGACAAGGATTTCGGCTCGGTGTACGAAGGCAAGTTCATGGACGTGATGGCGCGCCAGCTGTCGGAAAACGGACTGGACGCCATGTGCATCGGACCCGGACCGTGGAAGACCATGAACGAGGAGTCGCCCGGCAAATTCCGCGTCGTGGGCGAATCGGTCAAGGTGCCGGGCTTTGCGATCAGCATCGACGCGCAGCTGAGCGACAAGGAAAAGAAAAAGCTGTCCGCCGTTCTGGTCGGCATCGGCAAGAACCCCGAGGGCCTGCGCGCGCTGGAAGCCATCTCGGGCAGCGCGGCCGGCGCGACCGACACCCTGCCCACCAGCACCAAGGAGTATTTCGCGGCCAACCTGCTGATGGAAGAAAACAAGCGGCGCTATGCTACGCAGATCCCGAAGTAAGGGCTGACGCGCCCGGAATCGGCCCCTATGGGGCCGTTTTTTTGCCTGCTGTACCTCCAACGCCGTATCTCGACACGCCAGGCACGAGTACCCTAGCCGTATGAATGCTGAAAACACGGAACGTCCCCTGATCGGGCTGGCCCTCGGCGGCGGCTCGGCGCGCGGCTGGGCGCATATCGGCGTGATCCGCGCGCTGGCCGAGGCCGGCGTCG
>JBFHQA010000113.1:0-8748 GCA_041592455.1 Thiobacillus sp. | reverse complement strand
GGCCCACCAGCAGAAGCTGGTGGCGGCCTACCCCAGCAGCGCCAAGGTGCCTGATTCGATGCTGAACATCGCCAGCAACCAGATCGGCCTGGACGATATTCCCGGCGCCCGCAAAACGCTGGAGGAACTGGTGGCCAAGCACGCCGGCACCAATGCCGCCAATCTCGCCGCCCGTCGGCTCGCCGCCCTGAAATAAGCATCATGTCCGAATCCGCAACGCTCGCCCCGCCCGGGGCGGTCCCCGACAGCCCGGCCGCCAGGTCGACTGCACCCACCCTCAAGCTGACCGAAGTGTTCTTCTCGCTGCAGGGCGAGACCAGCCGCACCGGCTTGCCGACCGTTTTCGTGCGGCTGTCGGGTTGTCCCTTGCGTTGCCGCTGGTGCGACACGCCCTACAGCTTCCAGGGGGGCGAGACCGTCACGCTGACGGCGCTGCTCGCGCGCGTGGCCGATTTTGGCGTGCCTACGGTCTGCGTTACCGGCGGCGAGCCATTGGCGCAGAAAAACTGCATGCCCCTGCTCACGGCCCTGTGCGATGCCGGCTACTCGGTGTCGCTGGAAACCAGCGGGGCGCTGGACGTCAGCAAGGTGGATCCGCGCGTCTCGCGCATCGTCGACATCAAGCCGCCGGATTCGGGCGAAGAGGCGCGCAATCGCTGGGAAAACATCGCCCACCTCACGCCGCATGATGAAATAAAGTTCGTGCTCGCCAACCGGGCCGACTACGAATGGGCGCGCGAGGTGATCCGGGCGCAGCATCTGGAGCGGGTGTCCCCGCTGCTGTTTTCGCCGGTGCAGGGCGAACTGGCGCCCGCCCAACTGGCCGAATGGATCCTGGCCGACCGCCTGCCGGTGCGCCTGCAGGTGCAATTGCACAAGGTGTTGTGGGGCAACACCCCGGGCAAATGAAGCCGGCCGTCATCCTACTGTCCGGCGGCCTGGATTCCGCCACCGTTCTGGCGATCGCGCGCGAGGCCGGCTACGCCTGCCACGCGCTGAGCCTCGACTACGGCCAGCGCCACAACGCCGAGCTTGCCGCCGCCGCCAGGCTGGCGAAAGCGCTTGGCGCGGTCGAGCATCGCGTCATCCGCCTGGGCCTGGGCGATTTCGGCGGATCGGCACTGACCGACGACGCCATCGCCGTACCCGAAACCGAGACCCAGGGCATCCCGGTGACCTATGTGCCTGCCCGCAACACCGTCATGCTGGCCCTGGCGCTTGCCTGGGCCGAGGTGCTCGACGCGCGCGACATCTTCATCGGCGTCAACGCGGTCGACTACTCGGGTTATCCCGATTGCCGCCCCGAGTTCATCGAGGCCTTCGAGCGCATGGCCAACCTCGCCACGCGCGCCGGGGTCGAGGGCGCGAAGCTCAGCATCCACGCGCCGTTGCAGCACCTGTCGAAGGCGCAGATCATTCGTCGCGGTATCGAACTGGGGGTGGATTATTCGCAAACCGTCAGCTGCTACCAGGCCGACGACCAGGGGCACGCGTGCGGAGTGTGCGATGCCTGCCGGCTGCGCCGACAGGGCTTCGAACAGGCCGGCGTGGCCGACATCACGCTATATAAGCAATCCCAGATGTAGTTTTTTCCTATGGGATGCTCAGTCTCCACTGTGAAATAATCCCCGGGGCAGCTATGTTGCTTTGATCAATAACAGATACTGGAGACGCATCAAATGGAAGGATTGGATTTAATCAGTCAGGCATTGACTGCATTCGGAATGGATGCAGAGGACGCATACCTGAAAATCAAGGTCGTGGCCTGGCTGGGTTTCGTGCTCGCCTTCATCTTTGGCTGGGTGGGCAACAAAACGCATTTCTGCACCATGGGTGCGGTGTCCGACATCGTCAACATGAACCATTGGGACCGCATGCGCGCCTGGATGCTCGCCATTGCCGTCGCCATCTTCGGCACCAGCCTGCTGGTCTACACCGGCACCATCGACGTGACCAAGTCCATCTACACCGGCAGCAACTTCTACTGGCTGGCGGCCCTGGTCGGCGGCCTCACCTTCGGCGTGGGCATGACGCTGGCTGGCGGCTGCGGCCAGCGCACCCTGGTGCGCCTGGGCGGCGGCAACATCAAGTCCGTCGTCGTGTTCCTGTTCCTGGGCTATGCGGCGCTGGTCACCCTGTCCGGCATCTTCGGCGCGTTCCGCGTCAGCGTGCTGCAGGCCGATGCGGTCACGATCTACCTCGACGGCGTGCAGACGATTCCGCGCCTGCTCGACATGGCCACGCCGACCGGCACCCTGATCGTGGGCTCGGTCGTCGCTGCCGCGCTGGCGATTTTCGCCTTTGCCAGTAAAGAATTCCGCAGCAGCACCGATAATATTCTGGCAGGTATCGTGGTCGGTCTGATCGTGGTGGCCGGCTGGTACGTGACCGGGCGTTTCGGTTTCGGCATGGACCCCGACACCCTGGAAGATGTCTATCTGGGCACCAACTCCCATCTGGCTGAATCGATGACGTTCGTGGCACCGCTGGGCTACACCATGAACCTGTGGGCGTACTGGACCGACAGCGCGACGATCGTCACCTTCGGCATTGCGAGCGTGTTTGGCGTGGTACTGGGGGCGTTTGCGTATGGCATCACGCACAAGACCTTCCGCTGGGAGTCGTTCAATTCCCCGCAGGACATGTTCCGCCACATCATCGGCGCCATCCTGATGGGCTTTGGCGGCGTCACGGCGATGGGGTGCACCATCGGCCAAGGCGTGACGGGCGTGTCGACTCTGGCCGTGTCGTCGTTCGTCGTGCTGGCGGCGATCATTGCCGGCGCAGCGATCACCATGAAGATCCAGTACTACATGCTGATGCGCGAGGCTTAACAGTTGTAAAAATGTGGGGCATGGTTCAAAAGAACCTTGACCCCTCAAGGTTGGGTTGTTACGGTGGACTCATACCGTCACACGGCAGAAAGGATTGATTTTGAAAAAGTGGTTCAGCACCTTCTGCTTCGCACTCATTGCAGGCCTGGCATCGCAAGCGCATGCCGCCAAGGCGCCTGACTTCAAGTTCACCGACACTCACGGAAAGACCATCCGCCTGTCCGATTACCAGGGCAAATGGGTTCTGGTCAATTTCTGGGCGCCGTGGTGCCCGCGCTGCAAGATGGAGTTCCCCGACCTCAATGACCTCGACGCGCGACCCGACTTCGTCGTGATCGGCGTGGCCATGGACTACGGCATCGACGAAGGCTCGGTCCACCAGACCATGCAGCGGTTCAACCTGCGCTTCCCGCAGGTGATCGGCGGCAACCGGCGCGATCCCAACAGTCCCGCCCTGCAGGTCGGCCCGGTCGATTTCTACCCGACCTCCTACCTGTATGCGCCGAACGGCGAAATCGTCATGTTCGTGCCGGGCATCATCAGCAAGATGAAGATCGTGGCCTTTACCGAGGAATACGACCGTCTCAATCCGCCCGTGAGCAGCGCCCCCGTCGTGCAAAAGGCCAGCATCCGGAAGTCTTCAACGAGCCGGGTGGACAACAAAAAAAAAGTGACCGTGTATTGAACCGTTAGCGCGGACACCTGATGAACCCTGAAAAGGCGAGGACTTCCTCGCCTTTTTTATTGTTCCCGGAGTGTCGCCGTGACGGGCGCCTCTTGCAGCAATCTGCGAATCAGGCGCACGCCCATCGGGATAGGCATTCTCTCCCGCAAAAAACCCGCACAAGGCTTTACCCGTCCCGCAATATTGGGCTATAATTTCGCGCTTTCGCGGATGTGACTTCTGGTGACATCCCCGGGGTCGGTAGCTCAGCCGGTAGAGCAGCGGACTTTTAATCCGTTGGTCGCGAGTTCGAATCTCGCCCGACCCACCAAATCCAAAAAGCCACGGTTCGCCGTGGCTTTTTTCATGCCGGCCTGCTGGAGCAGGGTGACGGAAATTGTCAGTCCGTGCCCCATACGGGCAAGCTCGAAGTACGACCACAGGCTCGAATCCCCACCGGTCAGGTCGTTAACCGGGTTTTTACATTCCCGGAAACCCAGCGTTGGCGCGCCTTGCAGCTCGATCTGGTCAAAAAAAACCATTCCGGGCCTAAAGTTGGCACACCCCCTGCACGTTAATGTGCCAGACACGGCAGCACGTGTTCATCTTGCCCAACCATAGGAGATTCTGAAATGCGTAAAGTACAACAAGGTTTTACCCTGATCGAACTCATGATCGTCGTGGCGATCATCGGTATCCTGGCCGCGATCGCGCTGCCGGCTTACAACAACTACCGTATCACCTCCGCCGAAAAGGCATGCTTGGGCGAAGCTTCGTCCTATTCTAAAGCCGCCCTGGCCGCGATCATGTCCGGCGACACGGTTCCGACCCCTGCCAACAAGGCCTGTACCGGTATTGTCCAACCGGCAACGGCTACCGGTACCATTACGGGCAGCCCGGTGGCCCCCGGCGTCAAGACCTCGGTGTGCGACATGACCAATGGTAACTGCGGCCTCAGCTGATCGGACCTTGGTCTGAATTGGCCGGATCGCTGGGTGGCTGATGTTCCACTCAGTCGATCCGGGCAAGAGACTGCTTCGGCGGTCTTTTTTTTCGCCGGTGCGCAGGCCACGATGCGATTCCTGTTTCGGGATCGCGACGAAATCTGGATGCGCACTTTTTAAAGGTGGCGTGCTTCGCGTCGAGCGGGGCGGGTGAAGCGAGTTCGGGGCGTTGTGAACCCATGCGCATCCCAACCCGTTGGCGAGCTATCTGGAGCAGGTCTGTGGGAGATAGGAATATGGCAGCTCAGCGAGGATTTACCCTGATCGAACTGATGATCGTCGTGGCGATCATTGGCATCCTGGCGGCAATTGCATTGCCTGCGTATAACAACTACCGGGTGAAGTCTGCCGACAGCGCCTGCCTGCTCGAGGCCAAGAATTATGCCAATGCCGCGCTGGTTACTATGCACAACACAGGACTCGCCATTCCCGCGCCTGCGCTCAAGGCGTGCCTGTCGCTGACGCAGGCGGTCGATTTCAATACGAATCTCACCGGGCAGCCCCAGCCGCCGGGGGGGAGTACCATCGTCTGCACGATGACCGATGGAAACTGTACACTGAGCTAGGCGGCCGATGGATGCGTTGTTGAATTGGCGAGAGGCCTCATGCGGTTGTGATGGATGTGCAGAATGAGCCATACAGGCGCTGAGGGCAAACGCCTGTATGGCCTCCTGCTGCTGACGGCGCTGGCGCTCATTGCTGGGCCGGCGTTCGAGTTTTTGCCAAGCCTGACCTGGCAGGAGGGCGCGGTGTCGAATGCGATGGTGTGGCACGACCGCCAGCGCATCGAGCAGGCCATCCTCTTGGCGATCGTCGTGGTGGGCGGGGCGACGATCTGGCGCGATAGCCTGCTCGCCGGTCTGGCGTGTGTGCCCGGCCTGGTTCGATGGGCGCTCGGGATAGGCTTTGCGCTTGGCGGCGTGTCGGCCCTGCTGTCCGCGTTTCCCCGTTTTGCCGGCCTGGAATGGGCGACCCTCCTCCTGTTGCTTGCGTTCGCATTTATCCTGGCTGGCCAGGCGCGACGTGGTGGCGAGCGCTTTGATGTCTGGGCGGTTCGGATCGTGGTGGCGGTCTCGGTTGTGATTGCCGTCAGGGTCTTGATGGGGTATCTGGCTGCGATTCTGGAAGGCATGCGGATCGATTCGGTTGCGCTCTTCACCAGCGTGTTTTCCAATCGTCGCGTATTCGGCCAGGTCGCCAGCATGGCGATTCCCCTGCTGGCTTATCCATTGCTCATGCCCGAGCGGACACGTGTCGAGCGATGGGGGCTGCTCGCGCTTCTTTCGGTGTGGTGGATGCTTGCCATTGCTTCGGGTACCCGTGGCACCTGGCTTGCGGTGGCATTGGCGGCGATTGTCCTGGCCGCATTGTCCTGGCGCGCGTGTGTGGGCTGGCTGAAGGTTCAAGCGCTTGCGCTTGCGGTGGGCGGCGTGCTGTTTGCAGTCTTGTTCGACTGGTTGCCGGGTTTGCTGGCAGGCAATGCGGCGGTTGAAACACGCGTGTCCAGCATGGCGAACCTGAGTGGGCGCGCCGAATTGTGGTCCATGGCTTGGGCTCATATCCAGGCTTCGCCCTTGCTTGGCATTGGGCCGATGCATCTGGCGGCTTTTCCGGCATATGGCGCGCATCCTCATAACGCGATCCTGCAGTTGGGCGCAGAGTGGGGGGGGCCTGCGATGCTGGCGCTGCTGCTGCCTGTGGTTTACGGCATGTATCGCATGTTGGTGCGGCTGAGAGCCGCACCGGCGCCGGATCCTTTGCTGGTCTGCCTGGCTGCCGGCTTGATGGCGGCGGGCGCACAGGCCATGGTAGATGGCGTGATTGTGATGCCGTATACGCAACTCTGGCTGGCGTGGATTCTCGGGTGGGCGATTGGACGGTACTCGCGGCAGGCTATTGCTTCAGGCCCGGATGGCGGTGTTTCACGCGGGATTCAACTGGGGATCGTGTTTGTGTTGCTATTGGCGCTCCTGCTGCTGTTGCGCGGCATCTTTCCCGAAGTGCTGTACCGCGTTGAGGCAACCAAGGCGTATCTCGATGCCGGAAACAATTCCGTTCCGCCGCGATACTGGATGGTCGGGCCCATACCCTAGGACTGGCCGGTTTGCTCCTGTTGTCCCGTGCGGCCGGGGCGGACCCTAGTGATCCGTGTCGGCCTGACCCGAAAGGGTGCGCCGGACAATCGCCGATGCAAAGCCACGGCTTTGCAGAAACCGCATCTGCTTCGCCTTCTCCGCCGCATCGGCCGGCGGCCTGCCGAATTTCTTCTGCCATACGGCGCGCGCGCGTTCGAGTTCGCCGTCCTGTTCTCCGTCCAGCACTGATTCGATCACCGAGTCGGGCACGCCGTGCTGGCGCAACTCGTAGGCGAGTTTGACGCTGCCGGATTTGGCGCGGTGGTCGGCGACCCAGCTTTCGGCGAAGCGGCGGTCGGAGAGCCAGTTCTTCGCCTCGAATTCATCCAGCAGTGACTGAAGCGCGTCCCGCTCGAAGCCGGCGGCCTCGAGCTTGCGGGCGAGTTCGACGCGCGTGTGCTCGCGCCGCGCCAGCAGGGCCAGCGCGCGGCTGCGCGCATCCGTGGCCTCAGGCTTCAAGCTCGTCCTCGTCCTCGGTTTCGAGCGGTGCGCTGACGCCGACGGCGGCGCGGACCTTGGCTTCGATTTCCTGCGCGACTTCGGGATGCTCTTTCAGGTATTCGCGCGCGTTGTCCTTGCCCTGGCCGATCTTGTCGCCGTTGTAGGCGTACCAGGCGCCGGACTTGTCGACGAGCTTGTGGGCGACGCCGAGCTCGATGATCTCGCCTTCGCGCGAGATGCCCTGGCCGTAGAGGATGTCGAAGTAGGCTTCCTTGAACGGCGGGGAGACCTTGTTCTTGACGACCTTGACCTTGGTTTCGTTGCCGATGATCTCGTCGCCCTTCTTGATCGCGCCGACGCGGCGGATGTCGAGGCGCACGCTGGCGTAGAACTTGAGCGCGTTGCCGCCGGTGGTCGTTTCGGGGTTGCCGAACATGACGCCGATCTTCATGCGGATCTGGTTGATGAAGATGACCAGCGTGTTGGTGCGCTTGATGTTGGCGGTGAGCTTGCGCAGGGCTTGCGACATCAGGCGAGCCTGCAGGCCCATGTGCGAGTCGCCCATTTCACCTTCGATTTCGGCCTTGGGGGTCAGCGCGGCGACCGAGTCGACCACGACCACGTCGACCGAGCCGGAGCGCACCAGCATGTCGGCGATTTCGAGCGCCTGCTCGCCGGTGTCGGGCTGCGACACCAGCAGGTTGTCGACGTCGACGCCGAGCTTGCGGGCGTAGGCCGGGTCGAGCGCGTGCTCGGCGTCGATGAACGCGGCGGTGCCGCCGGTTTTCTGCATTTCGGCGATGACCTGCAGGGTGAGCGTGGTCTTGCCGGACGATTCCGGGCCGTAGATCTCGATCACGCGGCCGCGCGGCAGGCCGCCGATGCCGAGCGCGATGTCGAGTCCCAGCGAGCCGGTGGACACGGCCTGGATGTCGCGTGCGACGTCCTGGTCGCCCAGGCGCATGACCGAGCCCTTGCCGAACTGCTTCTCGATCTGGCCGAGGGCGGCGGCGAGTGCCTTGGATTTGTCTTCTGCCAATACGGTGGGGGATGCCATGCTGTCTCTCTCCTGTTTGGGTGTGGGTAAGGGCGGGCAGCACGCCTCGCCATGGACGCAATGTAGGGCATATATTCATTCATGTCAATAAAAAATATCACCTACGTATTAAGTATGACATCGTGAATTGTATTCGGTCGCTGCCGCCCTATAATCGTTTCTGGAGAATGTCCTGGCTGGAGCAGGGATGAAAAGACAAGAAAAAATGCGGCTGGACGTGAAGTGGGCCACGCGCCAGCGCCTGCAGTACATCGAGCTGATGGCCTGGTACACCGGGGTGGTGACGCGCAGCGACGTCGCGCGGGCGTTCGGGCTGTCGGACCCGGCGGCCACCAAGGACCTGAAGCTGTACGGCGACCTGGTGCCCGGCAATCTGCTCTACCACCACGGCGTGTTCGGGTTCGTGCCGAGCGAGGGGTTCCGGGCGGCGTTTGCGGATATCACGCCTGCGGCGGCGCTGCCGGTGATCGCCGCGAACCTGGCGGTGGCCGACGGCCCCTACGGCGCCGAACTGGTCTACGGTCTGCCGACCGCGTCGCTGCCGCTGCCGGTGCGGTTGCCCGGCCCCCACACGCTGGCGCAGATCACCCGCGCCATCCACGGCAAGCGCAAG
>JBFHQA010000112.1:0-8851 GCA_041592455.1 Thiobacillus sp. | reverse complement strand
GCGAATCGAACTCGTGCGTCATCGCCTGCGCGCCGCCTGGGCGAGCAGGCTCATGAACTGCAGAGGAATCAGGCGCGGCCCCGGTTGAGGATTTCACGGCCGACCTTGCCCGCGGCAATCTCTCTGAGCGCGGTTACGATGAACTTGTCCTTGGACTCGACCATGGGCTGCGAACCTTGCGCCAGCTGGCGGGCGCGGTAGGTGACGGCGAGCGTCAGCTCGAACCGGTTGGGGAACATGTCGAGACAATCGTCAACGGTGATACGGGCCATATTACGGGTGCTCCTGCTTCAGGCTATGCGGTTGGATGCGGCGGAATTCGTCGAATAGCGCGGCGTGGCGGTGAAGCTGACGCGCGGTCTTGAGTCGAATGCTGCGGGTGATGGCGACCAGGTCCTGCAGGGCGTGGTCGAAATCATCATTGACAATTATATAGTCGAACGCCTCGGCGTGAGCGACGTCGTGGGCCGCCGCGGCCAGTCGCCGCTCGATGACCTCGTCGCTGTCCTGTCCCCGTCCGGCGAGGCGAGTGCGCAGCGCATTGAACGACGGCGGGAGAATGAAGATCGATGCCGCGTTCGGGAAATGCGCCCGCACCTGCTCGGCGCCCTGCCAGTCGATTTCCAGCAGGATGTCGCGCCCGGCGTTCAGGTCGCGCGAGATGCTGCCCTTCGAGGTGCCGTAGAAGTTGCCGTACACCTCGGCGTGTTCGAGGAATTCGCCTTCGGCCAGCATGCTTTCGAATCGATCGCGGGGGACGAAGTGGTAGTCGCGGCCGTCCGTTTCACCCGGGCGCGGCGCGCGCGTGGTG
Source organism: Thiobacillus sp. (assembly GCA_041592455.1). Classification (GTDB taxonomy): domain Bacteria; phylum Pseudomonadota; class Gammaproteobacteria; order Burkholderiales; family Thiobacillaceae; genus Thiobacillus. The sequence continues at coordinate 8,040 of JBFHQA010000112.1, read as the reverse complement.
TACGAGACGGACAGCCGGATCGCCGGATCGGATTTCAGGAGCGCCTTGACCAGGCTGGTCTTGCCGGCACCCGAGGGCGCGCTGACGATGTACAGGACACCTTCGCTGGTGGGGGTGGGGATCATGCTTGCCTCGTTGCTGTGGTCATTCGATATTCTGCACCTGTTCGCGCATCTGCTCGATCAGTACCTTGAGTTCGAGCGAAACGCGCGAGGTCTCCACCGATACGGATTTGGAGCCCAGGGTGTTGGCTTCGCGATGCAGTTCCTGCATCAGGAAGTCGAGCCGCTTGCCCACGGCGCCCTTTTGCGCGAGCACGCGGCGCACCTCGGCAAAATGGGTGGTCAGGCGGGAGAGCTCTTCGTCGATATCGGCCTTCTGGGCCGCCAGGGCGACTTCCTGGGCCAGGCGCTCGTGGCCGGCTTCGCCCAGCGCCTCGCGCAGTCGTTCGGCCAGCCTGTCGCGCTGGGCGGCGATCAGGGACGGCAGCAGCGGCTGCAGCCCGGCGACCTGGGCCTCGGCAGCCGCCAGCCGGTCGTGGATGTGCTGCGACAGCTTGGCGCCTTCGCGCCGGCGGCTATCGACCAGCTCGTCCAGCGCGGCCGCGACGCCGGCCAGCGCGGTTTCGTTCAGCGTGTCCTGCGACAGGGCCGCGGACTGCACGGCGCCGGGCCAGCGCAGCACTTCGTTGACGCTGAGGGGCGCGCTGCCGGGAAGCCGCTGCAGCACGTCGGCCTGCCAGCGTTCGAGGCGCTCAAGAATCGCCAGGTTCAAGCCGTTATCCAGCGAAGCGGTCGGTTGCGGCATCAGGCTGATGCGGCATTCGACCTTGCCCCGAGCGAGCCGCTGCTGGATCAGTTCCCGGATCTGCGGTTCGAGGGCGCGGAACTCGTCGGCCAGACGAAAATGCAGTTCGAGATAACGCTGGTTGACGCTTCGGAGGTCGATGTTGACGCTGGCATGTTCGAGGCTGATGCTTTGGGCGGCGAACCCTGTCATGCTGGTGGTCATGGATGGTGTGTGAACAGATTGGTCAATTGAGAGTATTGTGACAGTGACGCCGCCGGTCATGGAATCCGGAACGGCCGGCTCACGAGACAAAGATAATAGACGTTCGACTATGGCGACTCAACCCAACCAGGCGCTGCCCAACGGCTACCGGCTGAACGAATACACCATCGTCCGCAAGATCGGCGGTGGCGGCTTCAGCATGGTGTATCTGGCACGCGACGACAAGAATCAGTCGGTTGCCATCAAGGAATACCTCCCGGGTGCGCTGGTGCTGCGCACGGAAGGCTCGGTCATCGTGCAAGCCAATTCGACCGAGAACAACAATATTTTCCGCCACGGGATGAAGTGCTTCTTCGAGGAAGGCCGGGCGCTGGCGCGCATCGACCATCCCAACGTCGTGCGCGTGATCAACTTCTTCCGCGCCAACGATACCGTCTACATGGTGATGCGCTTCGAGCGCGGCAAGACCCTGCAGCAGCACATCCAGGCCAATCGCGGTTCGATCCGCGAGAGCTTCATCCGCCGGGTGTTCGCGCAGTTGCTGACCGGCCTGCGCGAAGTGCACACCCACAAGCTGCTGCACCTGGATATCAAGCCGTCCAACCTGTATATCCGTCTGGACGGCTCGCCGGTGCTGATCGATTTCGGCGCGGCGCGGCAGACGCTCACGCAGGAAGAAAGCAAGCTGCAGCCGATGTACACCCCGGGCTTTGCCGCGCCCGAGCAATACCACAACCGCGAGCGCCTGGGCCCGTGGTCCGATGTCTACAGCGTGGGCGCGAGCCTGTATGCCTGCCTGGCCGGCTATCCGCCGCAGGCGGCCGACGCCAGGCTGCTCAACGACAAGCTGGTGCCGGCGACCGTCAACTGGCGCGGCGTTTATTCCGACCAGTTGCTGGAAACCATCGACCAGTGCCTCAAGCTCAATTACATGGAGCGCCCGCAAAGCGTGTTCAGCCTGCAGAAAGTGCTGATGGACCGCTCGGCCATGCGGCCGCAGCGCGCATCGATATTGTCCAGCATCAAACGCTCGCTGAGCAAGGAACTGTTCTAGAGTCTTTCCGATGAAATTCACCATTTACCAGGCCTCCCGGCAGGGCGGCCGCAAGAACAACCAGGATAGGGTGGCCTATTCGTATAGCCGCGATGCCCTGCTGATGGTGGTGGCCGACGGCATGGGCGGCCACATGCATGGCGAAATCGCGGCGCAGATCGCGGTGCAGACCCTGACCGACCAGTTCCAGAAAATGGCCAAGCCGCGCCTGGCGGATCCGATGGCGTTTCTGGCCGACACCACCACGCGCGCGCACTTTGCCATCAACGATTACGCCGTCGAGCAGGATCTGCTCGAGATTCCGCACACGACCTGCGTCGCCGCCGTGGTCCAGGATAGCCTTGCGTACTGGGCGCACGTCGGCGACTCGCGCTTGTACCTGTTCAGCGACGGCTGCCTGATCGCCCGCACCGAGGATCACACCGCCGTGGCGCAACTGGTGCGCGACGGCATCATCAGCGAGGAAGAGGCGGGCCACCATCCCGAGCGCAACAAGGTGTCCAATTGCCTGGGCGGCTACGTGGCGCCGCAGGTCGAATGCAGTGCGCCGATTCCGCTGCACGATGCCGATACCATGCTGCTGTGCACCGACGGCATCTGGGGCATGATCAACGCACACGAGCTGTCTGCGTTGCTGCATGCCTACACGCTCGAAGACGCGGTGCGCCATCTGATGGATCACGCCGAGTTTCGCGGCGGCGAGCACGGCGACAACCTGAGCCTCATCGCCATGACCTGGGGCGAGGCGCGCATGCCGAGCAAGGATTCGATTTCCACCCTGGCGCTGCCGGACGGCGGCGTCACGACCCAGATCAACGCCTTGAGCGCCCTGCCGGGGGCTGCCGCGGTGTCTGACGACGAGATCGAACGGGCGATCGCCGAAATCCAGCAGGCCATCCAGAAGATCTCTTCCAAATAGCGGGGCGCCGCCCGATTCGACCGGGCGGCTTGTTGTGGGCGTGTCGGGGGCGGCGCGGTAAAATCGCGTTTTCCATTCAGTGACCCCTGCCATGTCTGCCATCTCACGCCCGAGCGGCCGCGCGCCCGATGCGCTGCGCACCCTTTCGTTCACCCGTCAGTTCACCAAGCACGCCGAAGGTTCGGTGCTCGTCAGCATGGGCGACACCCGCGTGCTGTGCACGGCCAGCGTGCTCGACAAGATTCCGCCGCACAAGAAGGGCAGCGGCGAGGGCTGGGTGACGGCGGAGTACGGCATGCTGCCGCGCTCAACGCATACCCGCAGCGACCGTGAGGCGGCGCGCGGCAAGCAGTCCGGCCGCACCCAGGAAATCCAGCGCCTGATCGGCCGCAGCCTGCGTGCCGTGGTCGACTTGAAGAAACTCGGCGAGCGCACCCTGCACATCGATTGCGACGTGCTGCAGGCCGACGGCGGCACCCGCTGCGCCAGCATCTGCGGCGCCTTCGTCGCGGTGTCCGATGCCGTCGCAGGGCTGCTGCGCGAAGGCAAGCTCGCCGAATCGCCGCTTGCCGACAGCATCGCCGCGGTGTCGGTCGGCGTGTATCGGGGCCAGCCGGTGCTCGATCTAGATTATCTGGAAGACTCCGACTGCGACACCGACATGAACGTGGTCATGACCGGCAGCGGCGGCATTGTCGAAGTGCAGGGCACGGCCGAGGGCGAGCCCTTCAGCCGCGCCACGCTCGAGGCGCTGCTGGACCTGGCCACGGCCGGCATTGCCCGCATCACCGCGGCGCAGTGCGAGGCGCTGGCATCATGAGCCGGCTCGTCATCGCTTCCGGCAACGCCGGCAAGCTGCGCGAAATTGCGCGCATCCTTGCGCCGTTCGGCATCGAGGCCGTGCCGCAGTCGGAATTCAACGTACCCGACTGCCCCGAGCCGCACGTGACCTTCGTCGAGAACTGCCTCGCCAAGGCGCGCCATGCAAGCCAGCACAGTGGATTGCCCGCGCTGGCCGACGACTCCGGCATCTGCGTCGACGCGCTCGGCGGCGCGCCGGGCGTCTATTCGGCACGCTACGCCGGCGAGCCCAAGTCGGACGAGCGCAACAACGAGAAACTGGTCGCCGACCTTCAGGGACAGGCGAACCGCCGCGCGCACTACACCTGCGTGATGGTCTACGTGCGCCATCCGGACGATCCCGAGCCGGTGATCGCCGAAGGCCGCTGGTTCGGCGAGATCATCGATACGCCGCGCGGCGAAAACGGCTTCGGCTACGACCCGTATTTCCTGGTCCCGGCATTCGGCAAGACCGGCGCCGAGCTCGATCACGACACCAAGAACGCGGTCAGCCACCGCGGCCAGGCGTTGCGCGACCTGGTGGAAAAACTGAAAGCGCTGAACCGGCTTGGCTGAGGTCCGCGTCCGTTTTCCGAAGAGCGGCCTCGCGGTGCCGCCGCCGCTGTCGCTCTACATCCATCTGCCGTGGTGCGTGAAGAAGTGCCCGTACTGCGATTTCAATTCGCATGCGGCGCAGGGGATTCCCGAGACCGCTTACATCGACGCCCTGCTGCTGGACCTAGAGCGCGCGCTGCCGGATATCTGGGGGCGAAAAGTCCACACGGTGTTCTTCGGCGGCGGCACGCCCAGCCTGTTCTCGGCGGCGGGCATCGACCGCATCCTGACCGGCGTGCGCACGCTGACGCCGCTGGTGCCGGGTGCCGAGATCACGCTCGAAGCCAATCCCGGAACGGTGGAGGCGGACAGGTTCGCAGGCTTTCGCGAAGCCGGCGTGACGCGGGTGTCGCTCGGCATCCAGAGCTTCGATCCGCGCCACCTGAAGGCGCTCGGGCGCATCCACGACGACCGCGAGGCGCGGCGCGCCGCCGAACTCGCCGCCACGCATTTCGACACCTTCAACCTCGACCTGATGTTCGCGTTGCCGGGGCAGACGCTGGACGAGGCGCTGGCGGACATCGATGCTGCGCTGTCGTTCCGGCCGCCGCATCTGTCGGCCTACCACCTCACGCTCGAGCCCAACACGCCGTTCGGCCATACCGCGCCGCCCAATCTGCCGGACGAGGATGACGCGGCCGACATGCAGTCTGCGATCGAGGCGCGGCTGCTTGATGCCGGCATGCAGCATTACGAGACTTCGGCCTATGCGCGGCCGCACCACGCCAGCCGCCACAACCTCAACTACTGGCAGTTCGGCGACTACCTCGGCATCGGCGCCGGGGCGCATTCCAAGCTCAGCTTTCACGACCGCATCCTGCGGCAGATGCGCACCAAGCATCCGCAGCAATACATGGCGGCCGTCGGGCAGGGCGCGCACATTGCCGATAGCCGCGTGCTCACGCGCGAGGACCTGCCGTTCGAGTTCATGATGAACGCCCTGCGGCTCAACGACGGCGTGCCCGCCGCGCTGTTCGCCGAGCGCACCGGCCTGCCCCTGGCCGTGTGCGCGGCGGCGCTGGAAGACGCGCGCGAGCGGGGGCTGCTGGAGCGCGACGCCAGCCGGCTGAAGCCAACCCTGGCGGGACAGCGCTACCTGAACGATCTGCTCGCGATGTTCCTGCCCTAGAAGGTCTTAACCCGTGCCCACGGTGCGGAACCCGCTGAAGGCATCGCGCCGGTGCGGCAGGTAGAAATTGCGAAAGCCCGTGCGCTTGAGCAGGGGGTCGGTCACCGGCCCGCCGCCGCGCAATTCTCCGTGGGTGTGAAACCAGGGTTCGGAGTAGTCCTGATAGGGGTCGGCGACGAAGCCGGCATACGGCGCGAACGGTTCGCGCATCCACTCCCAGGCCGCGCCCCACTGGAATGCCGCGTGTCCGGTCGCGCGCAGCCACTGGCCGGCCGTCGGCAGCCGGCGACCCATCCAGGCTGCGCAGGCCTCTGCCTCGTGGCGACTGACATGCAGCACGGGCGCATGCGGCTGCAGCGGTCGCCACTCGGTGAACTGCCGCACGCGCCACTGCCCCTGATCCCGCTTCCAGTACAGCGGATGGGCGGCTCCGCTGGATCGTCGCCAGGCGAGCCCGGCTTCCGACCACCCGACGTCGCTCCGATAGCCGCCGGCGTCGACGAATTCAGCGAACGCGGTTTCAGATAGCGGCTGCGCGTCGATGTCGAAGGCCGCGACCGGTTCGGCGTGCCGCCATTTTTCGTTGTCGAAGATGAAGCCCTGCTCGGGGCCGCTGCCCAGCACGGCCTCGCCTGCGTCGAACGCCAGGCGAGGCTGCTGCGGTGAGGCCAGGACGGGCGATGGCGGCCGCTCCGGCACGGCGTAACCCAGGTTCTGGAAGGCCATCCACCAGGCCTCGATGTGCATGAGTTCGTGATACGCGCACAGCTCGGCAAAGTAGGCGAGTTCGGGGCTGAAGGCGGATTTCAAGCGGTCTTCGACGGCGGCCTTCACCTGTCCTGCATAGTCGCGCGCGGCGGCGAGCGGCAGCAGGGGCAGGCTCCAGCGGCTGTCGTGCGGCACGGTGGATGAATCGTAGAGCGCGTCGGTTCCGGGCAGCAGGCCGGGATCGAAGTGGCCGTCTTCCCGAGCCCTCAGGCACCAGCGTTCCTGGAACCAGGCAACATGCCCCAATTCCCACAGCGGCGGATTCAGGTGTTCGGCGCGCGGTCCCAGCCAGCCTTCGGCCGGCAGGCCATCGACCAGCACGTCGAGCTTGCCGCGCGCGTGCGCCAGCAGGTCGATCAGCTGTTGCGGGGTGTGGCCGCTGACAGGATGGGGCACGTTCATGCTATACATGATGGTTCAGATTCGATTGAATTCCAGTCGCCGATTCAAAAACACAGGTAAGCAGGCAATATGAACGACCTCAACGTCAACGAACCCATCCGGCTCACGCAGTTCTCGCATGGCGGCGGCTGCGGCTGCAAGATCGCGCCTTCCGTGCTGCGCGAGATCCTGGCCGACACGCCGTTCGCATCGAACCTGGCGGCGGCCTACCCCGATCTGCTGGTGGGCATCGAGCACGGCGACGATGCCGCGGTCTACAAGCTGAACGACGAACAGGCGATCGTGGCGACCACCGACTTCTTCATGCCGATCGTCGACGACCCCTTCGAGTTCGGTCGCATCGCCGCCACCAACGCGCTGTCCGACGTCTACGCGATGGGCGGGCGGCCGCTGTTCGCGCTGGCCATCGTCGGCATGCCGATCGGCAAGCTGCCCAACGAGGTCATCCGCCAGATCCTGGCCGGTGGCGAATCGGTGTGCAAGCAGGCGGGTATCCCCATTGCGGGCGGTCATTCGATCGATGCGCCGGAGCCAATCTACGGCCTCGTCGGCATCGGCGTGGTGAACCCTCGCAAGGTCAAGCAGAACGCCAACGGCCGGGCAGGCGATCACCTGATCCTCGGCAAGCCCCTGGGCGTGGGCATCTACAGCGCGGCGCTCAAGAAGGGGCTGCTGAGTGCGGACCAGTATGCGGCGATGATTGCGGCCACCACCCAGCTCAACACGGCTGGCGCCGACCTGGCTGGAACGGCGGGCGTGCATGCGATGACCGACATCACCGGTTTCGGCTTGCTCGGCCACCTGCTGGAAATCACGCGTGCATCCAAAGTGGCGGCGAAGATTGGCATCAACAGCCTGCCGCTGCTGCCGGGCGTGAGCGAACTGGCCCAGGCCGGCCACGTCACCGGTGCGAGCCAGCGCAACTGGGCGAGCTACGGCCATGAAGCCGACCTGGGGCCGGGCATCGCCGACTGGCAACGCGCCCTGCTCACCGACCCGCAGACCAGCGGCGGCCTGCTGGTGAGCTGTACGGCCGAGGCGCGCGAAACCGTCCTCGGCATTTTCCGCCAGCACGGGTTCATGCAGGCAAGCGAGATCGGCATGCTCGAGGCCGGCTCCAACGTGTCGATCACGGGATAAGTGGCCTTCCGCTATCACGATTTCCCTTCCTCGCACGACGACCTTCGCGTCGACGTGCTGGCCGGGCTGGCCGCCCATCCGAAAGCGATCCCGCCCAAGTATTTCTACGATGCGGCCGGCTGCCGGCTGTTCGAATCGATTTGCGCGTTGCCCGAATATGCG
>JBFHQA010000111.1:0-8942 GCA_041592455.1 Thiobacillus sp. | reverse complement strand
TCGTCGTGCTCGGCGGCGGCGACACCGCGATGGACTGCAACCGCACCAGCATCCGCCAGGGCGCGGCAAGCGTCACCTGCGCCTACCGCCGCGACGAAAAGAACATGCCCGGCTCCAAGCGCGAAGTCGGCAATGCCAAGGAAGAAGGCGTGCAGTTCCTGTGGAACCGCCAGCCGGTCGAGATCGTCGGCAACGGCAAGGTCGAGGGCGTCAAGCTCGTGACCACTGAGCTCGGCCCGCCCGATGCCCGTGGCCGCCGCACGCCGGTTGTGATTCCCGGTTCCGAGGAGATCGTGCCGGCCGACCGCGTCATCGTCGCGTTCGGCTTCCGTCCTAACCCGCAGCCGTGGTTCGAGCAGCACCAGATCGCCATCGACCAGGGCGGCCGCGTGATCGCCAGCGGCCAGCAGCATGCCTTTCAGACCGCGAACCCGAAAGTCTTTGCGGGCGGCGACATGGTGCGCGGCTCCGACCTCGTGGTGACGGCCGTGTACGAAGGCCGTGAGGCGGCCAAGGGCATCCTGGGCTATCTCGGCCTGCTTTGATCCCTCGCGTGCGCGTTGGCGAGCCCCGCCAACGCACACGCCAATCGGGGTATGCTGAAAGCATGCCTTCGTTGCCCGAGCGCAAGCTGCGCGCACCCTACTACCCCCGCTCGTTCACCATCCTGGTCATCGTGGCCATGGGCGTGCTGACCGTGCCGCTCGCCAGCGGCCTGATCAACGCGGTACACATCCTTCAGGGCGTGGTCGACACGCAGCGCGAATTCACCCGCACCAGCCTCGCCGTGACGCGCGACGTGCGCCTGGTGGTCGAATCGGTCAGCGAGTTGCAGCGAGCAGCCGGCCAGTACCATCTGCTGCAGGAAGCCGATTTCGCCGCCCCCCTGACGATGCGTTTCGAGTCGCTGCAGGCGCTGCTGCAGCGGCTCGATGCCCTGCTGGCCGATCCACCGGCACGGGCCACTCTCGACCAGCTCGACGCACGCAGCCAGACACTTTACCCCCGGCTCGCCCCCGGGCGCTTTCTCGACAGCGCGAGCTTCCGCGAACTCGACCCCGCCTTCGACGCGCTCCACGCCACCGCGCGCACCCTGCTGGCCCAGGCCGACGCCGCCGTGCAGCAGGAACAGCTGGCGCTGGAACGGACGGTCAAGGACACGCGCCAGCGCCTCATCGTGCTGGCGCTGGCGCTGATCCCGCTGACCCTGCTGCTGGCGGCGGTGTTTTCCTGGATGATCAACCGACCGATCCGCCAGCTCAAGGCCTCGATCCAGCTACTGGGACAGGCCAACCTGGAGCCGATGCCCGCCATCAGCGGCCCGCAGGACATGGTCGAACTGGGGCGCGAAATCGACTGGTTGCGGCAGCGCCTGCAGGCGCTGGAAGAGCAGAAACTCCGCTTCCTGCGCCACGTGTCGCACGAACTGAAAACCCCGCTCGCGTCCCTGCGCGAAGGCGTCGGCCTGCTCGGCGACGAACTCGCCGGCAACCTCAACCCGCGCCAGCGCAGCATCGTCGACATCATGGACGGCAGCAGCCGCGAGCTGCAGCGCCGCATCGAGGACCTGCTGCGCTACGGCAGCCTCGACCGCGAAGACAAGCAGGCTGCCGTCGCCGCGCAATCGCTGCAAGCCGCGCTGGCCACCGTGCTGGCACGCCACAAGCTGCCCCTGTCGACGCACCGCCTCCAGGTCGAGACGCGGCTGGCCGCGGATGCGGTGAACATCGACCGCAGCCGGCTGGAAACCATTCTCGACAACCTGCTGTCGAATGCGATCAAATTCAGTCCGGAAGAGGGGCGTATCCTGGTGGAAAGCACGCGGGCACACGATGCGATCGAACTATGGATCGGCAACCAGGGCACCGCCATTCCCGAGGCGGAGCGCCAGCGCATCTTCGAGCCGTTCTTCCAGGGCGCGCATCAGCCCGACACCGCGATCAAGGGCAGTGGACTGGGTTTGTCGATCGTGCGTGAATACCTGCGGGATGCCGGCGGCGACATCGAAGTCGTCGACCGCCCGCCCTGGTCAACCTGTTTTCGTCTAACCTGGCCCCTGCCGTCATGACCGTTCCATCCGGATTGCTTGCTGGCCTGTTGCTCACGCTGGGCGCCTGCACGATGCCGCCCGAGCGCCCGGCGCCACGCCCCCATCCCGAGCCGGCGGTCGCGGCCTGGACCGCCGATCTGGCCCGCATCTCCGCCTTGTCCGGCGACCAGCGCCGGCGCGAGCTGGCCGAACTGGAAAGCGGCCGCCTCGATGACGCACGACGCTTCCAGCTGGCTGCGCTGCTCGAGCGCGACGACAGCGTGGAAGCGCTCGAACGCAGCCTCAAGACCCTGAACGCAATCGGCGAGGTCGACGCCCGCACGCAGGCGCTGGTCGACCTGATGAAGCGATCGATCAGGGCGCGCCTCGACAACCGGCAGCTCGCCGCGCGCAACACCGAGCTGCAGGACCGGCTCGAGCAGATCAAGTCCCTGGAAAAATCCCTGCAGCAGCGCAGCGCGCCGCTGAAGTCGCCATGAGCCGGCCGCAGATCCTGCTAGTGGACGACGACGCGGGCCTGCGCGAGCTGATCACGCTGCGCCTGGAAGCCAACGGCTTCGGCGTCGTGGCGGTCGACAGCGGCGAGGCGGCCCTGGGGCAACTGGCCGTGGCGCGGCCGGATGCCGTGCTGACCGACATGCAGATGGGCGGCATGGACGGCATGGCGCTGTTCAGCGCCATTCATGCCCGCGACCCTTCTCTTCCCGTGATCGTGCTGACCGCGCACGGCACCATTCCCGATGCCGTCGCCGCCACCCAGCGCGGCCTGTTCGGCTACCTCACCAAGCCCTACGACGCCCCCACGCTGATCGATCTGCTGAAGCGCGCCACCCGCCTGGCCGGCAACCGCCCCGACGCCGACGACCGCAGTTGGCGCAGCGAAATCGTCACCGCCAGCCCGGTCATGGACACGATGCTGGCCGAGGCCCGGCTCGCCGCGCAAAGCGATGCCGCCCTGCTGATCCAGGGCGAATCCGGCACCGGCAAGGAGTTGCTGGCGCGCGCCATCCACCGCGCCAGCCCGCGGCATGCCAAGCCCTTCGTCGCCATCAACTGCGGCGCCATTCCGGCCGAACTGCTGGAATCAGAGCTGTTCGGCCACGTCAAGGGCGCCTTCACCGGCGCGGGACGCGACCATGCCGGCCTGTTTCTCAGCGCACAGGGCGGCACCGTCTTCCTCGACGAGATCGGCGACATGCCGCTGCCGCTGCAGGTCAAGCTGCTGCGCGTGCTGCAGGAAGGCGAGGTGCGGCCGGTGGGCGCCACCCAGACCCAGCGGGTCGACGTGCGCATCCTGTCGGCCACCCATCGCAACCTGGAGGATGCGATCGCGGCCAACGCGTTTCGCGAGGATCTCTACTACCGGCTCAACGTGGTCAACCTGACGCTGCCGCCCCTGCGCGAGCGGCGCGAGGACATCCCGCTGCTGGCGCAGCATTTTCTCGTCACGCTGACCGAGAAATACCGTCGCCGCATCCACGGCTTCGCGCCCGACGCGCTGGAGATGCTGTCGGCGGCCGACTGGCCCGGCAACATCCGCCAGCTGCACAACGTGCTGGAGCAGTGCTGCGCGCTGTGCACGACCGCCACGATCCCGGCCACGCTGGTGGCGCGGGCCCTGCGCGACAAGCCGGCCGAAATCCAGCCGCTGGCTGAAGCCCGCAACGCCTTCGAGCGCGACTACCTCGTCACCCTGCTGAAGCTGACGCGCGGCCAGGTCAGCGAAGTGGCCCGACTGGCCGGGCGCAACCGCACCGAGGTCTACCGGCTGCTGCAGCGCCACGGCCTGACCCCGGCGCTGTTCAAGGATCGCAACGAAACGGCGTAGCTGTCGCTCCGGAACGACAATCTGCCCGGGTGCCCCCGCGCCAATCCGGGCCCATGTGCGTCATCTGCCTGATTCTGCTGCCATTTCCACCCTGGCATGTTCCCTGCAACGTCGATTGCACGCACCGTCGTGTCTCACGTTTTGCCTGGAGGTCACCATGTTCGGATGGGCCATGTCGTTTCTGATCGTCACCCTCGTTGCCAGCATTTTCGGCTTTGCCGGCCTCGAGGGCCCCACCGCCCGCATCGCCAGAACCCTGTTCCTGTTCGGCCTGATCGTGTTCCTGGGGCTGGTGCTGGCCGGCAGTCGCTGGACGCGGCGCTGAGTCGCCTCCAGCGTGGATGACATCGCTCGACCCCGACCGTCGCTCTCCAGCAACAAGGTAATTCCCAATGAATCAATCGCTTGCGAATGCCACCCCCAGACTGTCGCCTGGGAGCGACAAATATTCGGGGCGATCGGGGGCCCGTCCGCGTTCCCCTCGACAAACCCATGCTATCAGCATGATTTTATTATCGAATTGCAATCTGGCATGATCCTCGCTGTCGGGATGGACAGCAACGGCAACCCGGCGCGTTGCACACAAGGAGAGAGACATGACAATACAAATGCATCCCGTGCTGAAATTCTGCCTGGCGGCGACGCTCGCCGGCCTCACGCACCCCGTCCTGGCGGGCGTTGTCACGCCCGACTTCAGCATGTACGACCGCGACGGCGACGGCAGAATCAGCCTCGAGGAATACCAGGCGCAAGGCGGGCTGATCAAGTCCTTCGATGAAGGCGACGTCAACCGCGACCTCTACCTGAGCAGGGAAGAACTGGCCAGGGCCAGCGCCAGCCAGGCCAATCCGAAGCCCGGCTACTACATCGACGACAGCTGGATCACCGCGCGCGTCAAATCGATGCTGCTGAAGGACGCGATCGTCAAGGGACTGAACGTGAAGGTCGAGACCCGCAAAGGCATGGTCCAGTTGACAGGATGGGTCAGCGACGAGGAACAGGCCAACCAGGCCGCGCGCATCGCCCGCAGCATCGACGGCGTGAAGAGCGTGATCAACGACCTGCAGGTCAGGCGCTGAGCCCGTCGCGCCGGCGTCCACCCCAAACAAAAAAGGCCGGGGACATGCCCCGGCCTTGTTGCGTCAAGTCGGACGATCAGAACTTGTAGCTGTACATCAACTGCCAGTTCAGCTGGCTGTGCTCGATCCGCATGCCGTTGTTGCCGGCCGGCGGGGTGGCGCCGGTGCCCGTCACGGTCACTTTCGGCGCGTAGCTCAGGCTGAAATTGAGGTCGGACTGCTTGTTCAGCGCGTAGCCGGCACCCAGCGTGTAGTGGTCGTCGACGATCGCCGGCCACAGGTAGCTGACATTCTGGCTCGGGATCGGGTTCTTGCCGTGGTTGTATCCGATGCGGCCGGTCAGCGCCTCGTTGAACCGGTAGGACAGGCCCAGCGACACCACGAGCTGGTCGTCCCAGTTCTGCGCGAACGGCGCCACCAGCGTGCCGTTGCGGTAGATGTTCACGGTGTTCATGCTGCTGCCCCAGAACACGTTCTTGACGTCGGCCGCGACCAGCATCCGGTCGCTGGCCTGCCAGGCCAGGCCGAGGCCGACCATGGCGGGCATGTCGAAGCCTTCCACCGCATAGCCGTTGCCCTTGAGCTTGGGCAGGTTTCCGGCCGTATGGTAGACGCCGCCGAGGCTTACGGCATCGCTGAGCTTGTAGGTGAAGCCCAGCTTGCCGGCCACGCTGTAGCCCTTGGCTGCGCCGGTAAAGTCGCTGCCATCCTTGAAGTTGATGCCAAAAGTGGTGACGACCATGTCCATGCCCGCCCACACGACGTCGACGCTGCCACCCACGTTGAAGCGGTCGTTGACGCGATAGGCCACCGGGAAGATCAGGCGGCCCACGCCGACCTGCGCCATGTCGCCGCCAGCGTATTCGGTACCCATGCCGCCCTGCCCGTAGATACCGGCGCCGTAGGCCAGGTTGCCCTGCTTTTTGACGTAGCCGATGGCCGGCATGTAGAACGCATCGGCGCTGGATTTTCCGATATTCATCGACGTCTTCACGTCCGGACCGACAAAGCCCACCATCACGTCCAGCCGGCTGCCGTCCGCCATCAGGCCAAGCGTGGCCGGGTTGTTGGCCATGGCGGCCGTGCCGTTGTCGTAGGCCATGGACGCGCCGCCCATGCCCTGGGCGATGGGGCCATAGCCTTCCATCAGCATGCCATTGGTTGCGGACGCCATTCCAGGCAAAGTCATGCCAGCCGCAGCCAGGCAGGCTGCGAATTTCTTCAGTTGCATCAGGGATCTCCTACGACGCGGGTTGGTGTTTCAGAAAATCTTGGATTTCCAGCTCGATTGAATGCAGACCGCCTGGCTCGAAGCACGCTTCTCCCCGGATTCGGTCAACTCCCTGGTTATATCGGCAGGCTTCAGGAAAACATGAGCCCCCTGTGCCGTTACATTGCGTTACACCCTGTTACCCCGGCCACACATGGCGCTTACACAGCCTCCCTACAGTGCAGTTGTGCGCTGACGAAGCTCGGCGACACCTCTCAACTGACAAGGAGCCGCACCATGAACACCACCCTGCTGAAAAAAACCCTCGTTGCCCTGGCCCTCGGCGGCCTCGGCCTGATGAGCGCCGGCGCCCAGGCCAACGACAACCGCTTTGGCCAGGGTTACAGTTTCCCAGGCCATCACGCCCATGCGAACAGCCACTATGACCACTCGCCCCGCCATGCCTATGTGCAGAGCCTCGAGTTCAGCCAGAAAGTCAATGCGCGGCAGGATCGCCAGATGGACCGCATCCGCGAAGGCATGCGCTCGGGCGCGCTGACGCGCGGCGAATTCCGCCAGCTGATGCGCGAGCAGCACGAGATCCGCGCGATGGAGCGCCATTTCATGGCCGATGGCATTCTCGACATGCGCGAGTTCCGGCGCCTCGACCACGCCCTCGACATGGCCAGCCGCAACATCCGCTTCGAGAAGCACGACCGCCAGGAACGCTACGCCTACAACCATCGCCCCTGGTACAACTGAACCGGCCCGGCGCATCCCCATGCGCCGTCCGGTATAGTTGGACAGGATGGCACGATGGATCCTCGATCACGACTACACAGGAGCACTGCACATGACACGACCGCTTACCCTGGCGCTGGCCGCCCTCCTGGTCTCGGGCACCGCCCTGGCCGACCCGCCGCGCCACGCGCCCGCGCACGGCTACTACAAGGACCATCATGACGACGACGACCACGATCATGACCACGACCGCAAGAAGTACAAGAAATCCAAGCACTACAAGGGCAAGAGCGGCGTGGTATATGTGCGCGACTACGGCATCTCGTCCGGCCGCTGCAACCGCGACGAGATCGGCGCCGTGATCGGCGGCGTGACCGGCGCGGTGATCGGCGGCCGCGTCGTCGACCGGGAGGATCGCGTCGTCGGCATGGTCGTCGGCGGCGTCATCGGCGCCGTGCTGGGCCATGCGATCGGCGACCGCATGGACGAACGCGACCGCGCCTGCATGGGCCACGCGCTGGAACTGGGCCGCCCCGGCGTGCCGGTGGAATGGCGTCACGACGGCCGCCACTACCACTTCACCCCGCGCGGCGACGCCAGCGGCGGCTGCCGCCACGCCACCCTGGTGGTCGACGGCCGCCGGCCGCAGGACGTCGTGGCCTGCCCGTCCGGCCGCGGCGAGTGGTCCTTCCGCCGCCACTGATCGTTTCGCCGGGCCGGGGTGGCCAACCTGCTAGAATGCGGGCTTTGCCACGCCGGCCATTTATTGGCGACCCAATGTCCGCACTCAAGAACGACACCTTCCTGCGCGCCCTGCTGCGCCAGCCCACCGACTACACCCCGCTCTGGCTGATGCGCCAGGCCGGCCGCTACCTGCCGGAATACAACGCCACCCGCGCGCGGGCCGGCGATTTCCTGACGCTGTGCAAGACGCCCGATCTCGCGACCGAGGTCACGCTGCAGCCGCTGGCGCGCTACCCGCTCGACGCCGCGATCCTGTTTTCCGACATCCTGACGGTGCCGGACGCCATGGGCCTAGGGCTCTACTTTGCGCAGGGCGAAGGTCCCCGTTTCGAGCGCCCGCTGCGCGACGAGTGGGAAATCCGCGACCTCTCGGCGCCCGATCCCACCGACAAGCTCGGCTACGTGATGGACGCCGTGAAAAGCATCCGCCGCGCGCTCGACGGCTCGGTGCCGCTGATCGGCTTCTCGGGCAGCCCCTACACGCTGGCCTGCTACATGATCGAGGGCGGCAGCTCGGACGACTACCGCCACATCAAGTCGATGCTGTACAGCCGGCCCGACCTGCTGCACCGCATCCTCGAAGTGAACACGCAGGCGGTGACCGACTACCTCAACGCGCAGATCGAAGCCGGCGCACAGGCCGTGATGATCTTCGACTCCTGGGGCGGCAGCCTCACACCGCACGCGTACAAGGAATTCTCGCTGTCCTACATGGAACGCATCGTCGCCGGCCTGATCAAGGAACGCGACGGACGGCGCGTGCCCAGCGTGGTCTTCACCAAGGGCGGCGGCGGCTGGCTCGAATCGATTGCCGAAATCGGAGCCGATGCCGTCGGTCTCGACTGGACCGTCGACATCGGCGAGGCCCGTCGCCGCGTCGGCGACAAGGTCGCGCTGCAAGGCAACCTCGACCCCTGCGCGCTGCATGGCACGCCGGACAGCATCCGCAGCGAGGTTGCGCGCATCCTCAACGGCTTCGGCAACCATCCGGGCCATGTCTTCAACCTGGGACACGGCATCTCGCAGTTCACCAACCCCGACAACGTCAGCGTGCTGGTCGAAGCGGTGCACCGCCAGAGCCGCGCCATCCGCGGGGAAGGAAAAAACTGAGATCCCGGGAAAAGGATTCGAAAAAATCGATCTTTCCCCGTGTAAAAATCAGCTTTTCAAACGGGGGCCGTCTGGCCACCATGGACCCATGTTCAACTTTTCCTGGCAACCCAACATGAAACGTATTCTGATCAGCCTGTTTGCCGTCTTCATCGGCTTTGGCCTCGTCGCTCACGACGC
>JBFHQA010000110.1:0-8986 GCA_041592455.1 Thiobacillus sp. | reverse complement strand
GAGGCCGCTGGCCGGCCGCTGGGCTTCGATGCTGATCGCCGTGCTGGTTGCCAGTTCTCCCGGGTTCGTCGAATGGGGGTATCTGGCCCTGAGCGATGCGGCGATGATCCTGTTCTCAGTGCTGTCGCTCGGCATCCTGCTGCGACTGAACTGCGGCCGGCCCGGGTTCGGCAAGGCCCTCCTGCTCTCGGGCATCCTGGCAGGATGCGCGTATGCGCTGCGCAATGCCGCGGCAGTCCTGCCGCTGACCGTGATGGTTTTCCTCGCCTGGCAGCTCTTGAGCCGCCCCCAGCAGTGGAGGGCCCCATTCGTCAACGGAATCGCCTGGGGCGCAGGGTTTGCGGCCATCGCGTTTCCGGTGTTCCTGTACAACCTGCATACCTTCGGCAGCATCCAGCCCTATTTCGCGGCCCATGGTGGAGTCGAGTACGGCCTCCTGAGAGCGTTCCGCATCAGCCTCTGGAGCCTGCTGATCGATTTCACGGGGTGGCGCCAGGCGGCTGACATCGCATGGAATGCCAAAGCCCTCGTATTGATTGCGCTCCCGCTCGGCCTGTTCCTGCTGTGGAGAGGGCGACAGCAGTGGAAGCGGGCTTCGCAGGGCGAGCGCGCCGCCCTGCTGCTGTTGCTGATCTACCTCGGCATCGGCTTTGCGATGATCGTCTGGGGGCGCAGCCGTTTCGACTGGGTCGAGACCACGCTCACCCGCCAGCTGATGCCCTATACTTGGGCTGCGCTCGCAGCGGTGCTTTGGGTACTGAAGCCGGCTTCTCCGTCATCCACACCCCAGCAAACCCTCATGACGGGCATGCTGCTCATGGCTGGGGCCATCCTGCTGTGGGGCCGGGTCGACAACGCATGGTCCACCGTTCAGCGCGAACACGCGATCCGCGACACCGTCGCCACCCAGGGCCATGAAGGCGCCGCAGCCGCCATGCCCGGGGTGATCTTCACCAACCACATCAAGCGCCATGCCAGCCGGGACAGCGCTCTGGCCGGGCTTCTCGCCGGGCTTCCCCAAGACGCCTACCTGCTCTCGAACCATGCAGCCCTGTTGAGCCTGACCAGCGGGCGCAATGTCCGCGACTTTGCCCCGACAGCGGACAACCTGGAGGCGCTCGCCCGGATGCGCGCCCGCCTGCAAGGCCGGCCTGTCGTGATGATCCTGCTGCCGACCAACACCTTGATCAGGCAGGGGCAGGCGGCCACCTGGAAGGCCCTTGTCGCCAAGGATCTCCCGACTGGCTCCACCACGCTCTTGGACACCGCCACCACGCTGGCCGTGCAGCTTCCATGATCGCCCTGTTCAGGCAATTTTCGCTGTTCAGCCTGGTAGGGGTGGCCGGCACGCTGGCCCACTATGCCCTGCTGTTCGCCCTGGTCAGCGGGGCGGCCGTCCACCCGGTACCGGCATCCGCCGCAGGCGCCTTGCTCGGCGCCATCGTCAACTACATGCTGAATTACCGCTTCACCTTTCGCAGCAGGCGCCTGCACCGAGAGGCCCTGCCCCGCTTCATGGTCATCGCGGCGGTCGGCATGGTGCTGAACGCCCTCCTGATGTGGCTGCTGGTCGAACCCTTCAGCATGCACTATCTGATTGCGCAGATCGCGGCGACAGGCTGCGTACTGGTCTGGAACTACCTCGGCAATCGCCTCTGGACTTTCGAAAAGGGAACCCCATGCAGAATACGGTCATGAATCCAGAATATGACCACGCCGGCGTCGTGATCTCGGTGATCGCGCCGGCCTACAACGAAGAAGCCGTCCTGCCCGAATTCCACAAGCGCCTGAGCGCCGTGTTCGACAACCTGGACTGCGAATTGGAAGTGGTCTACGTCAACGACGGCAGCAGCGATCGCACGATGGAGGTCCTGATCGGCTTGCGCAACCAGGATTCCCGCATCACGCTGGTCGATCTTTCGCGCAATTTCGGCAAGGAAATCGCCATGACAGCCGGCCTCGACCACGCCAGCGGGGACGCCGTCGTAGTGATCGACACCGACCTGCAGGACCCGCCCGAACTCATCCCGGAACTGGTCCGGCAGTGGCGAGCCGGCTTCGACGTGGTCTACGCCCAGCGCACCGAACGCGAGGGGGAAAGCTGGATGAAGCGCACGACCGCCAGCGCCTTCTACCGCGTGATCAAGCGACTGAGCCGCGTCAGCATCCCGCAGGATACCGGCGACTTCCGGCTCATGAGCCGCCGTTCCGTCGATGCGCTGCTCGAACTGCGGGAGCATCATCGATTCATGAAAGGCCTGTTCGCCTGGGTCGGATTTCCGCAAATCGCGGTGCCCTACCGACGGGACGCGCGCTTTGCCGGCGATACCAAGTGGAATTACTGGAAGCTGTGGAACTTTGCGATCGAAGGCATCACCTCCTTCACCACGGTTCCCCTGAAGATCGCTTCCTACATGGGCTTGCTGATCTCCCTGCTGGCCTTCGTCTACGCGGCCTTCATCATCTACAAGACCCTGGTATTCGGCGAGGATGTCCGCGGCTATCCTTCGATGATGGTCGTCGTCCTGCTGCTCGGCGGCATCCAGCTTGCCAGCCTCGGCGTCATCGGCGAATACCTGGGCCGCATGTTCAATGAAACCAAGAATCGGCCCCTGTATGTGACGCAGGGCCTCTACCCCTCCAGGGCGCGCACTGCCCGGCCAGCATCCGGCAGGGCGATGTCGCAGCAAGCGCCCGCTTCGTGAAGCACCAGGCCGGCGAGACTCAGCCCTCCCTGTAGATGGCCAGGCGCTCCTTCTTGTAGAACGCAAAGACATTGGCCTGGTACTGCCCGATGTGGCTCTGGTGGATGTAGAAGCAGTCGAGGCCGGGAATTTCCTTGATCAGCACATAGCCATTCCGTTCAAGGACTTGCCTCAGCCTGGCGCTGGGGCGCTCGATCGTCATGCAGTTGAAGGTGTAGCGCTCGAACGGAAAGTCTCCGAGCACCCGCTCCTCCGCCCCTTCGATATCGATCGACAGATAGTCGATCGTGGCAGGCGCGCCGGTCTCGTCCAGCAATTTTTCCAGGGGAATCGTGTTCATCGTCACCACTTCCCCGGCCTGGTCGCCCGACGTCCGGTTGTCGGTATCGTCCGAAACGATACCGCCCAGCACGCCGTTCTTCGAAAAACTCACGGTGCCCTCGCTGGCATCCAGGCATGCATTGACGCACCGGGCGCGACGGTTTTTCTGCAGCAGGCTGAAGCTGTCCGGATTGGCTTCGACGCAGATGCCCTCCCAGCCATAGCGGGTTTCCAGGACGTAGGTATTGCTGATCCGGATGCCGTCATGGGCGCCGATATCCAGATAGAACCCGTTGCGTTTCTGGTCGAACACCTCGCCCAGTACCCAGAAATCCTGCCCGGCCTGCGAGCGGTAGATTTCCTTTGCATGAAGAAAATCGCGTGCCAGATTCTTGATGCGCTTCGGTATCAACATGCCAACCATCGAACGCTCCCCCATCCCGTTTCAGTTCATGCCAGCCTGCTTCACCGGCTCCGTTCCAGCAAGAAATTCAGCCCGCCTGGCGATTTCGCGATCGGGAAACCACAGCTTGTTTGCATAGGGCCGGTTGAGCATGACAACCGGAATCTCCGGATTGAACACGCTGGACCAGGCCGAAAGGAAGGAGGCTGTGCGAACCAGGCCGTCACATCTCGATAGCAGCAGAGAATTCACCAATGCCTCCATGCCGCGCGGGTTGCCCTGCCCTTCCAGGGGACGGGTATGGATGGCCAGCCCGTCGCGGCTACGCGCCTGATCGTCGTGGGTAATGATGCGCGCGCGGGAACAGCGGTGCCTGAACACATCGATGAAGCTGGATTCGTCGCTGGCGAGAAAGATCGCCGTCGTCTCCGGATGCCGGTCCAGATAAAGGGAAACGGCCTGCAGGCATTCCTCCAGCGAGACCCTGGGCGCTTCGCTCCCCTTGTCGGTCCCGCGGTAATGCACCCCCAGGACCCGCTCGCCGGCGAACTGCTGCCTCACATATTCACCGACGTAGTCGAGAATTCCGGGCTGGACCCTGACATGGCGGTCGAGCAAGCGATGCGCCGACTCCAGGGTGAAGTCGGACTCGTAATTCGGCAACCCCAGTTGCTCGATGTCGCTGATACGGCTGACTGTGATCTTGCCACGCTGGATGCGCAGCCTGTCCGCGTCAGTCAGGGCGATATTGGAAAAATAGGTCCCGAACCAGTCCTCGCCCTCGTATTCGGCATACGCGGGGCTGGTCAGTTGAATGTATGGGCGCAGCCCGTATCGTTCGCAATGTGCGAGGATGGACAAGGTCCAGTTCAGTTGTGCAAAGAAACCGACCCGCGCATGGATGTCGACAGCGAGGCAGCCCTGGTTGCCTCGCTGCTGCCAGGGAATATAGAGCGGCTTGAGCCGGGCATCCGCCGCGCTGAGATACTGCCTGGCGTTGCCCAGGGCCTTCCAGTAGGTGGCTCGCATGGCCTGGATGGGCTGCATGTCGTATGGTCAGACCAGAAACGGGTTCATATCACGCTCGCATTCATCGGATACCCCCGACTGCCCGTTGCCTGAGTGGGGGACACGTCCAGTCTAGACCACATGGCTATGCCGGAGCCTTTCCGAAGACGTGATTGACCAGGCTGGCGTAGCGTCCCCCGCGAAAACGGCACGTGCCGATGAAGTGCACGAAACGGGTCGTATCCGGTTTCATTTTTTCGCAATCGGTGTATTCCGGATGGGGGAGCACCCGGACAGCAGGCTGGTTCGCCACGACCAGGTTGGACATCACCTGCTCGCTCCCCCATTCCTGCCAGCGGTCGCCGACAAGGGCCTGCAACTGGCTGGAGAGACTGTGCATCAGTTCCAGCTTGCCGTCGCCGGGCGAAAACCCCGAAAAGCCGGAACACCCCCTGATGTACTTCAGCGATGCTGCATCATGCAAGCGGTCGAAACCAGACTCCGCCAGCAGTTGTATGTGGGGCTTGCCATTCTCGAGCCTTCCTTGCGCGGTCACGGCGCGCTCGATTGCCGGTTCGACGTTCTGTCGGTCCCAGGTTCCGATGGAGAAGGACAGTCCCTCCTGTGCGGCTGAAGCCACCTCGTCTATCTGCGACAGGGTCAAGGTATCCGAATCCAGTTGGATGACATACCGGTCGATCGACAATCGCGCAATCGCGATCAGGCGCTCCCAGGTTCCGCCTTGCGGCAAGCCCGGTTCACGGCACGCGACGATGTCATGAAAACGAATCCCCGGTATATGCCGCCCGAGAAGTGCGCGGTCTTCGTCGGTCAGGCTGCCATCGTCGACGACATGCACCTCGGCGGGCGGCAACTGCAGGGCAAAAGACTTCACGGCAGCCAGATACATCAGGACATCCTTGTGCTGCAATTGAGACAACACGCAGGGCGCGGCCGGGTCGCCGGGACGCAGGGGGGGCGTATCCAGCAACCCCTTGATCTGGTGATTGAACAACCACCGCTGGAACTGATTCCTGTGACGGTAGAACATCGTCAGTTCGCGCCGGTCCCAGGCGGATCGGACGCCTCGACCGGGCAGAAGCGGCACCAGGGATTGGTCTCGTTGCCGATTTTCGGCTCGATGAGTTGCACGGGTTCCCGGCTGGCGGCCTCGGACGCGGCAGCTTCAGGCTCGACGCGTGGCTCCGCCTGGACCACTGCGGGCTCAACGGCTTTTTCCGGGATATCCTTCGGGTCGCCGCCCAGTTCCTGGTAGCGGCGGCGCAGGCTTTTGGATTCAGGCGAGTGTTCCAGCCCTTGCCGGATCACGGCCAGCGCCTCAGCCTTCTTGCCGGTTTTCCTGTACAGGTCTGCCAGTTCGGTGGTGGCTGACGTCAGCCTCGGGTTCAACTCGAGCGCCTTCAGGAAATCGCCCAGCGCCTGCCCCTGGTTGCCCATGAGCCGGTAGGCTTTGCCTCGGTTGAGATGCGCTTCGGGACGCAGGAAAAAGTCAGGGGTCCAGGCCCTGAGCATGCCGCTGAATTCGTTGACTGCATTGCCCAGGTTGGCCCTCTGGCGGCCGCGTGCACTTCGATAGTAGCGGTTCAACTCGATCAGGCCGCTGCAATAGTGATGGATGTGGATCCAGTTTTCATGCCGCATCCGGTCGCGCCAGTAATCCACCGACTCCGGCAACTTCCTGCCGATCTTGGCATCGCAGTAGGCCGGCAGCATCGCGATCTCGGCCGGGGTCGTGTGCATCTGCGCCTGCGCTGGCGTCACCGTTGCCAGCGCAAGCAAGACGCCCGGCAGAACATGGCGGATGATCATTCGACTTCTCCTCTGGTTTTACGCGTTACCGCTTCCCAACTAAAACGTTCAGTCACCCTGGACAGGCCCGCCTCACCGAGGCGGCGGCGCAATGCTTCGTCGCGCGCGAGCGTGCGCAATCCCTGCGTCACGCTGTCGAGCGAAGCCCCGTCGACGCGCAGCCCGGTCACGTCGTGCAGCACGGCGGCGCCGGTGCCTCCGGCCACCCCCGCGAGGCTGGGCTTGCCACAGGCAGCCGCCTCGATGAACACCATGCCGAAGCCTTCGTTGTCGCCGTTGATCTCGCGATTGGGCATGGCAAACACATCGCAGACATTCAGCCATCGAGGCAGGTCGGTCTCGCTGACCGCACCGATCCGATGCACAACGCTTTCCATGCAGTGCTCCCGGATCAAGCCATCGAGATAGTCGGCATCCTCGCCTATGCCGGCAATGACATAGCGTATGGGCAGGCCTTCGCCGCGAAGCTTCGCCACAGCCCGTATCATTTGATCAAATCCCTTGCGACGCGACAAGCGACCAACCGAAAAGACGAGTGTTTCATCCGCTCCAATGCCCAGGGATTCGCGCAGCCCGGTCGTATCCAGCCCGGGCCGGAACACGCCCACGTCGACGCCGGGGTAGATGATCGTGATGCGATCGGGGCGCACCTCCATGGACAGCAGCGTGTCGCGCGTATGCTCGCTGTTTGCAATGACCCTGTCGGCATGCCGCAGCGCAAATCGCATCGCCTTGTACTTGCCCCCCCGCCCCCAGGTCGTGAGTTCTTCTCCATGAGCATAGACGATGAGCTTGCGCCATGTCGGGCGGGCCACGGCCCAGGCCACCAGGCCCTCGGGCAAGGCGCGAAAGGCATGAATGGCATCGAAGCGGTGCGTCAGCGCCAGTGCCAGCGATTTGAAAAAGAAGCGCAGATACATGGCCAGCGACTCGGGGCGCAGCCAGGGCACACGCTTGAGGTTCAGCCGATGGAGGGTGTTGGGATGCCTGTCGTCGACCGCCTCGGCCCCGGGCACGTCTGCCGTGACGATGTGGATGTCCTTGCCGCCCAGGCGCTTGTAGACCTCTGCGGCCCATACGGCGGTGCCGCCCTTGGTCGGCAGGAACAATTCGGTCAGCACCAGCAGTCGAGTCACGCGCTCACCCTCTCAGCATCGACAACAGATTGCGCAGGCTGCGCCACCCGGGACTCTCGGCCAGCCCGGGCAACACCGCGGAGATCGCGGCAACCCGCTGCCCGCTCTTGCTGAGCGCGCAGCCCAGGTTGTAGCGTGCACTCTGCATGCGCAGGGCCACGCCGCGCCTGACCGGAAAAGGAAAATTCTCGGCCAGTCGCGACAGGTCGGCCAGCGTACGCACGTTTTCGCGTTGCGCCGCGATCGGATGCCGACGGGTCGCGCTGCCGCCGTGAATCACGTAGACCCCGAGGCTCTGACAGATCACGCCGACACGGCGACTCTGGGCGACCAGCCGCGTCAGGAAATGAACGTCCTCGCACACCTTGAAGCCGGTCGGGTAGCCGCCCAACATGAGAAACCGCTCGCGCGGCACCGACAAGGTATGCGTGTCGCCAAAATGGTCTGCCACGTAGGCCGCGATTTCTGCCGGCGTATTCATCAGCACGCGCGTGGCGCCGGCTGCCTTGGCGAGCAGCATGCGACCCGACTCGTGCTGCGCCATCGACGTGCCGAGCAGCTGGCCGGCATCGTCCCGGTACTCGTAATCGCCGGTCAGGAAATCCAGCGTCGCATCGTCTGCGATCCAATCGGCATGCAGCCTGATTCGATCGGCTTCATACCAGTCGTCCGCGTCGAGAAATGCCAGCCAGTCGCCGGTGGCCGCCACGGCGCCCGCGTTGCGCGCCGTCGAGACGCCGCTGTTGGCCTGGCGGATCAGCCGCACCCTGTCGCCATATCCGGATACGATCGATGCGGTGTCGTCGCTCGATCCGTCGTCCACCACGATGATCTCGTGTGCCGGCCAGGTCTGGGACAACACCGAATCGATCGCGCGGGCCAGCGTGGCCGCTGCATTGAATGCAGGAATGATGATCGAGAAGCGCGGCGTCATGCCCGGCTCCCCAGCAAGGCTAGCGGGATCGCCAGACCGCTCAGCCGCGATGCGCGGCGAAAGCGGGGGATCTCGTCGAGGCGAGCGGCCCACGCGGACAGTCTCGGCCTGAGGCGCGTTTCCATCCAGTCCGGGTCGCGCTCCCGCATGGCGCGGGCCAGTTCGAGCGGCGTGAGGAAGCGCACGCTGGGGCATGCGGCAAGTGCGCGCTGCAAGGCCGCACCGAGTGCGCCCAGGCTGTCGTCGAGCGCGTCCAGGTAATTGAAGCGATGCGTTTCCACCAGGCATGCCCGCCCCTGACGGGTGCGCTCGACCAAGCCCTCCACCAGTTGTTGCGGTGGGTGTCCCCTGTGCGGCTCGAAATAGACGTCGCGCACCAGATAGGTCAGGCCCGACAGGGAAGAGTCGCCCGAAAGCATCGCGGCATCGACGCATCCTGGCTGCCCCTCGTGGTCGCGACAGGTACACCTGCGCCCCGGCGTGATCGCCACTTCCACGCCCGCGCATCCCCAGGCCGCCTCCACGGCCTCGGTCCACACGAACGTCGTCGCCACGGCCACCCGGGCGGGCTGTTCGAATAGCGCCCGGTAAGCGGCAGCCTCGGTCATGACAGCCTGCTGGATGACATCGGGCGACAGCGGCCGTGACG
>JBFHQA010000109.1:0-9095 GCA_041592455.1 Thiobacillus sp. | reverse complement strand
TGCGGCAGTTGCCCGCCGTGGACGTGCATCGCGCCCCATTCGGCACAGCGGTGCAGTTCGGGCACGGCCTTGCCGGGGTTGAGCAGCGTATTGGGGTCGAACGCGGCCTTGACGTCGTGGAAGCGCGTGAGTTCCGGCGTCGCGAACTGCGCGCACATCTGGTGGATCTTCTCCAGGCCGACGCCGTGTTCGCCGGTGATCGTGCCGCCGACCTCGACGCAGAGTTCGAGGATCTTGCCGCCGAAGGCTTCGGCCCTGGCGAGTTCGCCGGGCTGGTTGGCGTCGAACAGGATCAGCGGGTGCAGGTTGCCGTCGCCGGCATGGAATACGTTGGCGACGGCCAGGCCGTATTCCGCGCTCATCTCGCTGATGCGGCGCAGCACATGCGGCAGCTGCGCGCGCGGGATGGTGCCGTCCATGCAGTAGTAGTCGGGCGCGAGCCGGCCCACCGCCGGGAACGCGGCCTTGCGCCCGGCCCAGAATTTCAGCCGCTGCGCCTCGCTGTCGGCGGTGCGCACCTCGGTGGCGCCCGAGGCGACCAGCACCTCGTGCACGGTGAAGATGTCGTCCGACACTTCCTCGTTGACGCCGTCGACTTCGCACAACAGCAGGGCCTCGCAATCGAGCGGATAGCCGGCGTGGACAAAGGCCTCGGCGGCCTGGATGGCGAGCTTGTCCATCATCTCCAGCCCGGCCGGGATCACGCCGGCGGCGATGATGTTGCCGACCGCCGCGCCGGCCTTGGCGACGTCGTCGAACGCCGCCAGCACGACCTGTGCGCGCTCGGGACGCGGCAGCAGCTTGACCGTGACCTCGGTGATCACCGCCAGCATGCCTTCTGAACCCGTCATCAGCGCCAGCAGGTCGAAGCCCGGGGCGTCGAGCGACTCGCTGCCGATCTCCAGCAGCTCGCCCTCGATCGTCCAGGCGCGCAGCTTGAGGATGTTGTGCACGGTCAGCCCGTACTTGAGGCAATGCACGCCGCCCGAATTTTCGGCGACGTTGCCGCCGATCGAGCAGGCAATCTGCGACGAGGGGTCGGGCGCGTAATACAGGCCATGCGGTGCGGCGGCTTCGGAGATCGCGAGATTGCGCACGCCGGGCTCCACCGTGGCGGTCCGGGCCAGCGGGTCGAGCCTGAGAATGCGGTTGAGTCGGGCCAGCACCAGCAGCACCGCGCCGTCGACCGGCAGGGCGCCTGCGGCCAGCCCGGTGCCGGCGCCGCGCGTCACCACGGGCACCTTCTGCGCGTGGCACAGCTGCAGGATGGCGACCACCTGCGCTTCGTTCCGGGGCAATACCACCAGGTCGGGCGTGCTGCGATAGGCCGACAGGCCGTCCGACTCGAACGGGCGCGTGTCTTCCGGCTCGGTCAGCAGTGCGTCAGGCGGCAGCAGGGCGCGCAGCGCGCTCAGGAAGGCGGGCGAACGGACGGCACTCATGACGGGCGGGCGCCCAGTTCGGTGCGGGTGGTCGGGATGGAACAGGTCATGTCAGCCCCGCACTGTAGAGTGCGCAGGAATCCGCTGCAAGCACCCGGCAAGGGGATTGCGCCAATCAAGGGATTGAGGCTGGCGGAGCGCCGAAATCGCTTGCTTCGCCCGCACTTGTTTGGCACTGTGGCGCCATGACCAAGCCGCTGATTCCGCCTGCCAACCGATACCAGATTGCTGCCTGGCTGATGATGGCGGCAAGCGTGCTGCTCACGCTCTGGCTGCACTTGTTGCCCGCCCTGCTCACGGGCCTGCTGGTCGTGCAGCTGGTGCACATGCTGGCGCCTCGATTCGTCATCGGGCGGCTCGATCACAATTGGGCCAAGATCCTGGTCGTCTCGCTCATCACCCTGGTCGTGCTGGGCGTGCTGGGCGGCCTGGCGGCCGGCGCGATCGTGTACCTGCGGATGGAAGGCGGCCTTGCCGGGCTGCTGACGAAAATGGCCGAGATCATCGAGAATTCACGGCAATTGCTGCCGGTGTGGGCGGCGGAGTGGTTGCCCCAGGGCGATGGCTCGGTGATCCGGGCCGGCATGGTCGAATGGCTGCGCACCCACGCGCAGGACATCCGCAAGATCAGCGGCGATGCCGGCCGCGTCCTGCTGTACGCCATTATCGGCCTGATCATCGGCAGCTTCATCGCCTTGCGCCAGGCCGTTCCGCACCAGATGCTGGCGCCGCTGGCGCAGGCCATGTGCGAGCGTGTCCACCGGCTGGGCGACGCCTTCCGGCGGGTGGTGTTCGCACAGATCCGCATTTCGGCGCTGAACGCCTTCCTGACCGGCGTCTACCTGATGGGCGTGCTGCCCGCCTTCGGGGTGGAGCTGCCGTTCACCAAGACCATGATCGTCGTGACCTTCATCGTCGGCCTGCTGCCGGTGCTGGGCAACCTGATCTCGAACACGGTCATCGTGGTCATTTCCCTGTCGCATTCGCTTTACATCGCCGCGGCCTCGCTCGCGTTCCTCGTCATCATCCACAAGCTCGAATACTTCGTGAACGCCCGCATCATCGGCGGGCAGATCCAGGCGCGCGCCTGGGAGCTGCTGATCGCGATGATCACGATGGAGGCGGCCTTCGGCGTGCAAGGCGTGATCGCCGCGCCTATCATTTACGCCTACGTCAAAAAAGAACTGTCCGACCGGGAGCTCATTTAATGTCCAACGACACCGAATCACTCGTCATCACCGCCAGCGGCGAAGACAAAATTGGCCTGGTTGAAGGCTTCACCCGCCGCATCAGCGAGTCGGGCTGCAATCTGGAAGAATCGCGCATGGCCGCGCTGGGCGGCCGCTTTGCCCTGCTGATGCGGGTGACCGGCAACTGGGACGCGCTGGCCAAGCTGGAAGCACGCCTGCCGGCCGTCGGCGAGGAACTGGGGCTGGCGATCATCCAGCAGCGCACCCGCCCGATCCGGGCAGGCAAGCCGTTGATTCCCTATACTGTGGAAGTCGCGGCGCTCGACCAGCCCGGCATCGTCAACAGCCTGGCCAATTTCTTCGCGCGCCTGCACATCAATATCGAGGCGCTCGACACCGAGACGTATCCGGCACCGCACACCGGCGCGCCGATGTTTGCCGTCCACATGACGCTCGGCATTCCCGCGAATGCCCATATCGCCACCCTGCGTGGCGATTTTCTCGATTATTGCGACGACCAGAACCTGGACGCGACCTTTGAACCTGCGAGGATGTGAATATGATCAAGACCACGTTATCCCGAACTGCCGCCCGAACCGCCGTGCTGGCCCTGGTGTTGGGCGCCGGCAGCGCACAAGCGGGTCCGTATTCGGACGACCTGGCCAAGTGCCTGGTGCAGTCGACCACGTCGGCGGACAAGAATGACCTGGTCAAGTGGATGTTCGTTACCGCCGCGCTGCATCCGGCAGTGAAGTCAGTCGCCTCGGTGACCGACGAGGAGCGCAGCCGGTCGAACAAGGAGACGGCGCTGATGATCCAGCGCCTGCTCACCGAATCGTGCAGGACGCAGACGCAGCAGGCGATCAAGTATGAAGGCCGCTCTGCCCTGCAGACCGGCTTCCAGCTGCTGGGCCAGGTTGCCGCACGCGAGATGTTCTCGGACCCCGGCGTCAGCAGCGGGCTGGCCGACCTGGGCCGCCACTTCGACAAGCAGAAGCTGGAAGCGGCGCTCGGGACCGAGTAGTCGGTTTATTGCCCGGACGGGAACTCGGCGGCGGCTGGATGATCGACAGGATTCCCGTCTTTCAGGAGTTCCATTCATGTCCAGTCTGTTGATCATCGCCCACGGCAGCCGCCGTGCCGCGTCCAATGACGAAGTGCGCCAGCTGGCCGACCAGGTCCGGACCGCGTCCGGCCAGGCCTACGACCATGTCGAGGCGGCCTTTCTGGAGCTGGCCGAGCCGAGCATACCCGACGGGCTGGCTGCCCTCGCGGCGCGGGGCGCAACCGATATCGTGGCTTTTCCCTATTTTCTGGCGGCGGGCACCCACGTGGCGCAGGACATCCCTGAGGCCATCGCCGAATTTTCCGCCGCGCATCCCGGCGTGGCCGTGCGGCTGACGCCGCACCTGGGGGCGTCGGCCGCACTGCCGTCCGCCATCCTCAGCGTCGCCGCCTGATCATTCCTCGCTGACGTTGAGCTCGATGTAGAACATCGGCACGACGTCGTTTTCACGTTTCTCCGCCGGCTGGCTCCGGAGCAATGCCGCTTCCACGCGCGCGGCCTGCAGCGCCGGCCGGTTGATGACATCGGGATACAGGCGGCAGTGTTTCTCGATCAGTTCGGCCTGCTGGCAGGCGCTGGTTTCGAGCGCGCGGCGCGTGGCCGTGTCCAGGTGCGGCAGCAGCAGCATCCAGGGCGCCTGCCAGGCGTGGTAGTCGTGCACCAGGCGGGTGTGCGCGGTATCCATGCCCGCGGTGGCGACGAACAGCGGCGGAAAGGCATCCGCTTCCAGCACCCGTCCGCGCAGGGTGTCGTCGCCTTGCAGCACATGCAGGCCCAGCCCGGTGCCGTCGTCCGAGCGGCGGAACCATTGCACTGCGCCGCCGGCGAGGCTGTTCACGTAGCGGCTGAGGTAGACGCCGGCCGGCTCGGTCAGGTCGGCAATGGCCTGGCTCCTGAAATGCTCCTGCGCCGCCATGCCGGCGCGCCAGTCGAGCGGCGGCCGGGTGTCGGTCTCGCTGTCGGTGCGCACGCTGTGCAACAGCGCCAGCGGCTGGTCGTGTGCGTCGAGCAGCCACAACTCGAACGCGTCGCGGAACTGGAAAGGCACCTCGCGGTGGGCCTTGAGCAGGTATTCGTAGACGACGGCGCCCATGTGTTCCAGCCGCTTGAAATCGTCGGAAGGATAGAGCGGACCCCGCTTCAGGCCTTTTTCAGCCGACCAGTGGCCGTAACGGATGTCAGAAATCAGCGCCCGCCTGCCGGCGCGGCCCAGGCCGTCGAGCAGGGCGTCGTTGGCCACGTAGATGTCCCACTCGATGCCGTCGGTGGTGACGGCCTCGGCCGACTGGTAGCGGATGGTGTGCACCACGCCGCGAAAAGGGTTCAGCAAACGTTGTGCGTAGCATTCGATCTGCATGACTCTGTACTTTACACCAGAGCCGGCGCACGGGGTTCAGGCCCGGGGCTCGTCCTGGTCTCCGGAACTCATCCAGGCGAACAGCGACGAGCGCATCGCTTCTTCCACCGACATGTCGACCGGCTGGATCCAGCCGCGCGGAACGAACACGGTGTAGCCGCCGATCATGTAGCCCAGCGGCAGATAGACCGCGACGCGATCGCCCTTGAGAAAGCCGTCGGGCAGGTCGTTCAGGTGATGGCGCGTGACCAGGCCCACCAATTCCAGTTCGTGGCCCGGAATCCTCAGCGCGACCACCGTCTGCTGGGTGGACTGGTTGCGGCTGGGCGAGAAGTAATCGGCAAAATCCTTGAGCGAGGAATAGATACTCTTGACGACCGGCAGGTTGGTGAACGGCAGCTCGACCAGTGAAAGCAGCTTGCCGATGCCGCGTTGCGACACCAGGAACCCCAACAGGAAGATGCCGAAGATGCCTAGCATCAAGCCCATGCCCGGCACATAATAAGACCCGAACAAGGGCTGGATCAGCTGCCTGGCCAGGTCCTCGCTCCAGGTCAGGAAGGCGTACAGCAGGTAGACCGTCAATCCGAGCGGCAGGGCGGTGATGAGGCCGCGAAAGAAATACTGGTAGATCAGTCTGCTCATTTTTGCCCTTTGTTGCTACAACTAAAAAAATACCCATTCTGCATCGTTTAGGATAGCCAAGACGCAGGGACTGCCCCGACGCGTCATGCCCGTCACGACCATTTTCTGGAGGTTTTACATGAAAGCACCCGCAATGATTGCATGGGTCCTGCCCGCCGTGCTCGCCGGCTGCGCCAGCGGCCCGAGTGCCGAACAACAGGCTGCCATGGCGGCTGACGCACGCAAGGCCAGCGGCATCCTGGTACAAAAGCTTGGCGGCGAACTGAAGGCGGCCCTGGGAGAAAAAGGCCCCGAAGGCGCCATCAGCGTGTGCAAGGAGCGCGCGCCGCAGATTGCGGCCGAAGTCTCGAAGCAGTCCGGCTTCGACATCAAGCGCGTCAGTCCGAAAAACCGCAATCCGGCCGGGGTTCCGGACACTTGGGAGACCGAAGCCCAGGCGGGCCTTGAAAAACGCCTGGTAGCCGGCGAAAAGCCGGATACGCTCGAAACCTGGCAGGTCGTCAGCACGCCGCAGGGCAAGCAGTTCCGCTACGCCAAAGCCTTGCCGGTGGCGCCGCTGTGCCTGAACTGCCACGGCGATGCCGCGGCGATCTCCGAAGGCGTCCGGGCGCGACTTGCCGCCGAATACCCGCTGGACAAGGCCACGGGCTACAGCACCGGCATGATTCGCGGCATCGTGTCGGTCAAGCGCTCGCTGTAGCCAAAAAAATTCTTCGCGCAGGCTACAGTCCCGCGCGAAGCTGCCGTTCTTGTTCCTGTTGACCATGAGAATGGAATAGAGGAGTTCAGCGTGCTGGGTCGTCTTGTAGATATGTGGTCGGGCAAGGGAGAAAAGCCCGCCGAACAGGCTGGCCGGGCGGCTGAAGCAGCCAAGGTCCAGCCGAAGGAAACTGTTTCGCAGCCAGCCAAGGCGAAGGCCCCCTCCGTGATGCGCCGCGAGGCCATGCTGGGCCGCGACCAGCGGGTGGCCGGCTATACCTTCATGCTGCGGCGCATGCCCGAAGAACTGGGTGATGCCGCCTTGCCGGACGTACAGCGCCTGTACGACGAAACCCTGCTCGACAACCTGCTTCGCATGGACATTTCGCGCCTGCAGGGGCAGCGGCTCGCCTTCATCCCGGTTTCACCGCACACCCTGCTGGGGTCCCGCATCGACGAATGGCCGTCGGTCAGCGGCACGGTGTGGGTGCTGCGTCTCGAATCCGAGACAGTCGTCGACGAGACGATGCTCGCCCGGCTGGGCGACCTGAAGGCGCGCGGCTACCAGTTCGCCGTGGAGGGCGAGGCCGTCGTGCGGCCGGATCGCCAGGGCATCCTGGAACTGGCCGATTACATCTTGCTGGATGTCAGCAGCGAGGACATGCCCGCGATCACGTCGCAAATGTCCGCGCTGTCGCACGTGGCGTCGATCAAGCGCTACATCGCCACCGACGTGCAGACGCTCGAAGCCTTCCACATGTGCCACAAGCTGCAGTTCGCGCTGTTCATGGGGCCCTTCATTACCCGCAACGAAACGCTCGACGCCCCGGTCCTCGGGCCGTCGCGCGCCAAGGTGCTGGACCTGATGAACCGGGTCCGCACCGGCGCCGAACTGCCGGTGCTGGCCACCCAGTTCCGCCATGACCCGGTGCTGTCGGTGCGCCTGCTGCGCTACGTCAATTCTCCCGGCATGGGCCTGTTGAACAAGATCGGCGGGATCGAGCAGGCGCTGATGGTGATGGGCCAGGACAAGCTCTACCGCTGGCTGACGCTGATCCTCTTCACCGGCGGCAAGAACCAGGACCTGGACTACGCGGTGCTGGAAAACGCCCTGACGCGCGGCCGCCTGGCCGAGCAGCTGGGAGGGCGCGCGCTGTTTGCCAAGGCGCGCGACGAAATCTTCGTGGCCGGGCTGTTCTCGCTGCTGGACGTGGTGATGCGCATGCCGATGGAGCAGGTGCTGAAGCAGGTCAGCTTGCCCGCCGAGATCACCGAGGCGATCGTTTCCAATCGTGGACCCTATGCGCCGTATCTCGCGCTGGCGATCGCCTGCGAAAAAGACGACCAGACCAGCATCGAGGCGCTGGCGAAGGAAATCGGGCGCGAGCCCGATGAAATCAACGCCGCGCACATGGACGCGCTCCTGTGGGCGCAGCAACTGACTGACGTATGACGACCGCCGGCGGCGAGGCCGCCTGGTCGGTCTACATGCTGCGCTGCGCCGACGGCACGCTCTATACTGGCATCACCACGGACCTTTCACGCCGGCTCGCCGAACACAACGGCGAGGGCGGACCGGGCGCGCGCTACACGCGCAGCCGCCGGCCTGTCGTCCTCGCCTACGCCGAACCTGCAACCGATCGTGCCGCGGCATTGCGGCGCGAAGCCGCGATCAAGCGCCTCGACCGGGCGGGCAAGCTGGCGCTCTGTTCCGCGCCTGCCTGACTCGGCAGGCAGGTTTTTCTAGCCGCCTTCGAGTCGCGCCTTCAACTGCGGCAGGATGTCCGCCACGGCGCGGCGTCCTGCGTCGATGGCGTGGTCGGCGCGGTGAAACTCCATCAGCCCCAGGTTCGCGAGCAGCGGCGTCACCATGACGTCGGCCGGCTCGCCGGCCAGCCGGCTGCGCGTGATCAGCACCTGCATGATGTTGATGCTGCTCGCCAGCACGTCGAGCATGGCGGGGATCCTGGGCTCGTCGTCGTGGTTGAGGCCGAGTTGCGACATGCTGCTCTGGATGCGCGCCATGACGGCGTCGGCCAGCGAATCGGGTTCCGGCTCCTGGCGTTCGCGCGCGGGCTTGCCCGGCTTGAGGTGGCGTCCCAGCAGGTCGGAATTGAGGTCCACCGCAATCACCAGGTCCGCGCCCATCGCCCGGCACAGCGACACCGGAACCGGATTCACCAGTCCGCCGTCGACCAGCCAGCGGCCCTGGTGCCGCACCGGTGCGAACAGGCCGGGCAGCGCGATCGAGGCGCGCACCGCATCGCTGACCCGTCCCTCGCGCAGCCACACCTCGCGGCCATGCTGCAGGTCGGTGGCCACGGCGCCGAACGGCCGCGGCAGGTCGTGGATGTCGCGATCGACGAAATGCTGGCGGAAAAAGTCCATCAGCTTGTCGCCCTTGATCAGGCCGCCGTTGAGCGAAAAATCGAGAACGCTCACGACCGTCTGCAGGCGCAGGCTGCGCACCCATTGCTCCAGCGGGTCGAGTTCGCCGGCAACATGGGCCGCACCGACCAGCGCGCCGATCGACGTGCCGCAGACCAGGTCCGGCTCGACGCCGGCCTCGGCCAGCGCGCGGATCACGCCGATATGCGCCCAGCCGCGCGCCGAGCCGCCGCCGAGGGCCAGCCCGATCAGGGGACGTTCCGTGTTTTCAGCATTCATACGGCTAGGGTACTCGTGCCTGGCGTGTC
>JBFHQA010000108.1:0-9160 GCA_041592455.1 Thiobacillus sp. | reverse complement strand
GAACTCTGGCCTGCCCGACAGGAATCGAACCTGTAACCCCCAGCTTAGAAGGCTGGTGCTCTATCCAGTTGAGCTACGGGCAGAGACTCACTTCGGGCACACTCTCTTACTGTCGGATAGGGGTGGTCGGGGTGAGAGGATTCGAACCTCCGACATCCTGCTCCCAAAGCAGGCGCGCTACCGGGCTGCGCTACACCCCGAAATCCTTGGACATCCTGCATTCAACTGGAGAACACCGGACGCATTTCGGAGAGGCGAGACTATACCTTGGCGAATCGGCCCGGTCAATTTTCACTTGAGTATTGGGGGGGGTTTCCGGGAAAATCACCCTTTTGCTTCAGGGTTGTCTTGATGAGCGCTCGTATTCTCGACGGCAAGGCCATGGCCGATACCATTCTCGCAGTGATCCACGACAAGGTCGCCGAACGCGAGGCGCAAGGCAAGCGCCGTCCCGGCCTGGCCGTGATCCTGGTAGGCGACGATGCCGCGTCAGCCGTGTATGTCCGCAACAAGAAGCGGGCGTGCGAGCGCGCCGGCGTCACCAGCGTCTCGCACGACCTGCCGGGCAGCACCACCCAGGACCAGGTGCTGGGCTTGATCGATACATTGAACGAGGACCCCGCCATCGACGGCATCCTCGTGCAGTTGCCGCTTCCCGCGCACATCGACGCCGAAACCGTGATCGAGCGCATCCGCCCCGACAAGGATGTCGACGGCTTCCATCCCTACAATATCGGCCGCCTGGCGGTCAAAATGCCGACGCTGCGGCCTTCGACGCCGCGCGGCATCATGACCCTGCTGCGTGCCACCGGCGAGGAACTGCGCGGCAAGAATGCCGTCATGGTCGGCGCGTCCAACATCGTCGGACGGCCGATGAGCCTGGAACT
Source organism: Thiobacillus sp. (assembly GCA_041592455.1). Taxonomy (GTDB): domain Bacteria; phylum Pseudomonadota; class Gammaproteobacteria; order Burkholderiales; family Thiobacillaceae; genus Thiobacillus. The sequence continues at coordinate 8,273 of JBFHQA010000108.1, read as the reverse complement.
GCTGCTGGCCGGTTGCACCATCACCGTGTGCCACAGCGCGACGCGCGACCTGGAAAGCTTCGTGCGCTCGGCCGAGGTGCTGGTGGTCGGGGTGGGGCGGCCGAAAATGATCCCGGGGGACTGGATACGCGAGGGCGCCATCGTGATCGACGTCGGCATCAACCGCCTGCCCGACGGCAAGCTGGTCGGCGACGTCGACTACGATTCAGCCGCCGAGCGCGCCAGCTGGATCACCCCGGTGCCGGGCGGCGTGGGGCCGATGACGGTCGCGACCCTGCTGGAAAACACCCTCGAAGCGGCGCTGATGCACAACGCCTAGGGCTTGAGGGCCCGGGGTCCATCAGGCTATGCGACCTGGTGACGCGCATTCCCTGAATCCCGGATCCCGAATCCGCGCTCACCCTTCATGCAGCGCCTTCAGATACGCCACATCGACAAAGGGGCGGCCCAGGTCCGCGCCCGCTAGCAGCCGGCAGGGCGCGCCGGGCTCGCCCAGGTCCGACAGCACGACGGCCGCACCGGTGAAATCGTGGTCCAGCGTGTAGTCGTTGACGGTCACCAGGGTTTTCAGGCCCGCCCCCAGGCTGGCGCGCAAGCCGTTCTCCGAATCCTCGAATGCCAGGCAATCGGCCGGATTCAGCCCCATCTTGTCCAAGGCGTAGTGGTAGATGTCCGACGCAGGCTTCTTCGCGGGGACGATGTCGCCTGCCGCGATGACCTCGAACCAGTCCTGCGTGCCGGCGCCGAGGCTGTGCTCCAGCAGCACGGTCACGTTTTCCGGCGTGGTCGTGGTGGCGATGGCCAGCCGCAGGCCGGCTGCGCGGGCCTCTTCTAGCAGGCGCCTGACCCCGGGGCGCATCGGGATGCCCCCTTGCGCGGCCAGGGTCGTGTAGTGACGGGTCTTGGCCTTGTGCAGATCGGCCACCAGTTCGTCGAAATGGTCCGGTTTCCTATAGTCCGGCCGGAACTGGTCGATATAAAACTTCATCCGCTCCTTGCCCCCGGTGACGGCGAGCAGTTTGCCGTAGAGGGCCACGTCCCAGTGCCAGTCGAGTCCGGCATCCTGGAAGGCTTGGTTGAAGGCGGGGCGATGGCCGTCGCGCTCGGTGTCGGCAAGCGTGCCGTCCACGTCGAATAGTAAGGCGTGTAGTGTCATGTGGGTTGCGGCGAATCAGTGATTCTGATATTAAGTCGGGTTGGGTTTTACACGGTTTAAACCGAAATTTTCGAAGAGAACGAGATGGCTGAAACTTTGATGCGCTTCGAGCCTTACAAGGCAAAAAAAGGCGAAGAATACATGAACGAAAAACAGCTCGCGCATTTTCGTAAAATGCTCGAAGCCTGGAAGGCCGAATTATCGCAGGATATCGATACCACCCTGCACTCCATGCAGGATGAGCAAACCGTGTTTGCCGACCCCAACGACCGCGCCACCCAGGAATCCGACATGGCGCTGGAACTTCGCAACCGCGACCGCGAGCGCAAGCTGATCAAGAAAATCAACGAAACCATTGCCAAGATCGACAGTGGCGACTACGGCTACTGCGAGTCCTGCGGCATCGAAATCGGGCTGGAGCGCCTGCAGGCGCGCCCGACCGCAACGATGTGCATCGACTGCAAGACGCTCGAGGAAATCCGCGAGCGGCAGGTGGCCAAGTAATCCGAGTCTCGGGTCCACCGGCTAGGTGCGTACCCGAAGCCCGGCGTTTCACATTTCCAGGTGGCTTCATGACTGACACCAACGATTTCGACCATTACTACAATGGCATGCTCTACAGCGTCATGCGCTGGGACCAGTTGACCGCGTTCTGGCAACAAGTCGATGCCGACGCGGGCTGGTATCTGTATGCGGTAGGGCAGGAGGTGCCCCAGGCAACCTCATCCTCCGACAAGGTGCAGCAGTTCATGCGCGAAATGGACGAACTGCTGCGGCGCGAGCACCATGAGGATTATTGCGCGATCGTCTACGCAGACAACCTGGACAAGCCCAGTTTCATCAAGATCTACGATCCCAATCATCTGGGCAGTTCCTGCGGCTCGAGCGCGACCAAGTCGTCGGTGCTGCCGGGATGGCTGATGAGCCTCGTTCCGCCCCGCGAACTCGAAATCAAGGGCGTGGTGACGGGCCAGCGAAAACGCTGGTGGCAATCGTTCCTGGCTGGATCGGCATAAAAAAACCGCGCCCATGAGCGCGGTTTTTTGTGCCCGGCAAGAATTACTTCTTGGCGGGGGCAGCCGGAGCGGCAGGAGCGGCAGCAGTCGCCGCAGCGTCAGCCTTCTTGGCTTCTTTCTTGGCCGGGGCAGCAGCAGGCTTTTCAGCAGCGGCAGCGGTGGCAGCAACAGCAGCAGGTGCGGCAGCCGGAGCGGGCTTGGCAGCATCAGCAGCGATTGCGGACAGGCTGAAAGCACCGACAACGGTAGCGGCGACCAGGGAAGACATCAGTTTGCTCATCAAATTCTCCAGTATGAACATCGGTTGAATGCAATCGCGGGCTGCAACTGCATGGTCGAAACTATGCGACCCGAGGCTTACACGAACCTTACGGACCGATCGGGCGTCCCGGCTTTTTTCGCTAAGCGCAACCAGCCCGTTCCCCCGCTTTGTGTCAGACTGATCGCATGAAGATTTTGCTGGTCGAAGACGATCCGACGCTGGGCGAGGCGGTCATGATGGCGGTGCGCCAGGCGGGTTTTACGGTCGACTGGACGCGTGATGGCGTTCAAGCCGATCACGCGCTGAAGAACTTTTCCTACGACGCCATGCTGCTTGACCTGGGGCTGCCCCGGCGCGAGGGGCTCGACGTGCTGCGAAATCTGCGCAAGCGCGGGGCGACCCTTCCGGTCATGATCCTGACCGCGCGCGATAGCGTCGAGGACCGTGTCCGTGGGCTCGACGCGGGCGCGGATGATTACCTGCTCAAGCCCTTTTCCCTGGACGAACTGCTGGCGAGGCTGCGGGCCTTGCTGCGGCGAGCCCACGGCGTGGCCGACACGCAGGTTCACCTGGGGCGGCTGTGTTTCGACAGCGTGAAGCGCCAGGCTCGCGTGGCCGACGTGCCGCTCGTGCTGTCCGCGCGCGAACTGGAGGTGCTCGAGATCATGCTGGGCCATGCGGGCCGCGTGACGGCCAAGGAAGCGATTGCCGATCGGCTGGCAGGCTGGGACGAGGGCGTGGGCGAGAATGCGGTCGAAGTCTACGTTCATCGCCTGCGGCGCAAACTGGAAGGCTCCGGCGTGATGATCCGCACGCTGCGCGGCCTGGGCTATCTGCTGGAAGCGGAGCGTTGATGCAGGCCTATTCCAGAAGCCTGCGCCGGCAGCTCATCGGCCACATGCTGACGCTGACGATGCCGCTGTTCATCGCGTTCTGGATCATCACCTTTTTTGCCAGCCAGTATTTCATCAACGAGGCGTTCGACCGTTCCCTGATGCGGCGGACCTATGCCCTGGCCGACCGGGTCGAGGTGCTGCGCGGCAAGGTGCACGTCGACATTTCCGTCGCGGCCCGCGAAATGCTGGCTTTCGATCAGCAAGACCTGCTGTTCCACCGCGTCATGGACCCGCAGTCGAGGGTGATCGAGGGCGATCCCGACATGCCGCCGTTGCCGGGTAAGAGGCGCATCAAGCCGGGCCAGCTGATTTTCTACGACGGCCTGAAGAACGGCGAGAAGGTCCGGGTGGCCGCGTTTTCGCTCTCGCTCAATGGCACCAGCGCGCGGGGTGCGGCTTTGATCCAGGTGGGCGAAACCCTCTCGCGCCGCACCGAACTGGCCACCCGGGCAACCTGGGCCATCGTGATTCCGATGTTCCTCATGACGCTTGCAGCCGTGGCGGCCATTGCCTACGGTGTCGGACGCGGCCTGCTGCCGCTCAACCGGTTGCGCGACCGGTTGGCGGCACGGCAGGCGTTCGACCTGAGTCCGGTGCCGCTGGAGGGCACGCCGGCCGAGCTGCGGCCGTTCCTGGATGAAATCAACTCCCTGCTGGCGCGCCTGTCCGAAGCGGTCGACGCGCAATCGCGCTTTGTCTCCGATGCCGCCCACCAATTGCGGACACCCATTGCCGGCATTCGCGCGCAGGCCGAGGCCGCGCTGTCGAGCCGGCAGCCGGAAGACTGCCAGCACGCGCTCGAGCGTATTGCCCGGTCCACGCTGACCATGGGCGAGCTCGTCAAGAAGCTGCTCATCCTGGCGCGTGTCGATGCGGCCGAGAATACCCTCCGGCTGGTCGCGCTCGATGGCGCCGAAGTGGTCAGGGACGTGGCGCGCGAGTGGGCGCCCCGGGCGCTGGACAAGGGCGTGGACATCGGCTTCGAACTCAGCGGCAACGATGCACCCATCATGGGCGACGCCCAGCTGCTGCGCGAAATGCTCGGCAACCTGATCGATAATGCCCTGCGCTATGGGGGCACGCAGATCACGCTGTGCGTATCCGGTTCCGAAGCCGGCGTGACCTGGCGGGTAGCGGACAACGGGCCGGGCATTCCCGAGCATCAGCGTGCCGCCGTGTTCGCGCCGTTTCATCGCCTGTCGGGGGGCGTGGAGGGGGCCGGGCTGGGGCTGACCATCGTGCAGCGCATCGCCCAACTGCATGGCGCACGGGTTGGCCTCGAGACGGGCAAGGATGGCAACGGACTGGTGGCGCGCGTCGATTTTCCGATCCTGCCCGTGCCGCCAGGCCAATAAAAAACCGCGCCCTCGGGCGCGGTTTCATGCTGGGTCGACCAGTCTCAGCCTGCGTTTTCAGGCGTTTCCGAGTCGGTCGCGGCCGGAGCGGGCGCTTCCAGCAGGGCCTTCATCGACAGGCGCAGGCGGCCTTTCTCGTCGGCCTCGAGGATCTTCACCTTCACGACCTGGCCTTCCTTCAGGTAGTCGCCGATGGTGTTGACGCGCTCGTGCGCAATCTGCGAGATGTGCAGCAGGCCGTCGCGGCCCGGTAGCACGTTGACGATCGCGCCGAAGTCGAGCAGCTTGATGACCGGGCCTTCGTAGACCTTGCCGACTTCGACCTCGGCGGTGATCTCCTCGATGCGGCGCTTGGCGAGTTCGCCTGCTTCCATGCTGGTGCAGGCGATCTTGACGCTGCCGTCTTCCTGGATGTCGATCTGCGTGCCGGTTTCCTCGGTCAGCGCGCGGATGACGGCGCCGCCCTTGCCGATCACGTCGCGGATTTTCTCGGGGTTGATCTTCATCGCGATGATGCGGGGCGCGTAGGCCGACATTTCATGGGTTTCGGACACCGAAGATTTCATGATGCCGAGGATGTGCATGCGGCCTTCCTTGGCCTGGGTCAGCGCAGCCTGCATGATCTCCTGGGTGATGCCGGTGATCTTGATGTCCATCTGCAGCGCGGTGACGCCCTTCTCGGTACCGGCGACCTTGAAGTCCATGTCGCCAAGGTGGTCCTCGTCGCCCAGGATGTCGGTCAGCACGGCGAAGCGGTTACCTTCCTTGATCAGGCCCATGGCGATGCCGGCGACGTGCGCCTTCAGCGGGGCGCCGGCGTCCATCAGCGATAGGCAGCCGCCGCACACCGAGGCCATCGACGACGAGCCGTTGGATTCGGTGATCTCGGACACCACGCGCATCGTGTAGCCGAACTCTTCCTTCGACGGCAGCACGGCCATCAGTGCGCGCTTGGCGAGGCGGCCGTGGCCGATTTCGCGACGCTTGGGCGAGCCCACGCGGCCGGTTTCGCCGGTGGCGTAGGGAGGCATGTTGTAGTGCAGCATGAAGCGGTCGGAGTAGGAGCCTTCGAGCGCGTCGATGGTCTGCTCGTCACGGCCGGTGCCCAGCGTGGTGACGACCAGCGCCTGGGTTTCGCCGCGGGTGAACAGGGCGGAACCGTGGGTGCGCGGCAGCACGCCGGTGCGGATCGTGATCGGGCGCACGGTGCGAGTGTCGCGGCCGTCGATGCGCGGCTGGCCGGACAGGATGCGGTTGCGCACGACACCGGCTTCGAGGCGATGGAACGCGTCCTTGACCGCGTTGGCTGCAACGGTGTCCATGTCGGCGGTGATCAGTTCGGCAAAGGCCTTGCTGCGGATTTCGTCGACTGCGGCCATGCGGGCCTGCTTCTGCTTGATGTTGTAGGCCTGCTGCAGGCCGTCTTCGGCCAGCGCCTTGAGGCGCTCGACCATCGCGGTGTCTTCGGCTTGCGGCGCCCAGTCCCAGGCATCGGCGCCGGCTTCGTCGGTCAGTTCGTTGATCGCGTTGATGGCGGACTGGAACTGCTGGTGGCCGAACATGACGGCGCCCAGCATGATGTCTTCGGGCAGTTCCATGGCTTCGGATTCGACCATCAGCACGGCCGTCTCGGTGCCGGCCACGACCAGGTCGAGCGCCGAATCCTTGAGCTCGGAGTGGGTCGGGTTCAGCACGTATTCGCCGTTGATGAAGCCGACGCGTGCCGCACCGACCGGACCTTCGAACGGCAGGCCGGACAGCGACAGGGCGGCGGAGGCGCCGATCAGCGCGGGAATGTCGGCGCTGACTTCGGGGTTGGACGACATCACGGTGGCGATGATCTGCACTTCGTTGAAGAAGCCTTCAGGGAAGAGCGGGCGGATCGGACGGTCGATCAGGCGCGAGGTCAGGGTCTCGCCTTCGGACGGACGGCTTTCGCGCTTGAGGAAGCCGCCGGGGATGCGGCCGGCCGCGTAAGTCTTTTCCTGGTAGTCGACGGTCAGCGGAAAGAAATCCTGGCCGGGCTTGACTTCATTCTTGGCCACGACGGTGACCAGCACCACGGTGTCGTCCATGTTGACGATGACGGCACCGGAAGACTGGCGGGCGATTTCGCCGGTTTCCAGGGTGACTTGGTGACGGCCGAAGGTGAAAGTTTTCTTGATAGCGCTCACACGAGTTCCTTTCAAAGCAAAAACGCCCCGCGAGGGCGGGGCGTGGGAAATTCAGGGGGCAACACGGCCCATCCACTGTACCGATACGGCAGGGTTCCGGATCATCACAGTGGCCTGGCGAGATTACTTGCGCAGACCGAGACGCTCGATCAGGGTCTTGTAGCCTTCGAGGTTGGTGCGCTTGAGGTAGTCGAGCAGCTTGCGGCGGCGGCTCACCATCTTCAGCAGGCCACGACGCGAGTGGTGGTCCTTCATGTTGGCCTTGAAGTGGCCGGTCAGGTCGTTGATGCGAGCCGTCAGCAGGGCAACCTGCACTTCGGGAGAGCCGGTGTCGGCGGCGGCACGCTGGTAATTCTGGACGATTTCAGCTTTTTGAGCGACGGTAACAGCCATGATGTACTCCTTATCAATCGCGTGGCCTGCGGCTGTGCGGGACACGTTCGGGGGAAACCGCGTATTTTACGCGGAAATGACAGGCGGATTCAAGCCTGCTGGGTGGCGATGAGGCGGCGCGGGACCAGGATGTCTTCAGCAGCTTCGGCCAACCCGAGAAAACGCCCGTCTGCCGCATAGATGCGCGTCAATCCGGTAGCAGCGGATGGGGCGGGATGGGGGACGCTGCGCCCCTGGCAGAGCGCCGTCGCATCCGTGTAGTCGAGCGTCAGGGCGGGCAGGTGCGCCACCAGGCAATCTGCCGGCTGCAGCAGGCCTGCCCGCAACTCGGGCACCAGGGATTCCAGTTCGGCAATCGAGTGGGCCTGGTCCAGGCTGAATCCGCCGGCGGCGGTGCGCGTCAGCGCCGTCAGATGCGCACCGCACCCCAGCGCGGCGCCGATGTCCTGCGCCAGGGTGCGGACATAAGTGCCCGCCGTGCATTGCACATCCAGCACCACGCGCGGGGGGGCGCACTCGATCAATTCCAGCGAGCGGATCGTGACCTTGCGCGGCGGCCGGTCGATTTCGATTCCGGCCCGGGCGTACTCGTACAGTGGGCGGCCCTGGTGCTTGAGCGCCGAGTGCATCGGGGGAATCTGCTCGATTTCCCCGGTGAACCGGGGCAGGACGGCCAGGATGGCTTCGCGGTCGGCCTCGACTTTGCGGGTGCTGAGGACCTCGCCTTCCGGATCGCCGGTCGTCGTGGTGACGCCGAGTTGCAGCACGGCGCGGTAGCGCTTGTCGGCATCGAGCAGATAGGCGGAAAACTTGGTGGCTTCGCCGAAACACAGCGGCAGCAGGCCGTCGGCAAACGGGTCGAGCGTGCCGGTATGGCCCGCCTTTTTGGCGTTGAGCAGCCACTTGGCTTTTTGCAACGCGGCGTTGGAGGTGATGCCCACCGGCTTGTTCAGCAGCAGCACGCCGTCAATCGCTTTGCGCGGGCGACGCCCGACATTTGCACCCTCTCCCTCCGGGAGAG
>JBFHQA010000107.1:0-9185 GCA_041592455.1 Thiobacillus sp. | reverse complement strand
TGGGGCTGGCGACCACGATCAAGGCCGCCAAGAAAATGGTGGAAGACGAAGAGCCGATCGTGTGGGATCTGCTGGAAGAGGTCATCCGTGAACATCCGGTGATGCTGAACCGCGCGCCGACCCTGCACCGCCTGGGCATTCAGGCGTTTGAGCCGGTGCTGATCGAAGGCAAGGCCATCCAGCTGCATCCGCTGGTGTGCGCCGCATTCAACGCCGACTTCGACGGCGACCAGATGGCTGTTCACGTGCCGCTGTCGCTGGAAGCGCAGGCCGAAGCCCGCACCCTGATGCTGGCATCGAACAACGTGCTGTCGCCCGCCAACGGCGAGCCGATCATCGTGCCGTCGCAGGATATCGTTCTGGGTCTGTACTACATGACCCGCGAGAAGATCAATGCCAAGGGCGAAGGCATGATGTTTGCCGACGTCACCGAAGCGCGCCGTGCCTACGACAACCGTGAAGCCGACCTACACGCCCGCGTGACGGTCCGGATCAAGGAAGTCACGCTGGACGCCGACAAGAATCGCGTCGAGACCGTCAAGCGTGTCGAAACCACGCTGGGCCGTTCGCTGCTGTCCGAAATCCTGCCGCCCGGCCTGCCCTTCAGCTATGTCGACAAGGCTCTGAAGAAGAAGGAAATCTCCAAGCTGATCAACGCCAGCTTCCGTCGCTGCGGCCTGCGCGAGACCGTGATCTTCGCCGACAAGCTGATGTACACCGGCTTTACGTTTGCGACGCGTGCCGGCATGTCGATCGCGATCAAGGACATGCTGATCCCGGGCGAGAAGAACCAGATCCTGGGCGCGGCCGAAGCCGAAGTGAAAGAGATCGAATCGCAGTACACCTCCGGTCTCGTGACCCAGGGCGAACGCTACAACAAGGTCGTCGACATCTGGGGTCGCGCCGGTGACGCCGTCGCCAAGGCCATGATGGGCCAGCTCGGTGGCGAGAAGGTCACCGACCGCAGCGGCAAGGAAGTCACCCAGGAATCGTTCAACGCCATCTACATGATGGCCGACTCCGGTGCACGGGGCTCTGCTGCGCAGATCCGCCAGCTGGCTGGCATGCGCGGCCTGATGGCCAAGCCGGACGGCTCGATCATCGAGACGCCGATTACGGCGAACTTCCGCGAAGGCCTGAACATGCTTCAGTATTTCATCTCGACGCACGGCGCCCGTAAAGGTCTGGCCGATACCGCGCTGAAGACCGCGAACTCGGGTTACCTGACGCGTCGTCTGGTCGACGTCACGCAGGATCTGGTCGTGATCGAGGACGATTGCGGCACCAAGAACGGCCTCGCCGTCAAGGCGCTGGTCGAGGGCGGCGAAGTCGTCGAGCCCCTGCGCGAGCGGATTCTCGGCCGCGTGGCCGCCAGCGACATCATCCATCCCGAAACCCAGGAAACGCTGTTCGAAGCCGGCACCCTGCTGATCGAGGATGTGGTCGACACCATCGAGTCGCTCGGCATCGACGAAGTCAAGGTCCGTACTCCTCTGACCTGCGAAACCCGCTACGGCCTGTGCGCCCAGTGCTACGGTCGCGACCTGGGTCGCGGCTACCTGGTCAACGCCGGCGAAGCGGTCGGCGTGATCGCGGCCCAGTCGATCGGCGAACCGGGCACCCAGCTCACCATGCGGACCTTCCACATCGGTGGTGCGGCCTCGCGTGCCGCCGCGGCGAGCCAGCTCGAAGCGAAGTCCAACGGCACCGTGCAATACACCGCAGCGATGCGCTACGTGACCAATGCCCGCAAGGAACTGGTCGCCATCTCGCGCAGCGGCGAAATCATCATTGCCGATGAAAGCGGCCGCGAACGCGAGCGCCACAAGGTGCCGTACGGTGCGACCCTGATGGTCACCGATGCCGCCAAGATCAAGGCCGGCGCCGTGCTGGCCACCTGGGATCCGCACACCCGTCCGATCATCACCGAGTATGCCGGCCGTGTTCACTTCGAGAACATCGAGGAAGGCGTCACCGTCGCCAAGCAGCTCGACGACGTGACGGGCCTGTCCACGCTCGTGGTCATCGATCCCAAGCGCAAGGCAGGTTCCAAGGGCGTTCGTCCCCAGGTCAAGCTGATGGACGAATCCGGCAATGAAATCAAGATTGCCGGTACCGATACGGTCGTCAACATCACCTTCCAGATCGGCTCGATCATCACGGTGAAGGATGGCCAGGACGTGGCCGTGGGCGACGTGCTCGCACGTATCCCGCAGGAAACCTCCAAGACACGCGACATTACCGGCGGTCTGCCGCGCGTGGCCGAGCTGTTCGAGGCCCGTTCGCCCAAGGACGCAGGTGTGCTGGCGGAAGTCACCGGCACCGTCTCCTTCGGCAAGGACACCAAGGGCAAGCAGCGCCTGGTCATCACCGACATGGACGGCGTGCCGCACGAATACCTGATCACGAAGGAAAAGCACGTCACCGCGCACGACGGCCAGATCGTCCAGAAGGGCGAAATGATCGTTGACGGTCCGGTCGATCCGCACGACATCCTGCGACTGCAGGGCGTCGAGGCGCTGGCCCGCTACATCACGGACGAAGTGCAGGACGTCTACCGTCTGCAGGGCGTGAAGATCAACGACAAGCACATCGAGGTGATCGTGCGCCAGATGCTGCGTCGCGTCGTCGTCGTCGATCCGGGCAACACCGGCCTGATCCCCGGCGAACAGATCGAGCGCTCTGAAGTGCTGCAGATCAACGATGAAATGGCGGCTGCCGGCAAGGAGCCCGCCACTTACGATCCGATCCTGCTCGGCATCACCAAGGCCTCGCTGTCGACCGACTCGTTCATTTCCGCCGCCTCGTTCCAGGAAACCACGCGTGTCCTGACCGAAGCCGCGATCATGGGCAAGAAGGACGAACTGCGCGGCCTGAAGGAAAACGTGATCGTCGGCCGCCTGATCCCCGCGGGCAGCGGTCTCGCGTACCACAATACGCGGCGCCGCCAGGCAGCCGGAGAGGACCTGGGCGCAGCCCACCTGATCGAGGGCGGCGAGGAGAATCCTTCCGAGAATCAGGAAGTTGCTTGACAGATCAGGGGGTCTCCCCTAAACTCACGCGTCTTTTTCCGGCCATAGGTGCGCCGGAATGCGCAAAACAGTAGTCCGGGACGGCGCCGCCACGTGTGCGGACGGTGCCGTCCCTCTTGTTTTAGATAAACGCTTACCTTAATTATTCGGAATTTTTGACATGCCAACCATTAACCAGCTGATCCGCAAACCGCGTCAGGCGCCGGTGGAAAAGAGCAAGGTTCCGGCCTTGAAGGCCTGCCCGCAACGCCGCGGCGTGTGTACCCGCGTGTACACCACGACGCCCAAGAAACCGAACTCCGCCTTGCGTAAAGTCTGCAAGGTCAAGCTGACCAGCGGCTTTGAGGTTATCAGCTACATCGGTGGTGAAGGCCACAACCTGCAGGAGCACTCGGTTGTGCTCGTGCGCGGTGGTCGTGTCAAGGATCTTCCGGGTGTGCGTTACCACACCGTGCGCGGCAGCCTGGATACCGCTGGCGTGAAAGACCGCAAGCAGTCGCGCTCCAAGTATGGCGCCAAGCGTCCCAAGAAGGCCTGATCGGGTCTTTCAGCTTAACTAGATAGAGAGACAGGAAAATGCCCCGTCGTCGCGAAGTCCCCAAACGTGAGATTCTGCCTGATCCGAAGTTCGGCAATCAGGAAGTGTCCAAATTCATGAACGTCGTCATGTCCAGCGGCAAGAAATCGGTCGCCGAGCGCATCGTTTATGGCGCATTCGAGCAGATCACCCAGAAGTCCGGCAAGGATCCTCTGGAAGTGTTCGGCACTGCGCTGAACAATGCTCGTCCGTTGGTCGAGGTCAAGAGCCGTCGCGTCGGTGGTGCCAACTACCAGGTGCCGGTCGAAGTGCGCTCCAGTCGTCGCACCGCGCTGGCCATGCGCTGGCTCAAGGATGCGGCGCGCAAGCGTGGCGAGAAGTCCATGGGTGCGCGTCTGGCGGGCGAGTTGATGGATGCGGCCGAGGGTCGTGGCGGTGCGGTGAAGAAGCGTGAGGAAGTGCATCGCATGGCTGAAGCCAACAAGGCCTTCTCGCATTTCCGTTTCTAAGCATAAACAGATAACTGGCAGGTAATTAACGTGGCACGCACGACTCCCATTGAGCGCTATCGCAATATCGGTATTTCAGCCCATATTGACGCCGGCAAAACCACCACCACCGAGCGCATCCTGTTCTACACGGGTGTGTCGCACAAGATCGGCGAAGTTCACGATGGCGCGGCCACCATGGACTGGATGGAGCAGGAGCAGGAGCGCGGCATCACGATTACCTCGGCCGCAACCACCTGTTTCTGGAAGGGGATGGACGGCGGTTTCCCCGAGCATCGCATCAACATCATCGACACCCCGGGGCACGTCGACTTCACGATTGAAGTCGAGCGCTCCATGCGTGTGCTGGACGGTGCGTGCATGGTTTACTGTGCGGTGGGTGGTGTGCAGCCCCAGTCCGAGACCGTGTGGCGGCAGGCCAACAAGTACAAGGTGCCGCGTCTGGCCTTTGTCAACAAGATGGACCGCTCCGGCGCAGACTTTTTCAAGGTCTACGAGCAGATGCGTACGCGCCTGAAGGCCAATCCGGTGCCCGTGCAGGTGCCCATCGGCGCTGAAGACAAGTTCGAAGGCGTGGTCGACCTGGTCAAGATGAAGGCGATCTACTGGGATGACGCCAGCCAGGGCATGAAGTTCGACCTGCGCGACATTCCGGCCGACCTGCAGGCGACGTGCAACAAGTGGCGCGAAGCCATGGTCGAGGCGGCTGCCGAGTCGTCCGAGGATTTGATGAACAAGTACCTCGAAGAGGGTGATCTCTCCGAGGCCGACATCATTGCCGGCCTGCGTGCGCGCACCATCGCCAGCGAAATCGTGCCGATGATGTGCGGCACCGCGTTCAAGAACAAGGGCGTGCAGGCCATGCTCGACAAGGTCATCGAGCTGATGCCTGCGCCGACCGACATTCCCCCGGTCAAGGGCGAGCTCGACAATGGCTCCGAAGGCGAGCGTGTGGCAGCAGATGACGAGAAGTTCTCGGCGCTGGCATTCAAGATTGCGACCGACCCCTATGTCGGCCAGTTGATCTTCTTCCGGGTCTATTCCGGTGTGGTCAACTCCGGCGACACGATCTACAACCCGGTCAAGGGTCGCAAGGAGCGCATCGGCCGCATCCTGCAGATGCACGCCAACAACCGTGAAGAGATCAAGGAAGTGCGCGCCGGCGACATCGCTGCTGCCGTGGGCCTCAAGGACGTGACCACTGGCGACACGCTGTGTGACGTGGCTGCGCCGATCACGCTCGAGCGCATGGAATTCCCCGAGCCGGTTATTCACGTGGCCGTCGAGCCGAAGACCAAGGCCGACCAGGAAAAAATGGGTATCGCGCTGGGCCGTCTGGCTCAGGAAGATCCCTCGTTCCGCGTCCGTACCGACGAGGAATCCGGTCAGACCATCATGTCGGGCATGGGTGAGCTGCACCTCGAGATTCTGGTCGATCGCATGAAGCGCGAATTCGGCGTTGAAGCCAACGTCGGCGCGCCGCAGGTGGCCTACCGCGAAGCGATCCGCAAGTCCGTCGAGCAAGAAGGCAAGCATGCCAAGCAGTCCGGCGGTAAGGGTCAGTATGGTCACGTGTGGATCAAGATGGAGCCGAATGAAGCCGGCAAGGGCTTCGAGTTCGTTGACGCCATCAAGGGCGGCACGGTGCCTCGCGAATTCATTCCGGCTGTCGAAAAGGGTCTGATCGAATCGTTGAACAACGGTGTGCTGGCAGGCTTCCCGGTCGTCGACATCAAGATCACGTTGTTCGATGGCTCGTATCACGACGTCGACTCGTCCGAACTCGCGTTCAAGCTGGCGGCCAACCTGGCATTCAAGGACGGCATGCGCAAGGCCAATCCGGTCCTGCTGGAGCCGATGATGGCGGTCGAAGTGGAAACGCCTGAAGACTACATGGGCGACGTGATGGGCGACCTGAACCGTCGTCGCGGCATCATCCAGGGCATGGAAGATGCAAACGGCGTCAAGCTGGTCAAGTGCGAAGTGCCGCTGGCTGAAATGTTCGGCTACTCGACCGACCTGCGTTCGATGTCGCAGGGTCGTGCAACCTATTCGATGGAATTCAAGCACTACTCCGAAGCACCCAAGAGTGTGGCTGAAGCGATCATCGCCAAGAAATAATTTTGAATTTTAAGGGTATCTGAAATGGCTAAGGAAAAGTTCGAGCGGACCAAACCGCACGTAAACGTAGGCACCATTGGACACGTTGACCACGGCAAGACCACCTTGACCGCGGCGATCACCACCATTCTGTCGAAGAAATTCGGCGGTGCGGCGAAGAAGTACGACGAAATCGACAGCTCGCCCGAAGAAAAGGCCCGCGGCATCACCATCAACACCGCGCACGTCGAATACGAGACCGCTACCCGTCATTACGCCCACGTTGACTGCCCCGGCCACGCCGACTACGTCAAGAACATGATTACCGGCGCAGCCCAGATGGACGGTGCCGTGCTGGTCGTGTCCTCCGCCGACGGCCCCATGCCCCAGACCCGCGAGCACATCCTGCTGGCCCGTCAGGTGGGTGTGCCCTACATCATCGTCTACATGAACAAGGCCGACATGGTCGACGACGCCGAGCTGCTCGAGCTCGTCGAAATGGAAATCCGTGAACTCCTGTCCAAGTACGACTTCCCTGGCGACGACACCCCCATCATCGTTGGCTCCGCCCTCAAGGCCCTCGAAGGCGACCAGAGCGACATCGGCGAGCCCTCCATCATGAAGCTTGCCGAAGCCCTGGACACCTACATCCCCGAGCCCGAGCGTGCCATCGACAAGCCCTTCCTGATGCCGGTTGAAGACGTCTTCTCCATCTCCGGTCGCGGCACCGTCGTCACCGGTCGTGTCGAGCGCGGCATCATCAAGGTTGGCGAAGAAATCGAAATCGTCGGTATCGTTCCCACCCAGAAGACCACCTGCACCGGCGTCGAAATGTTCCGCAAGCTGCTCGACCAGGGTCAGGCAGGCGACAACGTCGGCGTCCTGCTGCGCGGCACCAAGCGTGAAGAAGTCCAGCGCGGCCAGGTTCTGGCCAAGCCGGGTTCGATCAAGCCCCACACCAAGTTCAGCGCCGAGATCTACGTGCTGAGCAAGGACGAAGGCGGCCGTCACACCCCGTTCTTCAACGGCTACCGTCCGCAGTTCTACTTCCGTACCACCGACGTGACCGGCTCGATCGAACTGCCGGCCGGCACTGAGATGGTGATGCCTGGCGACAACGTCAGCATCAAGGTCTCGCTGATCCAGCCGATCGCGATGGACGAAGGTCTGCGTTTCGCCATCCGCGAAGGCGGCCGCACCGTCGGTGCAGGCGTCGTGGCCAAGATCGAAGAGTAAGGCACATACCATGCAAAACCAGAAAATCCGCATTCGCCTAAAAGCGTTTGACTACAAACTGATCGACCAGTCGGCACTCGAGATCGTCGAAACCGCCAAGCGTACCGGCGCCGTGGTCAAGGGCCCCGTGCCCCTGCCCACCTCGATCGAGCGTTTCGACGTGCTGCGTTCGCCCCACGTCAACAAGGCTTCCCGCGACCAGTTCGAGATCCGTACCCACCGCCGCCTGATGGACATCATGGATCCGACCGACAAGACGGTCGATGCCCTGATGAAGCTGGACCTGCCCGCTGGCGTGGACGTCGAGATCAAGTTGTAATAAAAGGCCGGCATGTGTATAATGCCGGCCCTTCAGTAGTATCAATAAGTCGCCGGTCAATAGTAATCGGCACCTACAACCCTAGCTGGCCGAATTTCTGGCCTGCTTGAGATAGGAAATAAAGAGATGAGTATCGGGCTCGTTGGCCGCAAGGTCGGCATGACCCGCATTTTCACCGAGAACGGTGCGTCCGTTCCGGTGACCGTGCTGGAAATGTCCAACAATCGTGTGACTCAGGTTCGCACGTCAGAAAACGACGGCTATTCCGCCGTGCAGGTTGCCTATGGCACCCGCCGCAATAGCCGTGTCACCAAGGCTGAAGCCGGCCACTTTGCAAAAGCGGGTGTCGACGCAGGCGAAATACTGCGCGAGTTCCGCGTGACGCCGGATGAGGCTGCCCAGTATCAGGCTGGCGCATCGGTTTCCGTTGAAGTCTTTGCCGCCGGCCAGAAAGTGGACGTGACGGGTGTGACGCAGGGCAAGGGCTTTGCGGGCACCATTAAGCGCCACAATTTCAGTTCGCAGCGCGCTTCGCACGGTAACTCCCGTTCGCATAACGTGCCGGGCTCGATCGGCATGGCGCAGGACCCGGGTCGCGTCTTCCCTGGCAAGCGCATGTCGGGTCATATGGGCGCGGTCACGTGCACCAAGCAGAACCTTGAAGTGGTTCGCGTGGATGCCGAGCGTGGTCTGGTTCTGTTGAAAGGTGCCGTTCCCGGTGCCAAGGGTGGTCATGTCGTGGTTCGCCCCGCAGTGAAAGGGGGTGCATGATGGAATTGTCGGTCATCAACGATCAGGGCCAGCAGGTGACGAGCCTGGCTGCTTCCGATGAAACCTTTGGTCGCGAATACAACGAAGCGCTGGTGCACCAGTTGGTAACGGCCTTCCAGGCCAATGCCCGCAGCGGCAACCGTGCGCAGCAGACGCGTGCCGAAGTCACGGCTTCGACCCACAAGCCCTGGCGCCAGAAAGGTACCGGTCGCGCACGTTCGGGTCGTACTTCCAGCCCGATCTGGCGTGGGGGTGGCCTGGCTTTCCCGAACAAGCCCAATGAGAACTTCACCCACAAGGTCAATCGCAAGATGTACCGTGCGGGCCTGGCAACAATCCTGTCGCAGCTTGCGCGCGACGGCAAGCTGAAGGTGGTCGAGAGTCTGGGCATCGAGTCCCCCAAGACCAAGGTTCTGGCCGGCAAGCTGAAGTCGATGGGTTATGGCAAGGTCATGATCATTGCCGATACTGTGGATGACAATCTGTGGCTGTCCTCGCGCAACCTGCGCGACGTCTACGTGGTCGAGCCGCATCAGGCTGACCCGTGGAGCCTGGTCAAGTTTGGCAATGTGCTGATCACCAAGGCGGCGATCAAGCAATTCGAGGAGATGGTGTGATGAGTGCGATCAGTCAAGAGCGTTTGCTCAAAGTCATTCTCGCGCCGGTGATCTCCGAAAAGA